>CAJWEZ010000021.1 GCA_913030605.1 uncultured Spirochaeta sp.
CGAGACGATGAAACGCTTCGGGTATCTGGAATGACCACGCGCAGGAGCATCGTCTGGCTTGCTTCCTATCCGAAGTCGGGCAACACTTGGACCCGTCTCTTCCTTGCCAATTATCTGATCAATGCGAGCAAGCCGGTGCCGATCAACGAAGCGCACCGCTTTGCCATGGGCGATGCCATGGTCAAGATGTACAACCGGGTCGTCGGCCGCGTGATCGACCAGCACGATCTCGCGCTCTGCCTGCGCCTGCGCGAGCCGGTGCTTCGGGCGATCACCGCAAACGGGGCGGATGTCAACTTTGTCAAGACCCACAACGCGCGCGTGGCCCCCGACGGGGTGCCGCTCATTCCCGATCACCATACGCGCAGCGCCATCTATATCCTGCGCAACCCGCTTGACATGGTGCTCTCCTACGCGCGCCATTACGCGATCACGGTCGAGGATGCGGCGACAAGGATCTGTCACCCCGACAATGGCAACCTGCCCACCGAGACCACGGTAGCGCAGTATCTCGGTTCCTGGGAGAACCATGTCCTTTCATGGATGGGGCCCCCGGCCCCCTGGCCGCGCCTGCTGGTGCGTTACGAGGATCTGCTCGACGACCCCGAGACGCATTTCGGCAAGGTGCTCACGCATATCGGCGTGCCGATCGATGCCGACCGCCTGCGCCGTGCCATCCGCTATTCGAGTTTCGACGAGCTGGCCCGGCAGGAAGCCACGGCGGGTTTTGTCGAGCGCCCGAAGGAAGCCGATCGGTTCTTCCGCAAGGGCCGGAAGGACCAGTGGAAGACCGATCTTGCCCCCGAACTGGCGGCGATGATCCGCCAGAAGATGGGGGCCACGATGAAACGCTACGGGTATCTGGCATGAATGAACTGAGGCGGATCATCTGGCTGGCGAGCTATCCCAAATCCGGCAATACCTGGATGCGGTCGCTTCTGGCCCATTACTTCATGCCGCCGGGAAAGGCACCGGATATCAACAACCTGCGCCAGTTCACCACCGGTGACACGCGGGCGGATTTCTTCGATGCGGCGGCGGGCGGCAAGTATCACGGCGGCAATCTCGAAGAGTGGATGGCCGTGCGCGGCAAGGCGCTGCGCCTCATTGCGGCCTCCAAACCCGATCATCACTTCGTCAAGACCCATTGCCAGCCGATCCGCCTTTTCGATCAGGACGTGATCCCGCCCGAGGTGACGGCGGCGGCGATCTATATCCTGCGCAACCCGTTCGATCTCGCGCCTTCCTTCGCGCGGCATCAGAATTGCGGGCTTGACGAGGCCATCGACCGGATGCTCAACCCCGACACGCTCATGGGCACGTCGAGCGGGATCTACGATCTGCTGGGCCGGTGGGACGATCACATTCATACCTGGACCCATGCCGCGGGCCTGCCGCTTCATGTTGTGCGCTACGAGGATCTGCTGGCGAGCCCGGGCAAGGCCATGCGCGGTCTGCTGGAGAAGTTCCTGCGCGTCAAGGTGGACGGGCCGAAACTTGCCCGCGCGGTCAAGGCGACCAGCTTCGAGGCGATGCGGAAGCAGGAGGAGGCGCTCGGCTTCGTCGAACGGCCGCAGGGGATGCAGAAATTCTTTGCGCGGGGGCAGGCGGGCGTATGGCGCGAGGACCTGAGCCCTGCGCAGGTGGGGCGGTTGCGGGACGGGTTCCTGCCTGCGCTGGAAAAGTGGTATCCCGAAATGTTGAAGGAAACCGAGGCATTCGCCGCCTCGGCCTGAGCCGCGGCGCTGACAAGGCGCGCGCGATCCCCTATGTTCCGTAAAGGCACAGTTGATCACGGAGCCCTGAATGATGCGCCTTGCCCTTCCCCTTGCTGCAACGCTTGCTCTCTCTGCCTGTTCGCTCGCCACCGGGCCACAGGTCGTGGCGCGTCTCGGGCCCGATCCGGTGCTCGACGGGGGCAGCTATGACAGCGGCGGTGGCATCACCGTCGCCGTCGATCTGCGCGAGGCGCAGGGCCGCACGCTGGTCTGCGGGGTCTGGGCGCAGAGCGAGCGGCAATCCGTGCTGACCAAGGGGGCGGCGACGCGGGTCCTGGGCTCGGGTGCCGTCTTTCTTGACGGTGAGGCGCTGGTGCGGGGCCTTGTCTTCATGCGCGAGGTGCCTCCGATGGCCGATTTCGGCGGGCAGGAGGCGCGCTGCATGACCACCTCGCGCCCGTGGCGCAAGGGGGACGAGGCACGCCGTCCGGTTGTGCGCATTCCGCGCCAGACGGTCTATCGGGATGCGGACGAGTTAGGCGTCATGATCGTCCGTTTCCGGCAGGACGGACCGGGCGCGCATCTGTGATCCCGCTCAGAGCGGGGCGAGGAGGCGCAGCGCATCGTGAATGGCGGCGTGGATATTGCGTGAACTGACCGCATCGCCGATACGGAAGAGCTGGAAGGCACCGTCAGGGTTCGGGGCGAGGGCCTGGGGCCGAAGGGCGAGGAGCGCGTCGTGATCGACCGCCCCGCCATTGTGCGAGAGCGGGCGCAGATCGTGGTAAAGCGTATCGAGCGGCAATGTGCCGTGATTGACCACAACCTGATCGAATTCCGCCTCATAGACATGACCGGAGTAATCCGTGCCGATGGTGGCCAGCAGCCGGTTGCCCGCCCGCGCGACCGATCTGAGGCGGCGGGCGACAGTCATGGTCACGGGCTTGTCCTGAAGGCTGCGCATGTAAGGCACGAGGTTCATGCCCATCACCTCTGGGGCGAAGCTGCGGTCGGGCGTCATGATTTCCACGCTTGCGCCGGTCTGCGCGATCACCTCCGCCGCCTGAAGCGCCGCCACCAGACGGTCCGGGAGCGCCCCGGAGGATTCCTCCCACGCCCGCGCCATCGCCTCCGGCACGCCGGGTCTGTCCATCATGTTCGCCTGGACCGAGAACCCGTCTCCGTGGACGTGGCCGGCGGCGGCGATGCACCGGTGTCCGGTATGCGTGGCGACGGCGCCGTCAGCAGCCAGCAGCGCGAACTGCCGAACCTCCGGGGCGGAGTCCTCCGTCACCAGCCGGTCCACGGCGGCGGCGGGGGATTCGCCGCCGGCCAGGAGGTCCAGGCCCCGGGGCCCGATCCCGGGGTTGACCACGGACTGCGTGGCCACGACCCCGACGCCGGCGCGGGCCCAGGGGACGAGCGCTCCGACGGCGAAGAAGTGCGACTGAACGGCGACACCCATGAGACCGGCGTCCCGGTCGATCGCGACGATGGAATAGGTGGATACGAGCGGTTCGTGGGGATTCATGTCCCCAGTATCACCCGACGGCCCTTGCCCTGCAATCTGCTTTGCCGTAGCTTTGCGGCATGAGACTGTTGCCCGCCATGACCGTCATCGGTCTGATCGTACTCGCCCTGGCGACGCCGGTGTTTGCCGACGGAGCCGCAGACACCGCGCAGATACCCTCCCCGACGGGGGTGGCCCTGGACCCGCAGGAGACGCTCATCCTGTTCTACAGTGATGCCTGTCCCCACTGTCACAACGAGCTGCGCTGGCTCGCGGAGATCGAAGACGATTTTCCGAACATCTCGTTCCAGCGCTTTGAGATCCAGGTAACGGACAACCGCGCCAACCAGGAGTACTTCGCTGCCGTCATGGACGCCTACGACTCCAACACCCGCGGGTGGCCGCGGACGGTGATCGGCGATCGCGTGTTTATCGGCTTCGACCCGGGGGACGGCGAGGAGACGTGGGTCGACCAGTTCGAGGCGTGGGTCGGCTACCGGAACCAGCTCCACGACGCGCTGACAGCGCTGCAGTCGCAGCTGACCGCGGAGTAACCGGCGCCGGAGAACACTCCCGGCATCGGGAGCCGGCATCGGAAGCGCGCATTTCCTCGGAGCGAGCTGTCGCCGGCCGCCGGTTGCCGGTTGACGTTTGTAATACTTTGTATTACACTTCGTCGCCATGACACACAAGGATGAAGTGATCACCTTCAAGGTCGACGGCGCCCTCGCGGAACAGCTCCGCGTGATGCCCAACCGGTCGGAGTTCATCCGGCAGGCGGTTCTGCAGGCGCTGAAGTTCGAGTGCCCCCTGTGCCACGGGTCCGGAACGCTCACCCCCAACCAGATGAAGCACTGGGAGGCGTTCACGCAGCACCACCACCTGGTGACCTGCGACGTCTGCGGCGAGAGCCACATCGCCTGCGACGACCACCCCGATGAGGCGCCGGCGGCACGGCACCGGTAGACGGACGCGGTACCGGTAGACGGACGCGGCACCAATCCGTGCCGTCCCCCGCGGTGTTGTCGGCGGTAGCTCCGCCTACCCGCCGTAGGACGCGGAACGCCGGCGCTGGCCCACACCCCACGCCACCAGAAATATCACCGTCAGCGAGAGGACGATCGCGGAGCCCGACGCAACGTTGGCGTAGTAGGAGGCGTAAAAGCCCACGATCGTGGCGACGATCGCGAACACGATCGACAGACCCATGATCCGGACCATCTGCCGGGAGATCATCGACGCCGCCGCCCCCGGCGTTACCAGCAACGCCAGAACCAGCACCACCCCCACCGTCTGGATCGCCACCACCGTGGTGAGCGCCAGCAGCATCAGCAGTCCGTAGCGCAGCAGTTCCGGCGACAGGCCGATCGCCACAGCGTGGGACGGGTCAAAGGAGGTCACCAGGAGTTCCTTGAAGCCGACCGCCACACCGGCAATCACCAGGGCGACAACGATCGCCATGGCGACAAGATCCCCGGCGGCGACTCCCAGGATGTTCCCGAAGAGGATATGCCCGAGGTCCTGGAAACTCACCATCCGGCTGAGCAGGAAAATGCCGAGGGCGAAAAACCCCGCGAAGATCACTCCGATCGCGGTGTCCTCTCGCAGGTGACCGCGCCGGGAAAAGAGCCCGATCCCGAACACGGCCAGCACGGCCGCACCCAGCGCCCCGATGAACAGGCTGATACCCAGGGCGTAGGCCACCACGATGCCCGGAAGAATCGCGTGAGCCAGGGCGTCGCCGACGAAGGCCATGCCGCGCCACACCACGAAGGCACTGAGAGAGGCGCACGCGACCGCCGCGAGCAGCCCGGCGACCAGGCCCCGGACGACAAAGGCGTACTGCAGCGGTTCAATGAGCCAGTCGATCATTGCTCGTACCCTCCGGATAGTCCTTGTGAAACTCAAACCCGTAGGCTTCGGCGATCGTCTGCGGAGTCAGCACCTCCCGGACCGGCCCGTCGGCGATCACCCGGTGATCGAGGAAGACCGCGCGGCTGAAGTGCACGCTGAGAATCCCCAGATCGTGGGTGCTGACGATCGCCGCTTTTCCCGCGGCCGTGAGACGTTCCAGCGTGTGGAAAATCAGCTCCTGAGTGGAGATATCGACGTGGTTGAGCGGCTCGTCCATGAGCATGAGGTCGGCGTCGTGGGCGAGGCTGCGAGCGAGCATGACACGCTGCTGCTGTCCGCCGGAGAGCTCCCCCACCTGCCGGTCCCCCAAATGACCGATCTCCATCATCTCCAGAGCGGTTTCGACACGGTCCCGATCCTCACCGTCGGGGCGTTTGAACCATCCAAGGTGCACGTAGCGTCCCATCATTACCACCTGCCGCACCGTCACCGGAAAACGCCAGTCGACGGAGCTGCGCTGCGGCACGATCGAAACGCGGTGAAGACAGGTGTGAGCGGGATTACCGTAGACGCTGATCGTACCGCGGGTGTGCTGCTCCAGACCGAGGACCAGTTTCAGCAGCGTGGATTTCCCGGCGCCGTTCGGTCCCACCAGAGCAACCCGTTCGCCGGGGCTGACATCCAGGTCGACAGCGGAGAGGGTTTCCTCCGACGCACCGTGATACAGGAACGAGACCCCGCGGACGGAGAGCGCCGCCGTGTCCGGCACCGCGGGAATGTGGCAGCTTCCACCGTACTGCAGCCGCGTCAGGATCTTCATGGCGGTCAGTCTGACAGGTTTCGCACGATCTGTCCGACGTTGTATTCCATGAACCCGGTGTAGGAATCACCTCGCTGCCCCGCCGGCGCCAGCGAGCCGGTGAGAAGACGCCCGACCCGGACGCGATAGCCGACTTCCTCCGCTACGGCATCGACCATCGCCTGGACCCCACGCCCCGCGGTCTCACCCACGAAAATCGCGGGAACCTGCTCCCGTCGGATCAGTTCCACCAGTCGCGCCACGTCCTGCGCCGAGGGCTCCGCCTGGTCCGTCGTTGCGGGGATCACGGCACCCACCACCGCAAAGCCGTAGGCCTCTGCGAACCACCCGAGCGAGGCGTGGTCCACCACGAGTTTGCGACGATCCTGCGGGATCGTATCGACCTGCCGGCGAATCCAGCCATCGAGCTCTTCCAGGCGTCGACGGTACGTCTCGGCGTTCTGTACGTAGGTGTCGGCGTTGTCGGGGTCGGCGGCACCGAGGGCAGCGGCGATCGTCTCCGTCCAGTGCATCACGTTGGCCGGGTCAAACCACACGTGGGGATCGACGGGACCGTGATCGTGGTCATCGTCACCGTGGGAGTCTTCGCCGTGAAGTTCTTCGCCGTGGGCGGCGTCACCCTCGCCCGACACAGTGATGCCCGCCGATACGGGTACCACGGGTCCCGACGCGGTGGTTCGCACGGTCTGAACCAGATTCTCCTCGAGGTCGAAGCCGTTGGTGAACACCAGATCCGCCCGCTCGATCTCGGCAATATCCCGCGGCGCCGGCGTGTAGCCGTGGGGGTTCTGCCCCCGTGCCATGAGGGTCTTGACCCGGGCCCGGTCCCCCGCCACCGCCGACACCACGTCGCCGACGATACTGGTGGACGCAACAACGTGGAGAACTTCGTCGTCGCCCAGCGCCACCGGATCGATCTCCGGGACGCTGGTGACCTCCGCGGGAGGCATCGCCTCCGGGACCTCCCCCTGACCGGCGGCGGGAATCACTGCAGCTGACAGGGCGAACACCATCGCCGGAATCGCAAGTCGTATTACCATGTAATTCAGCGTAATACTTTGTATAACTCCGTGTCAAGCACCGCCGATCCGTTCTACACTGGGTGCGTGTCACCCGTAGATCACACCGGGCTTTCCGGTCTCGATGCGCTATTGAATGGCCTGCGCGCCGGCGACAACGTCGTCTGGCGGGTGGACGACCTCGATGAGTACCGGCTGTTCTGCCGGGCACTGGCCCGCGCGGCAGCATCGCCGGCGGAGGCGGAATCGTCCGCCGCGGAGCTGGTATACTTCCGCTTTGCCCAGCACCCGCGACTCTTCTCCGTCGCCGAGATGGAGGAGTGGCAGATCGACGAGGTGGTCCTTCCGCTGGACCACGGCTTTGAGCACTTTATCACCACCGTGCACCGCCACATCGTCGGCCACGGAAACCGGGGGGTGCTGTTCTTCGACTCGCTCTCGGACCTCAGCCAGCGCTACTACTCCGACCGCATGATCGGCAACTTCTTTCAGCTCACCTGTCCGCTCATCCTTCGCACCGAGAGTGTGGCCTACTTCTCCCTGGAGCGCTTTTTTCATTCCTACCACACCGTTGAGCCGATCACCGAAACGACGCAGATCCTGATGGACGTGTTTCGCCACGACGGGTCGGTCTTCGTCCAGCCGGTGAAGCTGGACGGGCGCGATGCAACCGCGGCGTTCACGCTGTTCCGCTGGGCCGACGACGCCCGCTTCGAACCGGTGACCGCAAGCTCCGACATCGTCCCGGTCCTGAACACCCGACCGTGGCCGGGTCTCCGCAGCGCGAGCTACCGCATGGTGGGTGTCTGGGACCGCGCGTTCCTTGATGCCGAGACCCGCCTGCGGGAAGTGGAGGCGGGGCGCGCACCGCAGGCTGCGGCGGCGGAAAAGAAGGAGCAGCTTCTCGAACTGATCGTGTCGCGGGAGGAACGAATTCTGGAACTCGCGCGGGAACACCTGTCTCTGGGCGACGTGGTGGCGATCTGGAAACGGATGGTCGGCACCGGACACATCGGGGGCAAAGCGGTAGGGATGCTGCTGGCAAACGCGATCCTGTGGCGCGGTGACGGCCGCTGGCCCCGGATCCTCGAAGCGCACGACTCCTTCTTCGTGGGTTCCGACGTGTACTACACCTTCCTGGTGATCAACGACTGCTGGTGGGACCGGCAGCGGCAGAAGGACCCCGACCGCGTTCTGACCGACAACGAGGACGTCCGGCAGCGAATGCTCAACGGACGCTTCCCGGAGTACATCCTGGACCGCTTTGCGGACATGCTGGACTATTTCGGAACCTCGCCGATCATCGTCCGGTCCTCCAGTCTGCTGGAGGACAACTTCGGCAACGCCTTCGCCGGCAAATACGAGAGCGTGTTCTGCACGATGCAGGGCAGCCGTGCGGAACGCCTGCAGGAGTTCCTCGCCGCGGTGCGCCGGATCTACGCGAGCACGATCAGCGATGAGGCCCTGGCGTACCGGAAGAAGCGCGGGATTCTGGACCAGGACGAACAGATGGGACTGCTGGTGCAGCGCGTGTCCGGCGATCGTCACTCGGCGGGAACCCTTGGGGGGCGATGGTTCTTTCCGCACCTCGCGGGAGTGGCGTTCTCGTACAATCCGTGGGCGTGGCACCGTTCGATCGACCCCGACGCGGGTCTGGTTCGTCTGGTGTTCGGTCTTGGCACGCGGGCTGTCGACCGCGCCGACGATGACTACACGCGGGTCGTGGCGCTGAACGCGCCGGAGCGACGTCCGGACGGATCACCGGAAGAGATCCGGCGCCACAGCCAGCGGCGGGTGGACGTGCTGGATCTGGCTCGGCAGACGCTTCGAAGCGTCTATTTCGCAGACCTCCTGAAGGAACGGCTTCCTCTTCCGCTCACCCTGGTGGCCGAACGCGACCGCGAACTGGCGCGCCGACGGGATGTGGACAGGGAGCTGGCGTGGACACTCACCTTTGAACGACTCCTGACCCGCACCGCTCTGGTGACGGACCTCCGGGAGATGCTGGCCGCACTGCGGCGCGTCTACCGGAGCGAAGTTGACGTTGAGTTCACCATCAACATTCGCGAGGACGACGAGGAACGTCCCTACCGGATCAGCGTAGTCCAGTGCCGGCCGCTGCAGGCCCAGGGGGTCCACGTACCACCGGTAGAACTGCCGGAGGTGCCGCAATCCGCGGTGGTGCTCCGCTGCGGCGCCGTGATCGGGCACAGCCGCACCCTCACCGTGGAGCGGGTGGTGTACGTACGTCCCGGCGCCTTTGCGGCCCTGTCGGAGGCCCGGAAACGCGAGCTGGCGCGGGTGCTGCGCACGATCACCGCCTTCGGGGGCAACACCGTCCTCATCGGCCCCGGACGCTGGGGCACCAGCACGCCCGCCCTGGGCATTCCGGTGCAGGTCCAGGACATCGGCACGACCCGCGTCCTGGTAGAGATCGACCGCATTCACGACAGTCTCGTGGCGGACCTCTCCCTCGGGACGCATTTCTTCAACGAGATGGTGGAGGAGGACCTCCTCTACCTCGCCTACCGGGAGGCGAGCACCGCAGACTCATTCGCGCCGGAACTGGTGGAGGGTGAACCGAACGCGCTCGTGGACACTCCCGGCGTCGACGCCCAATGGGCCTCGGTGATTCACATCGCCGACGTTTCCGACGCCCCGTGGGAACTGCGCGCCAGCAGCCAGGACCAGGCGGCGGTTCTGTTCCGCCCGCGGGCGCTCGGGTGACCGACTCGCACGGCACCGCCTCCCTTGTGCCGACGCTGCTCGCCCCTCCGGTGCATTGAAAACGATTACCTGGCCCTCTCACGGAAATCTCATTCCCGTTACGGTGGTCATTCCGCCGGGATTGCGAAATACTCACATGTATGAACCGGCGACTCGAATACGCAATCCTCGTCCCTGTACTGTTGGTGATCATCGCGGGTGTCGCCGCGGTGGGAACGTTCAGCTATCTCCGGGCGGATGTCGCCCTTGAAGACCACATCGTCCCGCGACTGGTCGTTGCACAGGCCGGCGACGCCAAGTCGGCGGTCGAGGCGACCATGTCCGCTGCAATCGAAACCGGCCGAGTCCTCGCCGCGGATCCGGCGATCGAGACGTGGCTTCAGGAGGGCGAACCGGACGATCAGCTGCGTACGATCGTTCTCCAGCGCCTGGATCGGCTGGTGCGGAACCAGGGCTACTACCACGCCTTCCTCGTTGGGTCCGAGACCGGCCACTACTGGGCCGACGGCGTTCGACTCCTGGACACCGTGAGCCGGGAGGACCCCGACGACAGCTGGTTCTTCGATGCCCTGGCCATGGACGGGGAGTACGTCCTCAACCTCGACTACAACCAGGAGCTGAACAACACCCTCCTGTTCGTAAACACTCCCGTGGAGGTTCAGGGTGAGCGCATCGGCGTTGCCGGTGTCGGCCTCAACGTCTCGTCGGTGGTCCCGGCCAGTGCGGCCCACGAGGGGGGCGAGCTCTTCCTGGTGGACACCGCGGGAACGATCCTCGCTGGGGCCAACCCTGCCCACGCCGGAGCGACCATTACCGACTTTGTGCCGGACCTTACCGCCGGGATGATCACCGGAGACGGCACCGAGCGGCTTGTCCGCAACGAGGAGCAGCTGTCGGTGCGGGCGGTGCCGGGAGACGTTTTCGTCGCCTCCCGTCGCGTCCTGAACAGCGACTACTACCTCGTGGCCACCGTTCCCACGGCGATCTCGGAGGCGCCGCTGGCGCAAATCCGGCTCGCCACCCTGGTGACCGGTCTGGTGGTGGCACTGCTTGCGTTCTTCATCCTCCGGGTACTCGTTCGCCGGGCGGTGAAGGCGATCGTCCTCGTGTCGGAGCAGCTCGACGAGATCGCCAGCGGCGAGGCTGACCTCTCCCAGGAACTCACCGTCCACGGACACAACGAAGTGGGAGTCCTCGCGAAACGCTTCAACCGGTTCATCGCCTCGCTGGCGGATCTGATCCGTCAGGTGGCAGCCGACACCAACTCGCTGTCGGCGGAAAAGGACGAGATTGTGGCCAACGCCACGGAGACCGCGTCGTCGGTCAACGAGATCGCCTCGAACATCGGAAGCGTGTCGTCCTCGGTTGACCGTCTCCACGAGTCGATCGAATCGACCGCCGGGAAAGTCCAGGAGATCACGGCGGCGATCGGGCGCATGGAGGCGGAGGTGAACGCCCAGGTCAGCGCCATCGAACAGACCTCGGCGTCGGTCGAGGAGATGAACGCCCAGTCGGCGAGCATCCGCTCAACCGCCACGCGCCGCGTGGAAGAGGTCGACCAGCTGAGCGAAGCGGTATCCCGGAGCTCGGAGCACCTGGACGACTTGAGCGCAAAGGCCGAGGAGCTGGCGCGACGTACCGATCAGATGCTGGAAGCCACCAGCGTGATTAACGGCATCGCATCCCAGACCAATCTGCTCTCGATGAACGCCGCGATCGAGGCCGCTCACGCCGGCGAGGCGGGCCGCGGCTTCTCCGTGGTGGCGGAGGAGATTCGCAAACTCGCCGAGACGTCGGCGGACAACGCCAAGGCGATCCACGACAGCCTCCGCGGCAGCGTCGACCTGATCACCGAGATCAACGGCGCCTTCGAATCGATGCGCTCCACCTTTGGATCGGTCACCGACAGCACACGCGGTACCCGCGACGCATTTGCGGAGATCGAGAGTACCGTCTCTGAACTGTCAACGGGAATGGACGAGGTAACCCGGGCGGTGGTGTCGATCCGCGACGCGATCATGACGATCGACGAACAGTCCCGGACGGTCAGCGGTCTCACCGGAGAGATCACCGAACTCAACCGCCAGAACAGCGAGATTGGGACCGAGGTTCAGGGAGCGGTGACGGAGATCCGGACCGGCGCCGATCAGATCAATGAATCGGTGACGAATCTGAACAACAGCCTGCAGGAACTCGGAGATAGCGTAAACCGGATCCACGACCAGGTGCGGAGGTTCCGCACCTGACCGGGATCCGGGAGGAGGAGCGTTAGCGGGGTCGGACGAATCCGAGGATGACGGTGTTGCCGTCCCGCAGGACGCGGAACTGCACTTCCCGGGAATCCATCCCGGCGAGGGCGCGGTAGAAGTCCTGCGCCGACTCGATCGTGGTCCCGTTGACGGTGGTGACCACGTCGCCACGGCGAATGCCGCTTCCCTGGGCGGGCGTTCCGTCGGTCACCGAGGCAACCACTACGCCGTCGGTCCGTCGCGAGAGATCCAGCTGAGAGCGGATCTGATCGGTCAGGGGCTGCACGGCAAGTCCCGGCCACAGCTGCTGTGTATCGGCACCGGCCTGACTGTCCCGGACACTCGTCTTGATTGTCAGTTCGGTCTGCGCACCGTTACGGAGTACGCGTACCGCGACTTCATCGCCCGGAGGCAGGGTTGCGATCGAGCGAACCAGGTCGCCTCCGTTCTGGATCTCGGTGTCCCCGATCTGGAGCACGACGTCACCGGGCTGAATACCACCCTCAGCGGCGGGCGAGTTGTCGTACACCCCGTACACGAAGGCGCCACCGGAGTCGGGCGCACCCAGGTCGGTTCGCAGTGCGTCGGAGGGGTCACCTGTCATGACACCGAGCCAGGAATACGCAACCTCACCGCGTTCGATGAAATCGGTGATCGCGCGCTGCGCCATGTTGATCGGAATCGCGAAGCCGATGCCATCGCTTCCGCCACTGCGGGACGCGATCCAGGTGTTTATTCCGACGACCTGTCCCTCGAGGTTTACCAGCGCGCCACCGGAGTTGCCCTGGTTGATTGCGGCGTCGGTCTGGATGTAACTGGTGATACCGCTGATGCCGGACTGCGGCGTTACCGATCGTTCCTTGGCGCTGACGATTCCTGCCGTCACCGAGGACTGAAACCCGAGGGGATTGCCCACGGCGAACACCCAGTCGCCGATCTCCAGGCTTGAGGAATCGCCGAGCTGTGCGATGGGGATATCGTCCTGCGTCTGGAAGGAGACAAGCGCCAGATCCATCAGGTCGTCGGTGCCCACCAGGCTTCCGGTGTACTTCCGTCCGTCGCTCAGCACCACCTCGATCTCGTCCGCCTCGCCTGCAACGTGGTTGTTGGTAAGCACGTACACCGTATCGCGGTCACGCGCCACCATCACACCGGACCCGAGCCCACGCTGCTGGTACTGCTGTTCCTGAGGTCCTTTCTGGCCGGGCTGCCCGAAGAAGAACGAGAACGGGTTCGTCGGGACCTCCCGGGTGACCGTGCTGACGGTGTTGATTTCCACGACCACCGGAAGTGTCGCGGCTGCTACCGTCCGGAACTGGTCCTGAAACGCCCGGGAGACGTTTTCGCTGTCCGTGGAGACGTTCATGGACGCCGGTGTCGGCGAAACCGATGCCGGCTGAGCCGGCGCGCTGCCGGCTCCGATGGTGACGGACTCGTTCGAACCGGCGAGGCCGGCCCCCACGAATCCCCCTCCAACCGAGAGGGCCAGAACCGCAACGGCGAGGCCCCCGTACCGTAGTATCGATGTGAGTGAATGTTTCATCGTTGGTTCCCTCCTGTCTACGTATCAAACAGTAGGGATCAACCCTTTCAGCAGTATTTCAGGGGCATTTCAGTTTTGTAATGCCGCCTCCCGTTCCAGCGCAGTCCGCAGGTGGTCCATATTGTCCAACGGTGAAAGCCCCGCGTCGGCCAGGTCGCGGACCAGCGTTTCGGGCAGTCGCCCCCCGAAATACACCGGTACCGTCGCCGGCAGGTGCTCCCGGACCGCGGAGAACGCCCGGTACACTGCCATGTCGTACTGATGCGTGACGCAGGTGAGAAGAACGGCGTGGGCGCGGACGTCTGTGGCGGCGGCGACGATCGCGTCCGACGGGATGTCACTCCCCAGGATAAGCGGATCCCAGCCGACGGCGGCGGCGTGAACCGCCGACGCGAGGGCGCCGAGATCCGACGGGTGCCCCTCGGGGGTGGCGATTACCACTCGTCGTCCCTGCGTCGGGTACGACGATATCCCGAGCAAAAAGCCGGACACCAGAATGCGCAGCTGTGCCCGGGCAAACGCCACGTGCACCGCGGAGCCGTCGCCGTCGGTGACCCGGTCCTTGACCCTGCGCATGACGGGGAACACGAACCGGTCAGCCAGATCCAGCCGCCCCTGGGCTGTGAGAGCGGCGTCCGCCGCGCGGCGCAGACCGCCGGTGTCGAGGGCCATGACCGCCGCAACGGCGTCCTCGACCAGGTCGCGCTCGCGAATCACCTGCATCGGCTGCGGGGTTCCAAGGGCCGGGGCACGACCCTCCGGCCCGGTCGGTACCACCTGACCCGCCGGCCCCAGCTCCTCGAGCATATCGGTGAGTTTCGCGGCGCTCAGTTCGACGATATCGCCGACCCGGTACCCCGCTCGAAGCAGCCGCGAGATGAGTACGAGGCGATCGAGGAGTGCGCGAGAATACACGCGCCGTCCGCTTCCATCTCTGGTGGGACGCACGCCGTTGTAGCGGCGCTCCCACGCCCTGAGCACTTCCGGCGTCAGACCGGTCTTCTGGGCAACCACACTGATCGGATACATGAGGTATACATACTATCGACAGAAAGGAATCGTCCACAAAAACCGTTGAACAGGTGATGGACAGATGGTGAACGCCGGATGACTACCAGAACCGGCCACGGCTCCGGTCACCGCGGCGCGATCCCCCACCGCGGACCAGGTCCACCGCGGAGAAGACGACCACCGCCACCGGAAGCATCACCAGGAACAGCATCGCGAGGATCACTTCGAGCCGCTGCCAGGGAATATCCCGGACCAGCACCGACTCCGCGGCGTCTTCGGGGTTGTAGTAGACCGGAATCCGAGTCCCGGCCTCGATCCCGTGGACCGCGAGGTACGCCGCAGCCCGGTCGCGGGAGGGGTAGATCCAGTCGAACACACCGATCGCCGTGCCCTCGTACTCCTGATCGTCGACGCGGTAGCGGTAGCGCACCGCGGGCTGAAACCGTTCCCCCGGCGCCTGACTGTCGCCGGAGGTGGCCGCCGTGGCGATCGCCGCGCGCTCCACCGTCCCCAGCGTGGCCTCCCAGTCTGCGGTGCGGAGGAACTGTCCGGCGAGCAGGAGCGCCGCCAGCAGAAAGAACGCCGCCGTGAGCGCCCGAAGTCCGAAGCGCAGCAGTGCCGCACGACGACTTCCTCCGGAGTCGGTCACACCACCCCCTGGTCCAGCATGGCGTCGGCAACCTTCACAAAGCCGGCGATGTTGGCTCCCGCCAGAAAGTTGCCCTCCTGCCCGTAGCGGGCCGCGGCCTCCGCGACGGCGCGGTAGATGGAGGTCATGATCGTCCGCAGCCGCTGGTCGACCTCGTCGAAGCTCCAGGCCAGGCGCATCGCGTTCTGACTCATTTCCAGCCCACTGGTGGCCACACCACCGGCGTTCGCCGCCTTCGCCGGTCCGAACAGGACGTTCCCCGCCAGGAGCACATCGATCGCACCGGGCGTGGTGGGCATGTTGGCACCCTCGGAGACCACGCGGCACCCGTTTGCCACCAGGGTCCGCGCCTCGGCCTCGTCGATTTCGTTCTGCGTCGCCGAGGGAAACGCCGCCTGCGCGGGAATGCTCCAGGGGTGCTCGCCTTCAACGTAGGTGACTCCGAACTCATCGGCGTACTCGCGGATGCGGCCGCGTTTGACGTTCTTGAGTTCCATCACCCACTGCAGCTTCTCTTCGGTGATCCCATCGGGGTCGTGGATGTAACCGGAGGAGTCGGAGAGGGTGACCGGCCTGGCGCCCAGTTCCAGCAGTTTGCGAACCGTGTACTGCGCCACGTTGCCGCTGCCGGAGACGAGGCACGTTTTTCCCTCGATCGAATCGCCGGCGGCGCGGAGCATCTCCTCGGCGAAGTACACCGATCCGTAGCCCGTCGCCTCCGGTCGCACCAGCGAGCCACCCCAGTTGAGACCCTTCCCGGTGAGGGTACCGGTGAACTCGTTGCGCAGTCGTTTGTACTGCCCGAACAGGTATCCGATCTCCCGCCCGCCGACTCCGATGTCACCGGCGGGAACGTCGCTGTTCGATCCGATGTGCCGCGAGAGCTCGGTCATGAAGGACTGGCAGAAGCGCATCACCTCACCGTCTGACTTTCCCTTGGGATCGAAGTCACTGCCGCCCTTGCCGCCGCCGATCTGCAGACCCGTCAGGCTGTTCTTGAAGATCTGCTCGAACGCCAGGAACTTCATGATGCTCATGGTTACGGAGGGATGGAAGCGCAGGCCGCCCTTGTACGGGCCCAGGGCGCTGGAAAACTGCACGCGATAGCCCCGGTTGACCTGCACGCTCCCGTCGTCGGCGACCCAGGGCACCCGAAAGGTGACCGTGCGCTCCGGCTCCACGAGCCGCTCGAGGATCGCCGCGTCCCGGTACTCCGGATGCTGGTCCATCACCGGGTCGAGGGTTCCAAGGACCTCTTCCACCGCCTGCAGAAACTCCGGCTGGTGCGCGTTCCGCGACCGGAGGTCTTCAAATACGTCCTGGGTATATGCCATCTCATTGCTCCTGTGTCCGGCATGATAGACCACGTTCCACACCGACGCAACGAACAAAAAAGGGGACCGATGCCGAAACACCGGTCCCCGCGGGCAGTACGTGAATGCGGTCAGAGCGCCAGCTGGGCGTTCTCGTCGCCGAACACGCGGTGGTCACCCTGGTAGTCGCGGATGCCGCCGACGTTGTAGACGTGTTCGTAGCCCAGAGATTCCAGAACGTCCTTCACGTAGCCGGCGCGGGTTCCGGACCCGCACATCAGGAACACTTCCCGGTCCTTGGCGCCGAAGATGTTCTGGATCACGGTGGCGTTCTGAATGTCCTCAGGCGAGAACTCCCATCCGTTGTTCCGCACCACCGCGCGCCCCTCCAGATACTGGAAGAACGACACAACCTCGAACCCGTCGATATAGCCGCCGACGTACTTGTCCTCAACGTTTCGCAGGTCGACGTACTTGGCGCCCGGCCGGTCCAGGTAGGTGTCGATGTTCTCCATCGTGACCTCCGCGGGCAGCGCCATGGTACCGTTGTAGCGTCCATCACCGAGAACCTTGTGTTCACCGTTGTAGTCGCGGATGCCTCCGGCGTTGAACACGGTGGTGTACCCGATCGATTCCAGCGCCTGCTGTACGTAGCCGGCCCGGGTTCCGGACCCGCACATGAGAACGATGGCGCTCTCCTTGGGGCCGAAGACGTTTTCGAGCATGGCGGCGTTGATCACATCGGCGTCGGAAAACTCCCAGCCGTTGTTGCGCACCAGCGCCCGGCCCTCGAGGTACTGGAAGAACGGCACAACCTCGAACCCGGCGATGTAGCCGCCGTTGAACAGGTCAGAAAAGTTCCGCAGGTCGACGAAGCGCGCGTCGGCGGCAAGGTATTCGTCGACGGTGGCCATGGTGATCTCCTCGTCACCGGAAAGCTGCATCGCCCCGTCCTCGCTGGGGGCACAGCCGGCAATCAGCAACAGCGCGAGTGCCGCGAGAATCGCGTATGCGTATCGTTTCATGATCATCCTCCGAAATGGGTGTGGTGGTATGGTGCTACGTGTTTCAGCCGTAGCGCTGTGTGTGATACTCGAACAGGCCCTGCAGCATGCGCATGGCGTTGTTCGGGGTGACCGTGGCGCCGGTGTAGGCGTCGACGGAACCGTGCATCGCTTCGTACGAGTCGATCTCCTCCTCGGTCTTCCCGAGGATGTAGTCGCCGATGAACTGATCGAAGAACAGGTCATGAACCGGCGTGCCGTCCCACGACTCGATGCTGTCACCGTACATCCCGGCGGTGTAGTGACCGCTGGAATCCTCGCCGTAGGAGATATTTGCGATCGAGTTGGTCGCCTTGTCGATCTCCACGTACGCCACCGACCAGTAGTTGACCTCCGGTCCCCGGCACGTGCAGGCGATGTAGGCGACCTGGTACTTCACCGTCTCCAGCTGCTCGTACTCAAACAACACGAACGCGGGTGTCTCGACCTCTTCCTTGTGCCCGTCCACGTGGGTGTAGTAGAAGGCGTTTTCCACCCGGATCCCGGGTGCCTCGTCCGGTGTTGCGTCGGCGGTGTTCGCCGGCTCGTCGCCCTGTGTACCGCACGAGGCCACCAGGGCAGCGAGCAGCACCAGACACATGATCCGCACGATGTGTTTCATGCGTTCCTCCTCTGAAATGTTCCTGTAATGTTTTTATTCAAACACGCGTCACGTTGATCCGTCAATATGTGATTTATTATGCATAATTGTCAGCTTTATTGTGCTGATATTTTTTTACTATATACAAAAAAAATCGGCAGGATTCGCGCCTGCCAGGGGAACACCGGTACGCCGTGGGCATAAAAAAACGGCGCCGGGGTACCCGGCGCCGCATGTGAAAACCCGTTGAGGACGGGAATCGACGCTGACAGTCTCCTGTCCGCGACTCCTACCCGCGGAAGTCCTTCATGAAGGCGACCAGCTTCTCCACACCGCTTTCGGGCATGGCGTTGTAGATCGACGCACGTATGCCGCCCACACTGCGGTGTCCCTTGAGACCGATCATCCCGCGCTCCGCCGCGTCCGCGACAAACCGTTTCTCGGCCTCCTCGTCCGGAAGGCGGAACACGACGTTCATGTCGGAACGGTACGCGGCATCCACGGGACACCGGTAGTAGCCGTCGGAACTGTCAATTGCCTCGTACAGGGCCGCTGCCTTGCGGCGGTTGCGGTCGGCCACGCTCCCGAGACCGCCTTCGTCGGCGATCCACTCCAGCACCAGCGACAGCGCCCAGACCGGAAACACCGGCGGTGTGTTGTACAGCGAGTTCTTGTCGGCGTGGGTTCGGTACCGCAGATACGCCGGAACCGACTCGGGGGTCCGGTCCAGCAGATCGTCGCGGATAATCACCACGGTCACGCCGGCCGGTCCGAGGTTCTTCTGCGCACCGGCGTAGATCAGACCGAAATCGCTCACCGGAACCGGCCGGCTCATGATGTCGCTGGACATGTCGGCCACCAGCGGTGCCTCGACCCGCGGGAACGTCTTCCACTGCAACCCCTCGATCGTCTCGTTGGAGGTAATGTGCAGGTACGAGGCACCGGCGGTTGAGCGTACGGACCCGGCATCCGGCAACGCGGTGAACCCGCCATCGCTTCCATCGAAGATCGTGTGAACGGTTGCGAACTTCCGGGCGTCGGCGGCAGCTTTCTTGGCCCAGCTTCCGGACAGCACGAGGTCGACCGACGGCGTGGTATCGGCGCCACCGGTCAGATTCATGGGAACCATGCCGAACTGCATCGTGGCACCACCGCCGAGGAGCAGGATCGAATAGCCCTCCGGCACCTGAAGCAGTTCCCGGACCAGTCCCACGGCCCGGTTGTGAACCGCGTCGTACTCCGGGCTTCGATGACTCGTCTCCACCAGGGACAGCCCCGTCCCCCGGTAATCGACGAACTCCTTCTGAATCTGTTCCAGAACCGGAAGCGGCAGCGTTGCCGGCCCGGCGTAAAAGTTGTAGACCCGTGCCATGGCGAAAGCGTATCAGAGTTGCCCTCTGTTGATCTACCAATTCACGGTTTTGATGTGATCCAGGTCACATTAATGGAGCGCGCTCGGGGTTGTGCCCCACGGCGATCAGCGTCCATAGTAGCGCCGTGACACGCGCCCTTCCCCGCCTGTTTCTCGGCCTGGCCCTGGCTGCGCTGGCCGTCCAGTTGTACCGCACGTTCCTGCAGCTCGCGGCGTTCCGGACATTCGCTCTCACCGTGGTGAGCCTGTGTCTCGAGGCGCTGCCATTCCTCGTTCTCGGTGCCGTTGCCGCCACGGCGGTCCGCCGGTACCTTCCGGCGGGGGCCCTCGCGCGTATCGCCCGACGGGCGGGACCTGTGGGAATCCCTGTCGCCGCCCTCGGCGGACTCGTGGCGCCGGTCTGTGAGTGCGCGATCGTACCCACCGTGGCCGGGCTCCGGGAGCGGGGACTCCCGTTGCCGTACGCAATCACCGTCCTCGTGAGCGTGCCGCTCATCAATCCCGTGGTCGTTGCGTCGACCCTGGCGGCGTTCCCGGGGCGCCCCGATCTGGTACTCGCCCGATTCGCGGGCGGGTTTGCCGTGGCGGTGGGTACAGGTCTCGTCTTCACCGTGGCGACGCGCCGACAGGCGCCCCCTGCGGTGAGCGGACACCGGGTGGAGGTGGCTCCGATCGATCCGGCGTCGGCACGTCGCGGGCTGGTGGCGCTGGCCACCGGGACGGTGGATGAGTTTCTGGAGATCTCGCGCTACTTCGTTGTCGGGGCCGTGCTCTCTGCGCTGGTGCAGGTGCTGGTTCCGACCGGCGCATTCGCCGCCGTCGGTTCCTCTGTGCTCGCCGCCGGCGCCGCTGCCATCGTCTTTGCGTTCGTCCTGTCCGTGTGCAGCGAGGCGGACGCCTTTGTGGGGAAGGCGTTTTTGCCGCTGTTGCCGGCGCCGGCGATCGTCGCTTTTCTCGTGTTTGGCCCGATGCTGGATCTCAAGAACGCGGCAATGCTGCATCGCGTCGTTACGCCGCGACAGCTCGCGCTCCTGGCGATCACGCTGACCGTCCTGGTGCTGGCGCTGACGATGATCCTGGGGGGACTATGGAACTGAAACCGGTCGTTGCGCGTATCGTCGTCGCGGTCGCCGCCGGCGTAGTCCTTGGCATTCTCGTCGCAGCTACGGTTTCCGGCGCGATCCGCGGCGTGCTCAACCCGAGAATCGTACCACGGACCCTCGCCGGCGCCGGGACGCTCACGCTCGCGGTCCTGGTCTGGACGGTCGCTGGAATCCGCTCGCGGGAGTCGCACCCTCGCCGCTCGACGATCGCGTGGCCCCTGCTCGTTCCGCTGCTTCTGATTCCCGCCGCCGTCCGCAGCACGAGCAGCGACCACGGAGCGATCCGGCTGTTCACCGCCGGCGGGAGCGGCTCGATACCGACCGCCGCCGCGGGCGTTTCGCAGGCGCCCACGCCGCTCACCGGTCCACCGGCCACCGGAACCGATTCCTTGCGGACCGGTTCCTCGCAGACCGACGCACCCCACGCCGATGACGGGTCCTGGGTGGCACCGCCGAATCCGGACCTCCTGGCGGAGGTCGGTGCCGGTGACCACACGCAGACGTCGCCGACCGCGCCGGCGGCACCGCTCTCCGACGCCACGGAGCCCGGCATCCCACCCGATCGCCGCGCCGCGATTGCAGCCCTTGCGGCGCAGCCCGCCCCGATCGTGATCGATACCGACACGTTCTCCCGCCGCATCAATCTGATCTGGGACGATCCCGAGGCGTTCCGCGGCCGCGATGTCGAGCTCGTGGGCTTTGTCTACCGGCGACCGGACTGGCCGCAGACGACGTTCGTCGTTGCCCGCATGTCCATCTGGTGCTGTGCCGCCGACGCAGCGGTGGTGGGGTTGCTGGCCTCGGTGGACGATCCCGCCACCGCCCCGACGGACGGACAGTGGGTTCGTGCCACGGGACCGGTCGGGGTTCGCGGCACGTTCCGCGCCGGGACGACCGAGATGCACGGGGTGCCGGAACTGCTGGCGCCGCGGTGGGTTCCGGTGGATGCGCCGCGCTTTGAGTACGTGTTTCCCGAAGAGCAATAAAAAGCCCCGCGCGGGAAGGCAGGCCGGGTTGGGTGGATACCCGAAATAGATCCGCGCGGGGCCAAATTCATAATGTAGGCTGAAGCGTAATGGGGCCGCACGGCCATGTCCATAAGAAAAACACCTATTGGAGGGTACAACCTATGGTTGCATCGATCGCTGTTACGGTCCTCGGATCGGTCCTGCTTGTCGTGGCGCTTATCGGGTGCGTGGTTCCCGTCGTGCCCGGACCGCTGCTGGGAGCGGCTGCGCTCTTTCTGGTGTCCCTGGCGGGAGGGTGGTCCGTGTACGCCTGGCCGGTGCTCATCGGATGGACCGTTGCCGCGGTGGCGGCGCAGATCCTGGACAACGTCCTGCCGGCGCGCGCGGCGGGCCGTGCCGGGGCGGGCCGCGGCGGCGTGTGGGGCAGTGTGGTTGGAATGGTACTCGGAAGCGTGCTCTTTCCGCCCTTCGGCGTGTTCATCGGCGCATTCGCCGGAGCCCTGGTGGGAGAACTGGCGTTCAACCGGGACAACACCGACCCGATGAAAGCCGCCGTGGCGGTGTTTCGCGGGACACTCGGGGCGATCGTCCTCAAACTGGCGGTGACCGGTGCGATCGCGGTGGTTTTTGTCCGCGGCGCGATGCGACTGTTCTGATCCGCCGCCGCCTATCGGTCGGGTCCCTCCGAACCCGACGTGACGGTGGTGAACGTTCCGACGCGCCCTTCAAGCTCCTCGGCCCCGCGGCTCACCGAGTTGATCAGTTCCTGCACCCGGTCGATGCGGCGCCCAGTCTCGCCGGACTCGCGACTGATCTCATCGATCTGACCGCGAATATCACGGGCCAGCCGCTCCATCGTATCCAGCGATGTCCGGATTTCCTGCGCCTCGGTGTCCACTGAAGAGGCATCGGCCTGCGTCCGCTCCGACGACTCACGCAAGCGATCGAGCCGCGAAACCAACTCGCGGTGGCGCTCCTCGAGCGTCTCGGTCTCCTCGACGATCGCCCCGAGGGCGCCGCTGACGGTGGCGATCTCGGAATCGAAGCGCGTGAACGCCTCACTGTTCTCGTGGCTGATGCGCGACGCCTCGGTGATCGATCCGACCAGCTCCTTCAGTACCGATCCGATCTTTTCGGAGTTCTCCTCCGCCGTCGATGCCAGCCGCTGGATTTCGTCGGCGACGACCGCAAACCCGCGGCCCGCCTCGCCGGCGTGGGCTGCCTCGATCGCGGCGTTCATCGCCAGGAGACTTGTCTGCTCCGCGATCCCGCGGATCAGCTCGATGAAATCGTTGAGCGCGTCGACGCGGGATGCCGTGCTCTGCATGATCGAGTTGCTCTGTTCCATACGCTCGCCGGAATCCCGCGCGACCGTCTGCAATCCTTCGACACTGGTTCCCGCGTCCTGGGCGCGGCGCACCGTTTCCTGCAGCGCACCCTCCATGCTGCGCACCGCTTCGGCGAGCTCCGTGACGGTGGCGTCCTCGGCGTCCACCTCCTCGCGGAGGGAACGGACCCGGTCGGCGATACCGGCGACGCGGCCGGTAGAGTCCTCGACCTGGTGCCCCAGGTTTCCCATGTGGCCGGCGATCGTGGAGGTCTTTTGGCCGATCGTGCGGAACGTCTCCAGGGCACCGTCGGCGAAATCGCGAAGTTCGGTCCCCGCGTGTACGGTCCGACGGGAACCCGCCGTGATCTCACCGATGACGGTGGAAAACTGCTCCATGAGCCCGTCAACGGCCGCGGCGATTCGACCCAGCTCCCGCTCACCGATCCCGTTGAGGCGCACGGTCAGATCGCCGTCTCGCGCGCGGGCCAGCGCCTCCTCGATCGGCCGGACCGGTTTGAGCAATCGGTTGAGCAGCGTACCGAACACGACGAACAGAACGAGGGCGCCGACGATCACCGCCAGGGTCAGCCCCGTCACAAGCCGCCGGAGCCCGGCAAAACGCGTCTGCGAACTCATGATGTACCCGGTGTACCAGTCCCAGGGGGCGTAGTACGACGCAACCACCCAGCCATCGAACGACGCGGAGTTCATCGTGAAGTCCCCGATACCGTCGGCAGGGAGCGCGCCGTCGTTCAGGCGGGGCGCAACCTCCGCCGCAAGGATGTCGGTGGTCACCCCGCTGTCCGGAAGGTGAAGGATCGCCTCACCGTCTCCGTTCAGGATAAAAGGGTACGCGCGAGCCTCCTCGAAATCGAGATACCGGCTGCGCAGTTCCTCCAGGAGGTTCTGCTGAATGCGATACACCTCGTCGCTGGCGGCGGATACGGCGTCTACCTGCCGGTAGTCGTATTCGAAGTTTCTGATGCGTTCCGAGTAGTCCCGGTAATCGAGGGAGGCGATCTCGTGTCGGATACTGAGCACGGAGAGAGCCACCGTCATCGCGGTGAGTACCAGCATCGCCGCTCCCGACGCGAGGAACAACGGTGTTCGTATCGATGAACCCATGATCAGCAGTCTGCCAGCACCGTCGGCGTTCGTCTACCGCCGGCGGATCGACGGGGAGGAAGAACCTCAGGCGGAGGTTGTGATCTGCGATCCCCGGTCTTCGTCCAGACGTACCAGAATCGATGAATCGATTTCCTCCTGCAGCGCCTCCACGTGCGAAATGACGCCGACGATGCGGTTTTCGCGGCGGAGGTCCTTGAGCGTATCGAATACGTCACGCAGCGACTCTCCGTCCAGGGAACCGAATCCCTCGTCGAGAAAGAAGAACGCCGGCTGGTCGCCTGAGCCGTGGTCGATACTGTCCACCAGCGCCAGCGCCAGGCACAGCGCCGCCTGAAACGTCTGTCCGCCGGAGAGCGTCTTGACGCTCCGCCGGCGACCGCCGTTGAGCGCGTCGATCACGGTGAACTCCCGATCCCCGGTCATCGCGAGCTCCAGCTGGTTCCGCGTCAGCCGCCGAAACCGATCGTTTGCCGCAGACACCAGTTGCTGCAGGTAGACGTGGGCCACGTACCCTACGAAGCCCCGGGCGCGGAAGAGGTCCGCCAGCACCGAGAGATTTCGGACCCTGACGTCCAGGTCGGACTCACGAACGCGCAGATCATCGCGCCGTCGGACCTGCGCTTCGGCGGTCTCCCGCCGCGCGGTGAGGCTGCCGAGGGTCTCATCCACCCGTGCCCGTTCGCTCTCCAGCGCCGAAATCCGCCCGTCGAGGTGTGACTGCTCGTCTTCGAGCTCGCGACGTCTGGCGATCGACGACGCTGCGGCGTCGGAGGAGGCGTCGGAAGAGGGGACGGAAGAGAGGTCGAAAGAGGGGGCGATATCCTCTCCGGCGGCACGCAGTTCGGCCCGGATCGCCGCGGTCCGTTCGACCAACCGGCGGTGTCGTTCACGGATCTCCTCCTCGCGGGCCTCGTACTCCGGCAGTCGGGGCAGGTCTCCGATCAGCTCCGCGAGCTCGTCGTCGTCGCGATCGGTGACGGCACGAAGCTCTGTCTCCGCGGCGGTCCGCTCCGCGGCGACACGCTCAACCGCCGCCCGTCGCTCCTCCTCCTGCTGATCCCTGCGCTCCGCCGCCCGTTCCGCCGCCCGGAGGGCCTCATCCGCGGCGACGTGGTCCGCTTCGGCGCGATCCATCGCCGTCCGAACCCTCGTGGCCAGCGCCCTGCGGTCGTCGGGAGACCCGTCGCGGACACGGTCGTACGCCGCCCGCGCCTCCTCGTCCAGCGCCCCGCTCTGAGTCGTGACCGTCCGGCGCAGGTCCTCGAGGCGCACGTCGCGTTCTTCCCGCCGCGCCGCCGTCGACGCCACCGCCGTGTCCGCCTCGCTCTTCCGGCGGAGCAGGTCATCGAGGGTCGCTCGCCGCGCGTCGATGCGCGCGTAACGGTCCCACGCGTCCTCGACCTCGGCGGCGGCGGTGTCCGGATCCGGCGACAGAACCTCCCGGTGGTCCGATGTCGCCACCGCCGGCCGCGCCGCCTCTTCCTCCGCTGCGTCGCGCAGCGTACCCTCCGCACGGATCAGGGAGGCGATGCGTCCCTCCAGCGCCTCGAGCTCGTCTTCACCGGGAACATCTCGCCCGTCGCCTGTATCGGGGGCGGCGTCGCCGTGGGCCACCGCCGGGTGGTGCGTGGCGCCGCACACGGGGCACGGCGAGCCCTCGGTGAGGGTGTCACGGATCGCCGCGATCTCGGCGTGGACCCCGGCGGCGCGGGCCACCCCCTGCAGGCGGCGTCTCTCGGCCTCCGCCTCCTCCCGCATTCGGTGCACCGAATCCAGGTCGGCGGCGGGAGCATCGATCTCTTCGAGCGCCCGCCGCCGCCGATCGGCGATCGTCTCTCGCGCGGCGCGGTCGTGGCGTTCCTCCTGCACCACCGCCGCGAGTTCCGTAAGCACGGCTCGTTCCGGCAGTCCCTCCCGCAACTCCGCGAGGGCCGATTCGAACTCCTGTATCTGCCCGCTGACGGTGTCGCGCGTACGCCGTGCGGCTGCCTCCCGTTCCGCAAGGGCGTCTCGCTCAGCCGCCACCGACGCGACCTCGTCGGTGGTCTCGAGGAGGCGCAGCAACCCTTCCAGCGCCGGACGCCGCGACCGCAATCGCGCCGCCCGTTCCACGGCCTCACGGGCGCTGGCGACGGCGGCCACGCGCTCCGGGCGCTGGTCGACGCTCTCCTGGAGCAGACCTGCTGCATCGGTTTCCCGGCGCCGGGCGTCGTCCCGTCGCTCCCACGGCCCGCGGACGCGATCCCTGACCTCGGCGAGGATGGCGATCCGCTCGGCGAGGCGATCGGCCTCCGCCAGGTCGTGGCCGGCGGCCCCGCGCTCCGCGTCCGCGTCCTCGAGCTGCCGGTACCGTTCCAGCGTCCACAGCACCCGCTCGCGGCGGGCGGATGCGCTCTCCAGCGCCGAGGCGATCTCCGCCCGGCGCCCCCGCGCCGCCTCCTGCTCCGTTCCAATCTGTGCGATGTCGGCGTCGAGATCGTCCGGCAGTTCGCCCAGGGCGCTCCGGACGCCGTGGAGCTCCTCCTTCGCCGACGCCAGGAGGGTACGCGTACGCTGCGAAAGATCGAAGCGGTCCAGGCGGAACAGTTCCTGCATCATCTCGGTGCGGTCGGCGGGACCGAGTTGAAGAAACTCCTGAAAGCGCCCCTGGGGGATGATCGTCGTCCGGCGGAAGTTCTGGTAGCTCAGACCCAGCACCCGTTCACCGTCCACGTGATCCAACGGAACCCATTCGTCACTGCCGGCGTCCAGGCGGTAGGCGGAACGGCTCATCGTCCCCGCCTCCTCGGGATTCTTGCGTCGGCGCTTGATCTCCACGGTGAACCGATAGGTATCGCCGTCGCGGTTGAGGAAGCGGAAATCCACCGCCAGCCGATCGCTGCGCAGGTTGAGCAGGTTGCTGCTGCGGTTGTCGTTGCGATTGAGACGCGCGGACTCCCCGTAGAGCGCCAGCGTCATCGCCTCCAGGATCGTCGACTTCCCGCTCCCTACCGAGCCGAAGATTCCAAAGAGTCGCGCCGCCGTGAGCGGGCGGAAGTCGATCGTCACCGGCGCCTGGTAGGAGTACAGTCCTTCCAGCGAGAGCCACTGCGGAATCATTCGGCGATCACCTCCGAGAACAGGTCCAGCACAGCGGCGTCGGGAGGCGCCCCGGTCCGCTCCTCGAAGTACCGAACGAACAGACTGCGCATGTCGGCGGTGGGGTCGATCCGGGGACGGTCGCCACCGGCGGCGCCGACGCCGGCCACGATGGGAACGATCGTGACGATCCCGTCGTGAGCCTCGTGCAGTCGTCGCCGGTCGGCACCGGACAGGTACTCATCCAGTTCGATCGAGAGTTCCACCAGCGCCGCGGGGTGCTCCTCGAGCCACGTCAGGGCGTCGGCCACCGAGGCCGCCCGGTGCCGCACCAGCGGTCGCCCCGCCGAGAGGGCGTGCTCCGTCACCGCCGGTTCCGCGAACAGCGAACCCTCCGCCGCCCGCGGCTCCAGCTCGACGATCGTCACGCTCTTTGTCTGCCCCGTCTCGGCAAAACTGTACGATAGGGGACTGCCGGCGTAGCGCACAGCGGTGGGACCGGGAACCGCGTGCGGCCGATGCAGATGCCCGCAGGCCACGTACTGGATCTCCGGCGGAATGACGGCGGTGGAGACCGCCGGGGCGCCGCCGATATGACCGATCGGTCGCTCACCGTCCGGTTCCTCTTCCGCGGGCACACCCTCGGCGGAGAACAGCAGGTGCGCCACCATCAGGTGCACGCCCGGCGTCCGGCAGTGGCGCTCCGCAAGGGTTCGCCACCGGGACGCGAGCAGCGACTGCAGTCCGGCGTCGACGGAATCGGCGTCGCCGGCGTCACCCAGTGCCCGTCGCAGTCGCGCCTCGATTGCGTAGGGCACGGAGATGATGCGTACCGGAACGCCGGTGGTGGCGGGCCGGTCGATCGAGAGTTCAACGAGGCCCGGTTCCGGCTGCGTTGCCGTCACCGCTCCGGCGGTGAACGCGGGTATCGATTCGTCGGGGTATCCGGACAGCACGATCCCGTGGGTCCGGGCAAGAACCTCCGGCGCCGTGACCCGGTCCGGGGAGTCGTGGTTTCCGGCGATCGCCACCACCGCCCGTCGCCCGTCATCGGCGAGATCCCGCAGGGTGCGATACAACAGCTCCTGCGCGTCACTCCCGGGGTTGAACGTATCCCACAGGTCCCCCGCCACGAGTACCAGGTCGGGGTCCTCGCGGTGGGTGAGATCGACGATCTCCTCCAGCACCGCGCGCTGTTCCTCGATCCGCGGAAAGCGGTCCAGTCGTTTTCCGATATGCCAGTCTGCCGTGTGGAGTATCTTCATGGGCGCCCCGTCCGTTGTATCGCATTCCGATACGGTGATGCTACCTTGACAGCACCGTGGGCCGCGGCCATGCTGAATCCGTGCCAGCCGGACCGCTCCGTACCGAATACCGCAACGGTGCCCTGACGATTCCGTTTGACCTGCACCGGACATCGCGACGCACGATCGGTATTTCCATCCACCCGGGGGGACACGTACGCGTCCGGGCTCCACGCAGCGCCAGCGACGCATCCGTGATGGCGCTGATGCGCCGCAAGGAGGCGTGGATCCTCCGCAAAATCGACGAACTCCGGGCGATCCCGGAACCATGTGCACGCGAGTGGACCGACGGTATCACCCTACCGCTGCTCGGATCGACATTGACGGTGGACGTGTGTCCCCGTGGCACCCGCGCCCGGAACCCGGACCGCCGCGTGGAGATCGGTCCGGGGACCCTGCGCGTGCACGCCCCGGCCCGTGGCGGCGCCTGGCCCCCGAGACCGGCCACCCTGCACCGGCTGGTCGCCGACTGGTACCGGGACCGCGCACTCTCGGTGTTCTCTCACCGTATGGCGGTTTTGCGAAGGAACCCCGTAATCCACGGGCTGGGTCAACCGGGGACCCTGGCGGTTCAGCGCATGCGTCGGCGCTGGGGAAGCTGCTTCTGCGACGGCCGGATCCATCTGAACACCGAACTGCTGGCGGAGCCCGTCGAACTGATCGATTACGTAATCGTCCACGAACTCTGCCATCTCCGCGAGCACAACCACAGCCGCCGCTTCTACAGACTCATGGACGCGGCACGGCCGGAGTGGCGCCGGCACCGCGACGCCCTTCGGCGGAGCCGCAACTCGGCGTTCCTCCAGCGACCGCCTCGAGGGGAGTCCGGCCCCGAGGCGTGACCGCGGCCGCGGCGAGCGCGCCTACCTGAGACGCGCCTCGACGCTGTATCCGCGCTCCTCCCCGCTGAGAAACAGCGGCGTGAGTTCGACGTAGTAGGTCCCCGGCTCAAGCTCAGCGTCGATCCGCGCGTTGAATCCGGATCCGTCGTCATCGCTGTAGTCGATCTGGTTGCCGTCGGCATCGGTGAGGCGCATGTAGGTATCCACATCACCGTAGGTCTCGATCACTACGGTGCTCGGACCGCCGTCGGAGGACTCCGGTACCGACAGCGACACCCAGTCACTGTCGGAATCGTTGGAGAAGGTATAGTCGCGACGTCCCGACCCGATCTCGAGCGGTTGCGCCTGATCGCGGGTGTCGTCCGGTTCCCACGCATCCCGCTGGATCTCACCCGATCCCCAGAGGAGCTGGTAGTCGCCCTCCACCCAGTCGCCGTATCCGCGAACCTCCACGTACACGGGGCCGGACCCGGCGGGGACGAGGACGCGGGCGTTTGACCCCTCACCGCCGTCGTCGTTGTAGGTCAACTGGTCCCCGTTCGCGTCGTAGACGGTTATTGTCGTGTCCAGCGTGCTCTGCGTCTCGACCCGGAGGGCCGGGACGGACCGCGCGTCGGCCGACGCACCGTCGCCTGCAATCCCGGCCGACGCAGGATCGATACGATACCAGTCGCTGTCGCCGGACGGGCGGATCGTGGCGGCGAGCGGACTCGTCCGACCCTGAAGGTCCGTGGCGGTCTCGCGGGAGTTGTTGGGCTCCGCGTCGTCCACCGTCAGCGTGTCCGCCACGACGTGCAGGTCGTACGTACCGGTGGAGGAGTCCGCGAAACCCCGCACCATGATCCAGTAGCGCCCGTCCGATTCCACCGGAAAGGAGACCCGGGCGTTCGTGCCGTTGGTGTCGTCGTTCTCCGCGATTCCCGCCTGGGGATCGTCCGGTCCAAACGCTTCGATGTAGGTGTCGGTGGTGCCGCTGGTGTAGACGGTCAGGGCGGGCAGGCCCTCCACGTCTCCCGGGATCGGACCGACATCGATTACGAACCAGTCGTGGTCGCCCTCCTCCTCCAGGGAGAGCGATTGCAGCACCGACTCCGGCGTCACCGGCTGGGCGTTCTCCGGGCGGTCGGGAACGTCGTCGCCGGCCTCGGTTGCGGCGGCGGCGGCGGCACCGGAGGCCGCCATCGGTGCCGGCGCGAGGGCGGCGGCGAGTCCGTCGGCCATCGCGGCCGACACGCGGCTGCTCGCAAGGATAGTACCGTCGCCGGACACAACCTGTACCACCAGGAGCACCGACGACGGCCCGCCTCCGCCGCGAACGGTCAGCACCAGGTCCGTGGGCTGGGTCGAACGGACGGCGATGTCGCGCGTGCCCGCCATGCGCTGCGCCGCGGCGACCAGACTGTCTTCGATCGTCGCCGCGAGGAGAGAGGCGATCCGCGGCCGGGAGTCGTCGTAGGTGATTCCGCCGACCGATACGGTCAGGGTCCCGTCGCCCGCCGCCACCGACTGGGCGCCGGCGAGGAGTCGACCGGCGGTGTCGCCGATCTCTTCCGCCAGGCTGGTGACGGCGTCCTGCGGGTCCGTCTCCTGCTGTGCCATCGTGGGCATCGCCGCCGCAACCACCAGGATGGCGGCGATCATCATCCGTCGTCGTTCATTTCGTTGCATACCGGGGAACATAGTACACCCGGTCCGGTGTCTCAATGTAGGATGACGGTATGTTCATGACCTGGATCTCCCGTACGTACGCACCCCTCACCACTCCGGCGTGGATCCCCGACTGGGCCGTGGCGCTGGTGCTCCCGGCGGCACTCGTCGTCGGCTACGCGGTTCTCTCGCGACTGGCGCCGGTTCTGACGCCGACCCGTCGCCGCGCCGGCGTGCGGCTGGTACTGCGGCGCACGCGGCCGGCGGTCCAGCTCATTCTCGTTACGGTTGCCCTGCGCCAGACGGTGCGCGGTGTGGTGGAGACCGATCAGGTCCTCTCGGTGGTGGATCGCGCCGCGCCGATTCTGGTGACCTTTGGGGTTGCGGTGCTGGCGTACCGCCTCGTGGGAACGTTTTTTGTGGAGTTGCGGAAGCGGTTCGACACGACCGCCGAGGACAACCTCCGTGCCCGTCGCGCCACGACCCAGATCATCGTGCTGGAACGGGTCGTGGGCTTCGTGGTCGTGGTTATCGGGATCGCCGCGGGCCTCATGACGATTCCCGGCGTACGACAGTACGGTGCGTCTCTCCTGGCGTCCGCCGGTGTCGCCGGTCTCGTCGTCGGTTTCGCGGCGCAGCAGACGATCGCCAACGTTCTTGCCGGCATTCAGATCGCGATCACCCAGCCCCTGCGAATCGAGGACGCCGTGGTCATAGACGGCGAATGGGGCTGGATCGAGGAAATCACCCTCACCTACGTGGTGGTCCGCGTCTGGGACCGCCGACGGCTCGTGGTCCCCATCTCCTATCTGCTCCAGAAGCCGTTCCAGAACTGGACCCGCAGCAGCTCCTCGATCATCGGAACCGTGTACCTCAACGTTGACTACACGCTGGACGTGGCGGCCCTCCGACGCGAGCAGACGCGGCTACTCGCCGCCAGCGAGTACTGGGACGGCGACGTGGACGTGGTACAGGTGGTGGATACCACCGAACGAACGATGGTGGTGCGCTCGCTGGTGAGCGCGTCCAACTCGCCGCGGGCGTGGGACCTGCGCTGTGAGATCCGCGAAGGGCTGATCACATGGGTCAGACAGCACTACCCCGACGCCCTGCCGCGGGAGCGTCTGCGGGTGAAAGGGACGATCCAGGCCTGACGATGCGCGTTGCCCAGTCCCCCTTCGCGACGGAATGGCCCCGGTTCACCGGGGCCGTTATCGCGACCGTCATTGCCGCGATCCTCGGGTTCTCGGTGCCCCTCATGGTGCAGGCGGTCCTGGACTGGGTGCTGCTCGACCAGGGCGCCCCGCCCTTCCGGTGGGTTGTAGCCCTGGTGCGCGCCGCCGGCGGCGCCGACGCGATTCGCGACCGCCTGTGGCTCCCGGCGATCGCGATCGTGGTGGTAACGGCGGGCAACGGCGCCGCCTCGTACCTCGCCGGTCGATGGAGCGCCCTGGGTGCCGAGCGGGCAGCGCGGCAGCTCCGCAACACGCTGTACGACCACATCCACGCCGTGAGCGTCGCCTACCACCAGCGCAGTTCCAGCGGCGATCTGCTGCAGCGCTGCACGTCCGATGTCGACACGGTCCGCAAGTTCTTCGCGATCCAGCTGATGGAGGTTGGCCGGGCGGCGGCGATGGTCGCGGTGGCGATCCCGGTCATGGCGCAGCTCAACGGTCGGTTGACGCTGGTGGCGGTGGCGTTGCTGCCGGTGGCGTTCTGGTACACGCTCCACTTCTTCCGAAACGTGCAGATCGCCTTTACCGCCTCCGACGAGGCGGAGGGAGATCTGTCGGCGCTCCTCCAGGAACACCTCGCCGGGCTGCGGGTCGTTCGTGCCTTTGCCCGGGAGCCGGAGGAGTACCGTCGTTTTACCGCCCGCAACACCACCCATCGCGACGTGACGATGCGTCTCATCTATCTGCTGGCTCGCTACTGGGCGGTCTCCTCGTGGATCGTGATCGTGCAACTCGGTGCCGTCCTGGTGGTGGGAACCACCTTTGCCGCCGGCGGCACCCTCACGGTGGGGGGACTCCTCGTTTTCCTCATGCTGGAACAGATGCTGCTGTGGCCGATCCGACAGATGGGTATGGTGCTGGCCGACCTCGGTAAGGCGCGGGTGGCACTGGGTCGCATCGGGGAGGTTCTGAACGCCCCGGACGAGGACCACGATCCGGTTCTGTCGGGAGGCGGGAGCGAACGCCCCGTGATCCGCGGGGCGGTGGCGTTTGAGAACGTGTCGTTTGCGTACCCCGACGCCGGCGACGGTCCCGCCGCACTCCACGAGGTGAGCTTTTCCGTCGAGGAGGGCACCACGGTGGGCGTTCTCGGCGCCACCGGCTCCGGGAAGACAACGATGATCATGCTCCTCGCGCGACTCTACGACCCCTCCGGCGGCCGGATCCTCATCGACGGCCACGACATCACCACGATCGACCGCACGTGGACACGGCGCCACGTGGCCGTTGTCCTCCAGGAACCGTTCCTGTTCGCCCGGACGATCCGCGACAACATCTCCCTGGGACGCAGCGCGGCGCGGGATGCGGAGATCTTCGCCGCCACGCGCTCCGCGGCGGTGCACGATGTGATCGAGGGGTTCTCCCGTGGATACGATACCCCGGTCGGGGAACGGGGCGTCACGCTCTCCGGGGGGCAGAAACAGCGCGTTGCGATCGCCCGGGCACTGGTATCGGGGAGCCCGATCCTCGTGTTTGACGACAGCCTGAGTGCCGTTGATACCCGGACCGACGCCCGGATACGCGCGGCGCTCCTGGACCGGCAGGCGACCACCTTTCTCATCTCGCACCGCGCCACCACCCTGGCGCGGTGCGACCATCTGCTCGTACTCGACCGCGGCCGGGTGGTGGAACAGGGGGCCCCGGAGGTTCTCCGGGCCGCCGACGGCGCGTTCGCCCGAGTCTGGCGACAGCAACAGGGGGCGGCCGATGTCGATGCGTGAGGATCAGCACTTTCAGCGCCGCTTCGATCACCGTATCTGGCTGCGCCTGCTGCGACGGGCGCGGGAGTTTCGGGGAACGATGGCGATCCTGGCGGTGGTCATGATTCTGGTCGGAGCCGCCGATGCGCTCTTTCCACTCCTCAACGGGATCGCCGTGGACCGTTTTGTGGAAACCGGGTCGATCCAGGGCGTGGAGTCGCTGGCGATCGTCTACGCCGGCCTGGCGTTCCTCCAGGCGTTCCTCGTCTGGGCACTGATCGCGCTGGCGGGGCGCATGGAGACCGGCCTCATGTACCGCTTTCGACAGGATACGTTCGCGCACCTGCAGACACTCTCCATCGGTTATTTTGACCGGACGCCGGTGGGGTGGCTCATGTCGCGCCTCACCTCGGATATCCAGCGCCTCGGGGAGACCGTCGCATGGGGCCTCGTGGATATCGTCTGGGGCGTCGCGATGATGGCGGGAATCGCTGTGGCGATGCTGTTCGTCCACGCGCAACTGGCGGTGCTGGTGCTGACGGTGGTGCCACCGCTGGCGCTGGTCTCGTGGTTCTTTCAGCGCCGGATCCTCGGCGCACAGCGCTCGGTCCGGCGCCTGAACAGCGAGGTCAGCGCCGCGTTCAGCGAGGGAATCGCCGGCGCGGTGACCTCGAAGACGCTGGTGCGGGAGGCGGAGAACCTCCGGGAGTTCAGCGCCCTCACCGGCCGCATGCGCGCCGCGTCGGTCCGGGCGGCGGTCTTTTCCGCGCTCTATATGCCGGTGGTCCTGCTCCTCGGCAGCGTCGGGACCAGCATAGCCCTGGTCGCCGGCGGCGTGCGTCTCTCGGAGGGGTCGGTAACGATCGGCGTGATCGTCGCCTTCGTGGGCTATACGGTGCAGTTTTTCGAACCGGTCCGTGAAGTCGCCCGCGTCCTGACGGAACTGCAGGCAGCGCAGAGCGCCGCCGAGCGGATCGCCGCGCTCCTGGATACGCCGCCGGCGATCACCGATCGCCGTGAGGTGGAGGACGCGTTCGGTACGATCCTCGAGCCGCACCGTGACCGGTGGCCCCGCTGCCACGGCGCGATCCGCTTCGACGAGGTGAACTTCGCCTACCCCGACGGTGAGGCGGTCCTGGATCACTTCGATCTCGACGTCGCCGCCGGCGAGTCGATCGCCCTGGTGGGCGAAACGGGCGCCGGGAAGAGCACGATCGTGAATCTGGTGGCACGGTTCTACGAACCCACCGCCGGACGCATCCTCATCGATGGAGCCGACATTCGCGACCGCAGTCAGTCGTGGATGCACAGCCAGCTCGGCTACGTGCTCCAGACGCCGCAGTTGTTCGCCGGAAGCGTGGCGGAGAACATCGCCTTCGGCCAACCGGAGGCCGACCGTTCAGCGGTGGAGGAGGCCGCGCGGATGGTTGATGCCCACGCGATGATCACCGCGCTCCCCGGCGGATACGACCACGAGCTCGGGGAGGGGGGATCCGGTCTCTCCACCGGTCAGAAACAGCTGCTCTCCTTTGCCCGGGCGATCCTGGCGGACCCGCGGATATTCATCCTCGACGAGGCCACCAGCAGCATCGACACCGACACCGAACTGCGCATCCAGCGGGCGATTCGGACGATGCTCCGTGGCCGGACGAGTTTCGTCATCGCCCACCGCCTCTCCACGGTGCGCGACGTCGACCGAATTCTGGTACTCGAGCACGGCGCGATCGTGGAGTCCGGATCGCACCACGACCTGCTGGCGCGGGAGGGGCGCTACGCGGCGCTGTATCGGGAGTCGATGCGATAGGAACCCGCGAGCCGGTTACCGGCCCGGCATCGCGTCACGCGCGGGCGCGCTTTTCGCCGTACATCACCGCGTCGGCGTGGCGCACCAGCTGGTCGTAGGAGGTTCCGTTGTCCGGAAAGCGGGCGTAGCCCGTACTTGCCGAAACGCAGACCTCGCCGGTGAAGCGGCCGCCGGAATCGGCGATCACGATCGGTCGCTCGACCGCCGCTTTGACCTTCGCCGCGGTGGCCTCCACGGCGTGCACCGAGGCGCCCTCCGGAAGAACCACGACGAACTCATCTCCACCGATCCGGCCAACCAGGTCGTTGGTGCGTGTTTCGGCCGTCAGGCGCGCCGCCACCTCCTGCAGCACCCGGTCACCGGCCTGGTGGCCGTAGGTGTCGTTGATCGGTTTGAACTGGTCCAGGTCGATGAACAGGATCGCCAGCGGCTCCCGCGAGTCCCGCCTGCGCTCCAGGTGAGCCGCCACGTACTGTTGAAACATCCGGCGGTTGGCGAGCCCGGTGAGATGGTCGCGGTTGGCGAGTTCGCTGATCTGTTCGTACGCCTGCCGCAACTCGTCCTTTTCCTGCACCATGAGGCGATTGAGAACGGTGACGCGGTCGATGATGAGCGAGTTATCGATGGCGATCGCGAGGAACGCCGCCAGGGTGCGCACGATGCGGATGTCCAGCTCGGAGTACGCGTGGAGCCGCGTCGTCTGCACGCTCAGCACCCCCACCAGGCGGTCCTTGACGGTCAGCGGCATGTACAGCCCGGAGAAGTCTCCCTGCGCCTCGGGCGCCTGGGGATACGCATTCAGGTACTCCCCGTACTGCGCCCGGAGGTCCTCGATGATCACCGCTTCGTGGTGCTCCACCACCCAGGCGCCGAAACTGGTTCCCGGCTCCACCGGTACGCGCCTGGGTTCACCGCGACGACCGTTCTCGATCACCAGAGGGTACTCGAGCGCGTTGTGTTCGGCGTCGTACAGCCCGATCGAGAACACCTTGGCGTCGAGAACGCGGTTGATGCGCCGGTAGATGCGCTCCAGAATCTCGTCCAGATCCAGGGTGGCGGTGATCTCCTGGGCGATCTCCCCCACCATGCGCAACCGTTCCGCCTCGATCGTCCGGGTGAGGTCCTGCAGACGGTGTTCGGTCCATTCGTCCTGCAGTTCCGATTTCAGGAACATGTAGCGCTTGTAGTCCGTGAGGGCCATGGCGAGGTCGTCGCGTTCCTCTGCCAGTTCCGCCAGGCGGCGGTGGAGGCGATAGCTGAGGTGCCGAGCGTTGATCTCCTCGGCGTGCTCCCGCGCCTGTTCGTACACCACCCGCGCCATCTCCGGCTGGTCGAGCTGGCGGTGCAGATCCCCCAGGTTCATGAGGGCGGAGGCGCGAATCACCGGCGACCGGACGTCCTGCGCCATGCGGATGCTCTCTGTGTGGTAGCGCTCCGCCGAGGCCGCATCGCCACGCCGTGCCGCGAGCACCCCGAGTCGCGAGAGCAACTCCCCCTCGTTGAAACGGTCTCCGACCTCCTCCGCCGCCTCCCGGGCGGCGGCGAAAAAGCGCTCGGCCTCCTCGAGATCGTCCTCCCGCATCGCCAGATCTCCGAGGTTGCTGAACACCACCACCTCGGTCTCGCGGTCGGGGTACTGTTCCAGGAGTCGCTCCGCCTGCTCAAAGAGCCCGCGGGCGCTGCCGACGTGCCCGAGGTCCATTTCGACCTCGCCGAGGTTGTTGAGCGCGGCAATCTGTCGCAGTGGAAGGTGGGTGCGTTCCGCGATCGCCAGGCTCTCCTGGTACGCACCGATCGCCTTGCCCAGTTCGGATTTGCCGTGAAACGCCGCGCCGAGGGCGTTGTGGAGTTTGCAGCGGGTGTCGGGGCCGGGGTCGACCTCCTGGGCGAGGCGCAGGGCGATCTCCAGGTCGTCCTGGGCGTGCTGGTAGTCCGCCTGAACGATCCGGGACCAGCCGCGGTTGAGCAGCGCGGCGATCTCCGAATCCAGATCCCGCAGGGATCGGGCGAGTTCCACCGCCTCGGTTGCGGTCCGCTCCCCCACCTCCGGCTCGCTGAGCGACTGTTCCCACGCCCGGGCGTTCAGCACCCGGAGGCGTTCCGTGTCCGACCCGCTTTTGGCCACCAACCACTCCCCTGGGAGCCGATTGTAGTATAGTAGGCGACGCTATGCACAGCTTCACCAGGGGACTCACTTCCGCGCTGCCGATCGCCAGCGGCTACATTCCCGTGGCGATCACCTTCGGACTGGTGGTCAGGTCATTCGGGCTGACCACACTGGACGCCACCGTTGCATCCCTCCTCGTGTTTGCCGGCGCCGCCCAGTTTCTGGCGATCGGGATGTACGGGGCCGGGATCACCGCCGGGGTCGTAGTCGCCGGGGGCGCGGTCGCGGCAGGCGGGGTGGCGGCGGGCGACGGGGCGACAGCCGGCGGTCTGCTGATTGGCGGGTGGCCCGGCGCCGCCGCGTTACTCCTCGTCGTCCAGATCGTCGTCGCCGGCTGGCTCCTCAACCTGCGGCACCTGCTCATGAGTTCGGTGATCGCCCACAGCCTGGGCACCGGCCACCGGTGGATCCTGCGGAGCACCCTCGCGTTCGGCGTCACCGACGAGGTGTTCGGCGTCGCCGGCTGGCGTATCGCCGAGGGCGGCACTGTGAAACCGCGCTTCCTGCTGGGACTCGAGCTTGGCGCCTACAGCGCCTGGGTCGGCGGGACGGTGATCGGCGCCGTGAGCGGTGAGATCCTGCCGGCAGCGCTGCGAACCGCCATGGGGCTCGCGCTGTACGCCCTCTTCGCCGCGCTTCTCGCGGGGCAGTTTCGCGCCGCCGCGCGGCAGGAAGACGGGCGGGTTGTACCGCTGGTTATCGCCGCCGTCGCCGCGGCGACGATCAACGCGGTCCTGCGGGAGGCTCTGGGGTGGGACGCCGGCGCCGCCTTCCCCCTGGCGATGATCGGCGGCGCCCTGATCGCCATGGGATCGGAGGTGCGCGATGCTGCACACTGACTGGCTGCTGGCGGTGGTCGGGCTGTTGATCGGGACCTACCTGGTCCGCGTCCTGCCCTTCTGGTTCTCCGGGATTCACCGCCTCCCGGCGCCGGTGCATCGATTCCTGGAACTGGTTCCCGCGGCGGCGCTGGGGGCGCTCATCGTTCCGGATGTGCTGGGGCAGGCGGTGCCGGTGGTGGCGGTGGCGACGCCGGTCCTGGCGTTCGTCCTGACCCTCCGCGGGTCTAACCTCACCGTGGTGGTGGCGGTATCGATTCTCACGGCGTGGGTGGGGCTGCTGGTCCTGGGGGTGTAACGCCGGCCGCGGTGGCAGCGTGGCGGTGGCAGCGTGGCGGTGGATGGTGCGCCACGCCCGCCGGCCACGCCCGCCAGCCATCACCGCCACGCTTGACAGGCCCGTCGGCGGTGGTCAAGCTGCAGCCATGGATACCGTCGCCCTCCTGGGCATGTCACAGTCGGAGATGGAACGTCTCGCCGAGGCTCTCGGCGAGTCCGCGTACCGCGGCCGACAGCTGTTTCACTGGATATACCGCCGCCACGCGAGTTCCGTTGAGGACATGCAGAACCTTCCGGCTCGGTTTCGTGATGCGCTCTCCGTTGCGACGGTCATGGGAACCTCGGCGCCGGTACGGGTGAACGAGAGCGCCGACGGCACGCGGAAATACCTCTTCCCCACGCAACACGGCGGATTCGTGGAGGCGGCACTGATTCCCGACGGAGCGCGCCTGACCCTCTGCCTGTCCACCCAGGTCGGGTGCCGGCGGAGCTGCACCTTCTGCCAGACCGCCCGCCAGGGCTTTCAGGGCAACCTCTCGGCAGGAGAGATCGTCAACCAGTACCACAGCGTTCCGGAGCACGACGCGATCACCAACATCGTTTACATGGGCATGGGCGAGCCGCTGGACAACGTCGACGGGGCCCTGGCGAGCGTGGACCTGTTTACCGACGAGGACGGGTACGCCCTGCCTCCACGACGGATTACCCTCTCCACGGTTGGGATTCACCCGGAACTGCAGCGCTTCCTGGAGGAGCCGACCGCCGAGGGCGTGAGCCTGGCGGTCAGTCTCCACAGCCCCTTCCCCGAGGAACGGCGGCGGATCATGCCGGTGGAGAACGCGAACCCGATTGAGGAGACGCTCCGGCTCATTCGAAGCCGTCGCGAGGACCGTACCCGGCGCGTATCCTTCGAGTACACGATGTTCGACGGTGTGAACGATACGCCGCAGCACGTCGACGGGATCGCGCGGCTTCTGAACGGGTTGAGCGTGCGGATAAATCTGATTCCCTTTCACCCGCTGGACGGGACGCGCCTCGCGCCGACGCCACCGGATCGCATCGATGCCTTCGCCGAGATGCTGCGGGACAAGGGCTTCCGCACCTCGGTGCGCCACTCGCGTGGGCAGGACATCAATGCCGCCTGCGGTATGCTCTGGACGCGCCACGTGGAATCTGCCGGCGGCGCCCCCACCTCCTGACGGCGGCGCGACTACATCGCCATGAGGGCGTTGATCGCGCTCTCGCGGACCGTACGGTTGAAGCGGCCGATGGCCACCGCCACCGCCGTTTCGCGGATGAGGGGATCGAACGCCAGCGGATCTCCCCGGGACGCGAGCTCCCGCAGCGATTCCATACCCGCCACGATCATCGCCTCGTCACCGCGGACGGCGACCTCCTTGCGAAGGGCGAGGGCGATCTCCAGGGATGCGATCGACAGATCCATGCCGTCGCTTCGGCTGAGCGCCCGCATCGCCGCCGCCTGAACGCTGGGTTCCGGGTCGTTGCGGATCGCCTCCACCAGGTACCGCGCGGCATCGGCGTTCCCGCTCAGCGCCAGAGCCTGTGCTGCCTCCACGCGGAGGATCGGGCGGTAGGAATCCGGCAGTCGACTGCTGTTCCGCGAGATCGTCGTGACACCCTGTCGGAGAATGCGCCCCACCATCGACACGTACTCCGGCGATGCAGGGTCGATCAATCCGTTTTGGGCCCCCGATTCCAGCCGCCGCAGCGCAATGAGCTGCGACTCCCGGTCGTCGCTCTCGATCATCGCCGCCACCGATTCCATGGTGGTCTCCTGGCTCAGGTAGAGTTCCTCCACCGACTGCGTCTCACGATTGACGCGACTCTCCTCCGCCACGTTCTGCGCCCTCACCGCTGCCGTCCCGATCGCCATACACCCCACCACCAGTACACAGATCCTGCCGCTTCGTTTCATGGTGTCTCCGATGCAAAATGCGTGCCGGACCCGAAGCATTTCCCGTTCCCGCGTAAAGCGTTGCAAGAACGGGAGCTACACACCCCGGCGACGGGATCGCGGCGGTCGGCGCGGCGCCGGCGCCCCGCATAGTGCACGGTGCTCGGCGCAGGTCCGTGCACTATGCACGGATCGACAGGAACCGGTAGGGATCCCAGGGATACTCGTCGGCGGCGTCCCGGAACGACCAGCGTGCGTCCGCTGCAGGGTTGCGTGGGATCGTCGACTCCGGTATTCCGAACGCCGCGAGCACCGCGCCGTGACTGAGGTGCTCGGCAAACTCTCGTCCGCAGCGATCGGCAAGCAGGTCGCGCAGGAATCGGAACGCGTGCAGCCCCGGGATACCACTGGCGCCGGCGCGTTTGTCGGCCCATGTGTGCGGTGCGTGGTCGCTCTCGATCCATCCCGCACCACCGGACTCGAGCCGCCGCAGCAGCGCCGTCTGCGTCTCCCGGTCGCGGAGCGGTGGATTCACCTTCCATTCCGGAACCGGCGAGCGGTCCGCGAGCTCCTCCGACAGGAGCGCGTGGTGCGGCGTGACGCCGCCACGTACGGAGAAACCGGGGCCGGCGTCGGTGGAGGCGCTGATATCCGCGCGGGCGTCGGGGTCGGTGTCGCTGCCGGCGTGAGCCTCGGCGATGATGTCCAGGACCGCGGGCGTGGTGACATGACAGATATGGATCGCCCCGCGGAACCCGGCGGCGGTCGCGAGTTCGATCTGCTGACGCACCGAGTGGATCTCCGCCGCCACCGGTCGCGCCGCGCCGTGGCTGCGGGGATGCGCAGGGTCCCACAAATCGGGACGCAGCACGTCCTCGGTCTCGGCGTGCACCGCCACCACGCCGCGGTAGTCGAGCGCCGCCAGCGTGTTCCACACCAGCGCCTGCTCCTCCCGGGAGACCACCCCCATGTGTCCCGTGCTGTGGCCGGCAAACAGCTTGAACCCCACGACCCGCGGAAACAGGTCCTGGTGGAGTCGAACGATCTCCTCGAGCTGCCGCGGATCGGGGGTGATGCCGGCGTAGAGTCCATGGAAGATTGGAATCCCCCGCCGCTCACGAACCGCGTCGGCCTCGGCGATGCGTCGACGCACCGTATCCCGGGAGGTCAGCGGCGGGTCCGTGTTGGGCATTTCGAATACCGCGGATATCCCCAGACGCCACGCGAGGGACAATCCATGGTCCAGCGTTTCCTTCTCCGCCTGCGCCCAGTCACGCAGGTGCACGTGGGGATCGATCATTCGTGTGGCCTCCAGTCCGTCGCCGCCACCACCGTGCCGTACTGGCAGGTCAGGCGGCCGTTGTTGTGACACTCACCACACATGCCAACGCCACAGCGCATCGGCCGCTCGAGGGACACATGGATCCGCTCCCGGGGGACCCCCGCCACCTCCAGGCGGGAGATCGCCAGTTCCATGAACGGCTCCGGTCCACAGACGAAGGCGGCGGAAACGCCGTCGGCGACCGTCGTCACCGTGTCGAGCACCCGCCCCACCCGACCGCCGTCCTCGACGACCTCCAGCACGCCGACACGGCGCAGCGCCGAGAACGTGAGCCCGTCGGAAACCACGTGCCGGACGCCGACCGCCGACCGGATCCGGAAGCCGGCGGTGCGGTACTCCGCCGCCACCCCCGGCAGGGTGGCGGCACCGCTTCCGGCGGCCACAAGCAGGACTGTGGGAAGGGACGCGGCCGGCGCATCCACCGCCATCGCCGCCGGTGACCAGCGGTCCCCGTAGGGCCCCCGAACGTAGACCGTATCGCCGGCGGTCAGGTCACCCAGGGCGCGGGTCAACGGCCCCCGGCGACGAACAAGAAACACCGTGCCGCCGTCAGCGGGGGGGGCCTCGGGTCCGTTGACCGGAAGCGCAGGCACGAAGGGCTTTTCGCCAACACCCGGCAGCCAGAGAAACACCGCCTGGCCGGGGGCACACGGGAAGGCGGGTTCCACGGAGAGTTCGAACAGGTCGTCGCCGAGTTCCCCGCGGTGTGTCACCGCCCGCGGTTCCAGTCGCATTCCTGCGCCGCGCCGGATCGCCGGTCCCGGGGTGGGCGGCGCGCCAGCGAGCGCAGCGCCGGGGGGCGACGCGCCGTCCCCCGAACCGTGCCCGCCCCCCGACACGTGCAGGAGAAACGCCGGCCACCGGGCCTGATGTACGCGCCCGAGGGCGCTGCCCACCCCCACGACGTCGGCTCCCGCCTCGTACAGCGTCCGCGCGCGTTCCGGCCCGTCGACACCGCCCATGCCCACAATGAGCGGCCCCGGCCCCACCGCCGCGCGAACTGCGGCGACCGCGTCCCGGGCGATGTCGAACACCCAGGTGCCGCTTTTTCCCCCACGTCCATCCGGCGGATTTGAGAGGATCGGTGCGCCGCAGCTGTCGTGGTGGTAGACCGCCGGGCCCACCGTGTTGATCGCGGTGACACCTGCCGCTCCCGCCCCGACCGCGATCGCGGCCATGCGGGCGATGTCCGGGACGTTGGGCGTCAATTTGACCAGGACCGGCGTGTCGGGGACGGCGTCGACCACCGCCGCGGTGATCGACGCCACCGCCGCCTCGTCCCTGCCGATGTCCGCGCCGTACCCGGCCGATGCGTGGGGGCACGAGTAGTTGAGCTCCAGAGCGTCTGCGAGGGGCGCGCAGGCGACCGCCAGTTTCCGGAACTCCTCCGGCGTCGTCCCCGACAACGAGACGATCAGCAGCGCCCGGAGCGACCGCCGGCGGCGCAGCTCCGCGAGTTCCGCCACCGCCGTCTCCACACCGGGGTTTTTCAATCCCACGGCGTTTCCAAAGCAGCCCGGTTCGGGCTCGGTGATGATCGGCTCACGGTTGCCGGGGTTGGGCTGCAGCTGGAAGCTCTTGGTGGTGATGAGCGCCACGTCCGTTTCGCGGTCGAACCACTCGATCATGCCGACGGTGGTGGACGCCACGCCGCTCACGGTCGCCACCGGAATTCGGGGCGGTGCCTGCGGCGATGGCATCCGCGCCGCGATCGCCAGCCGGAGACGTTCCGCGGCCTCCAGCGTCGCGGATCCCGCGCCGCCTGCTCCCCCCGACACTACCGCCACGAGAGAGCCTCCGTCGCCCGCAGATACGCCTCACGAACCGCCCCGCGCCAGTCGCTCGGTGCGCCGCCGGTGGCGGCCCACGGGGTAACCACCGCCCGCGACATGTTCACTCTGACCAGTTCCGGCGGGTAGGCCGCCGCCCGGATCGCAGCGAGGACCTCGCCGGCGGTCCCACCCTGGGTTCCAACCCCCGGTATCAGCACCGGCACCGGGTTTCGGGCGTGCATGACGAGCAGTTCCTGGAGTTCGGCGGGCTCCGTGGCACCGATCACCGCGCCCGCGGCGCCGGTCCGCTGCTGCCATTCGCCGATCGCGGCGGCGACGCGGCGAAACAGGGCCCCCTCTCCCGGTGGCTGTGCCTGGAACCGCGCCGCTCCGGGGTTGCTGGTGCGGTTGAGAATGTAGACCCACCGGGGCGTGTCGTGCGCGGCCGCCGCCTCCAGGAAAGGAAGGACCGAATCGTCACCCATAAAGGGCGAGACGGTAAGCGCGTCGGCGCCCCATGCGTCGAACGCTTCGGCGGCGTAGGCGTCGCTCGTGGCGGCGATATCGCCACGCTTGGCGTCGAGAATCACCGGAACACCGGGCAGCGCGAGGCGGGTGTGCGAGACCACCGTGGCCAGGGCGCGTGATCCGGAGAAGTCCCCCGTCAGGGGCCGGTCGAGACGGTGGAAAAACGCAACGTTCGGTTTTACCGCCGCCGGCACGACCCCGGTCTCGGCAACGGCGTCGATCACGCGTCTCAGGACGTCCGCCAAATCCCCCGGGGGCAGTGCCTCGGGGCGTGGATCGATCCCCAGGCAGAGAAGGTGCCCCGCCTGCTCGGCGCTGGCACGCAGGAGGTCAGCGGGAGCCGCGCGGGAGCGACCGCCGTCGGCGGCGGCATCCGGTCGAGCGGTCGCCACGGGTCGCGCCCCGGACGACCGGTCCCCTGCTCCGTCGTCCCTGGCTCCGCCGCCATCGGCCCAGCCGAACGGGTCAGCCCTCCACGCGGTGACCACCGCCACATCCTCGTCGCTGAGCCATCCGTCGGCGGCACCGCGGGCTATGAGGGCGTCCACCGAACAGAGCGGCTGGACCGGCGGCGCTCCCGCGAGCGCTGCAAAGCGTTCGGCGGCGGCGGCGAACCCGTAGGAGAAGATCGCTACACAGGCGGCCACATCCGCCCCCGCCCCAATCAGCGCTTCCGCCGCCGCGGCGCTGCTGCCGCCGGTAGAGATCAGGTCCTCCACCAGGAGCACCCGCCGCCCGCGAAGTTCCTCCGCCGAGGCCCCCTCGATACGTCGCGCCGTACCGTGGTCCTTCGCCGAACCACGGACGTACACCAGCGGGAGGTCCAGATCCTCGGCGACCAGGGTTGCCGGCGCGATTCCGGCGCTGGCGGTGCCGGCCACGACGTCGAATCGGAGTCCGTGGCGTTCGATCACCTCCCGAACGGCGCGGCGCACGGCGCGACGGCCCCGCGGTGTGGCGATCAACCGACGGTTGTCGGTGTACAGCGGCATGAGCGCACCGGAGGCCCACCGGAACGGCGGGTCGGTGCGCACGATCAGCGATCCGGCGGCGCGGCTGGCAGCCAGAATCTCGGCGGTCGTGGCGTCAGAGATCGGGGTCATGAGAACAGCTCCTTGAATCCGTGGTCGTGGCTGCAGTACTCGCAGGCGTAGCGGTCGGGCCCGGTGCGGACAAACCGCGGCAGCACCGGTTCTCCGTGGTCGGGGTTGGTGATGCAGGCGGGATTTCGGCAGCGAAGCGCGGATATCCCGAAGATCCGCCGCGGCGACACCAGACGGATCTTCCGGCGGACCGCACCGTGCTCGATCACGTTGATCGTTGCGCCGGGTACGGTGGCGGCGAGCATGCCGATGTGCCGCTGCGTGAGGGGACCGAAGCCGGGCCGGAAGAGGATGCCCTTCGCCTCGCCGTTGCGGCCGGTGGAAACCCACTCGCCGCCCCGGCCGTGGAGCCCCACAACCTCCTGCACCGTCGCCACGTGACGCCGGATTTCCTCCGGTGTGTCGCCGCGGCAGATGTGGTCGACCACCAGGCCGTCGGAAATGGGCCGCACGCCCTCGGAGTAGCGTTTCGGCGTCCCCGCCGCCACCGGCACTTCCTCGGCGTACGGTTCGTCGGGGAGGTACTCCGCGCCCACGGGGCCGTCGTAGTCGTCTCCGAGGTGGCCGGCAACAAGGGCCAGGAGGACCACCCGCACCAGGTAGCCGTTTGCAGACTGCCGCTCCCACGCGTTCAGCGGCGTGTCGTCGAGTTCGGCGGGGATCGTGGGGTACTCGCGGTGCCGCGGCAGGGGGTGGTAAAACCTGGTCGCCGGGTCCACCTCGCTCACCAGGTCCGGTGTAAACGTAATCGCTGAGCGGAGCTCGTCGGCACGACGCAGGATGCGGTCGCCCATGCGCTCCAGTTGCGGCCGGGTGAAGTACCACTGCGGCGCCACGCCTGGTTCGGCGTCGTGGCTTCCGTCGGCTGCGCCGGCCCGGACGCCGCGAGCTCCCGCTCGTCGCCCCGCCTGTGCGCCATCCAGATACGCCCGGATCGACGGAAACTCCCGCACGGTGAACCCCTGGTCTTCCATGGCGCGGACGTAGTTGCGCGGCATCGCCAGTTCCGGCGGTGCCACCAGGTCCACGAGAACCTCGGAGAAGAGGTCCAGCCCGTGAACCTTGGAATGCACGGTCCGGCCGTGGTACAGGTCCCCCACCAGCGCCAGGTGGATCCGTTCGGCGGACCAGTCCAGGTCTTCCAGGAACGTAAACTCGTCGAGCAGTTCCTGCGTCGGGTGTTCGTGGCGTCCGTCGCCGGCGTTGAGGAAGGAGACGCCGCCGGTCATCCCGTGGCGTTCCGTGTAGCGCGCGGTCCGTTCCGCCAGATGGCGACACACCCCCTCCAGGGCGGTTCGGAGCACGAAAACCCGGTTGCCGTAGCCCACCAGGTTGGCGATCGTGTCGGCGTAGCTTTCCTTTTTGTTGAAGGAGGAACTGGCGGCGTTGAGTTCGGAGAGCTTGATCCGGTGAAAGAGACCGGCGTTCTTGAACGACTCCCGGGTCCGGGTGCTGTCCTCCAGAAAGATCTCGTACATGCCGAAGTCCGGATCGTTGATCCGGAAATGGTCGATGGCGGCACTGTCACCGGCGGCAAGAGCCTCCTTGAGCCGCCGGGTGAGCCGATAGAGATACAACCGTTCCTGGCGGTTGAAGTCCCGGATCGCCGTGAGCGATCGACCCACAAAGGGGGATTCAGCCATGCGATACCTCCCGCTGGTACTGGCCTGGGCTGGGCGGTATTCCGGCGCGATTCCGGTGAGGGCACAAAAAAACGGCGTCGGAAAAACCGACGCCGTTTCTACAGCAACAACCACGATCCCGACGGGTGCCGGGATGGGTCTTCCACCGATTGTGTGTCACCGCAGGATACCGCATAAATTGGCGGGACTATAGCGGCGGCCGACGCAGACTGTCAAGTAGGATCGCTGCGATCCGGATACGTCTGTGGCGGATACAGTTCCTCAAGATGGGCGATCACCTGAATCACGTGGTCGTTCTCCAGGGAGTAGTACACCTGCTTCCCGTCCCGACGTTTGGTGATGTACCCGGCCATCCACATCATCTTCAGGTGCTGGCTGATGTTGGACAACTGCGAGTCCGTGATCTCAACCAGTTCGCCGACGGTGAACGAGTTCGTCCGGAGTGCGCACAGCAGCCGGAAGCGGATCGGATTGGCCAGTGTGGTGAGCAGCTGGTGCACGTCCGTGCACCGTCGCTCCGAGTATTGTCCCTTGATCTCATCGATCAGCGCACCGCGCCGTTCCGTTCCCGTCACTGTCCGGCCCCCCGTGTTATGACCACCGTCCGGCGGTCAGATCCTCCGTAATCGCCGCGGCGGCGCGGCGGCCCTCGCCCATGGCGAGAATGACCGTTGCAGCCCCCAGAACGATGTCACCGCCGGCGTAGACCCGCGGGATACTGGTGCGGTTTTCCTCGTCCACGGTGATGTTGCCCCACTTGTTGGTATCCAGATTGTCGGTGGTCTGGCGGATGAGGGGGTTGGACACGTTGCCCAGCGCCGGGATCACGGTGTCCACCTCCATCTCGAAGTAGTCGTCCTCGATCGGCATCGGGCGGCGCCGACCGGAGTCGTCCGGTTCGCCCAGCTCGTAGCGCTGACAGCGGATCGCACGCACCTTCCCCTCCTCGTCGCCGAGGATCTCCACCGGGTTGCTGAGGAAGTGAAACTCGATTCCCTCCTCCTCGGCGTGATCCACCTCCTCCACCCGCGCCGGCATTTCGGTGCGCGTGCGGCGGTACACCACGTGCACCTTCTCGGCACCGATGCGGAGCGCCATGCGAGCGGCGTCCATGGCGACGTTCCCGCCACCGAGGACCGCCACCTCGCGGGAGTTGTAGATCGGGGTATCCACGTGCTCGCGGTCGTAGGCCTTCATCAGGTTGGACCGGGTCAGGTACTCGTTGGCGCTGAACACACCCACCAGGTTTTCGCCGGGGATGTTCATGAAACGCGGAAGCCCGGCGCCGGATCCGATGAAGAGGGCGTCGAAGCCGTCCTTTTCCAGCAGATCCTCGATCGTCCGGGTGCGGCCGATGAGGAAGTTGGTGTGAATCTTCACGCCCATCGCCTCGAGACCCGAGATTTCCTCCTGCACGATCTGCTTGGGCAGACGGAACTCGGGGATACCGTAGATCATGACCCCGCCGGGCTTGTGGAACGCCTCGAAGATCTCGACCTGGTGTCCCGCCTTGCGCAGGTCCGCAGCGGCGGTAAGTCCCGCGGGGCCGGAGCCGATCACACCGACCTTAAAGCCGGTGTCCGGCGCAACCTCGGGAGTCTTCACCGCGCCGGCCTCGCGTTCCAGGTCCGCCACGTAGCGCTCGATGCGGCCGATCGCCACCGATTTCATGGGATCCCGTGCCGCTTTCCCCACCGTGCATTTGAGCATGCACTGCGCCTCCTGCGGGCAGACGCGGCCGCAGATCGCCGGCAGCAGGCTCGATTCCTTGATCGTATCGATCGATTCCTGGAACTCGCCGGCGGCGGCCTGCATCACGAAACGCGGAATATCGATGGACACCGGGCATCCGGAGATGCACGGCGCGTTGGGGCAGTTGAGGCAACGGAGCGCCTCAACCCGCGCCTGCTCCGCGGTGTAGCCGAGCGCCACCTCCTGCTGGTTGGTGCAGCGCACCATCGGGTCCTGGGCCGGCATCTCCTGCTGCGGAATCTGGCGGCGGTCCTTGTTCTTCAGATCCCCCGCCATGTGCAGCGGGCCCCACGTTTCCCAGAGCTGGGTCGCCTCCGTGGCGAGTTCCTCCGGCGTGTGATGCTGTTCGCTCATGCCCGATCCTTTCCTGCCGCGGCGGCCTGTGCGGCTTCGGCGGCGCTGTTCGCGCGGCAACTGTCACGGGCGATCGATTCCTGCTTCTTGTACGCCTTCTGCCGCGCCATCATGTTGTCAAAATCCACCAGGTGCCCGTCGAACTCGGGCCCGTCCACGCAGACGAACTTGGTCTCGTCGCCCACCGTCACACGGCAGCCGCCGCACATGCCGGTCCCGTCCACCATGATCGTGTTGAGGCTCACCATCGTCTTCACGCCGAAGGGGCGGGTGGTCTCGGCCACGAACTTCATCATGATCGGTGGGCCGATCCCGAAGACGATGTCCGGCACCCCGGCCTCGCACAGTTCCTTCAGCGGCACCGTCACCAGATCCTTGCGGCCGTAGCTGCCGTCGTCGGTGCAGACGATCGTCTCGTCGCTCCAGCGCTTCATTTCGTCCTCGAGGATCAGCAGGTCCTTGTTCCGCGCGCCCATGATCGTGATCACCTTGTTGCCGGCGCGCTTCAGCGCCTGCACGATCGGGTGCATCGGCGCCACGCCGATACCGCCGCCCACGCACACCGCCGTCCCGAAGTTCTCCAGATGCGTCGGCGTACCGAGGGGGCCCAGGACGTTGGCGATAGAATCCCCCACCTCGTGTTCCGAGAGGCGGATCGTGGTCTTGCCCACCGCCTGGAAGATGACCGTCACCGTGCCGGCGCCCTCGTCGGCGTCGGCGATCGTGAGCGGGATACGCTCTCCGAAATTCTCGTCCAGCTGCAGGATGATGAACTGTCCCGCCTTGCGCGCCTCGGCGATGTAGGGCGCCTCAAAGGTGATGCGGAACACGTCGTCCGACAGCTGCTGCTTATCCACTATCCTGTTCATGCGCGTCCTCCCGCGGCAAAATTGGTCAGATAGATGTCGATACCCTTGGCGGCGGAGTGCCCGTTGGCGATCGCCGAGATGGCGTCGCGCTTGCGGTTGGCAATGTCGCCGCCGGCAAAGATCTTGGTGTCGCCGGTCTGCTTGAACTCGTTGACGGTGACCATGCCCTTGGCAAACTCCAGCCGTCCGGCAATCTCCTCCGGCAGAAACTTGTAATCCGCCTGCTGTCCGATCGCCGGAACGATCGTGTCGCATTCGATCACTTCCTCGCTGCCCTCGATGAGGCGCGGGCGCGGGCGTCCGCCGCGGTCGTCGGGAACCATCTCCGCCTTGCCCCAGATCAGCTTCAACCGGCGGGTCTCGCCCTTTTCGATCCGGATCGGGATCGCCTGGGTGATGAGCGTCACGCCCTCGCCCTGGCTCTCGTGGATCTCCTCTTCGTCGGCGGGCATGTCCACCTCGCGGCGGCGGTAGAGGATCGTCACCTCGGCGCCGTAGCGTCGGCTGGTGCGCGCGGCGTCCATGGCGACGTTTCCGCCGCCGACCACGACCACGGAGTCACCGATATCCGGCTTCTGCCCCTTGGTCACCTCGTCCAGAATCGTCAGACCCGGAATCACGCCGCGAAGGTCCTCTCCGGGAATCTCCAGGGCGTAGGGATCGGACAGACCGGTGGAGAAGAACACCGCGTCGTTGCCGTCGTAGATCTCCTGAAAGGAGACATCGGCACCGATCCGCACGTTCTGGTTGATCGTGACGCCGAGACTGCGAATGTACTCGATATCTTTGTCGACCTGATCGTACGGCAACCGGTACTCGGGGATACCGTAGCGCAGCATACCGCCGGCTGCCTCATTGGCATCGTAGACGGTGACGGCGTAGCCGATCAAGCGAAGGTAGTAGGCCGCCGCCAGGCCGCCGGGGCCGGACCCGACAATCGCCACGCTGCGGCCGTTCTCCGGCGCCGCGGCGTCCAGAAACTGCTGGTAATCGTTGGCGTAGATCTGGTCCACGATGTAGCGCTTGAGCCAGCGGATGCTGATCGCCTCGCCCTTGTGCTTCATGGCGCAGACGTGTTCGCAGGCGTGTGAACACACGCGACCGCAGGAGGCCGGCAGCGGGTTCGCCTCGTAGACCGTCCGCAGACCGTCGGCGAGATCGTCACGACGGATTGCATCGATGTACGCCGGCACGTCCATGTGGGCGGGGCAGGTGGCGATACAGATGCCGCACTCGATGCAGCGGTCGGCCTCTTCCATCGCCTGTTCCTTGCTGTAGCCCTGCACCATCTCCACGAAGCTCTTCTGGCTCTCGGAGAAGTCGAGCATCGGCATCTCCACCCGCTTGGGTTCGAGCAGATCGTAGCCCTCGGCGCGACGGTAGCCCTTCTCGCAGGCGTTCCACGGCTTTTCGTCGTGGCCGGGCACGTAGCGAAACACCTCGGGGTCGCTGTCGACCCACACGTACTCGTTGCTCATGCCCAGACTGCCGGTGGGACAGATGTCCACGCACAGGGCGCACCAGCAGCAGCGTCCGTAATCGACCTTCGGCCGGAGCCCGGAGTCGCCGTGCTTCGTCTTGCGTCCCTCGACCGGGACCAGATCGATCGCCTCGTTCTGGCAGATCGACTCGCAGGTACCACAGCCGATGCACTTGTCCACGTCGTTGATGTGAAACCCGCGGTAGCGGTCCGCGCCGGGGCGCGAATCCAGCGGTTTTCGGTTCGTATATGGTTTTTCCAGCGCCCGCTTCCATACGGAAAAGGGCGTCACCAGGTCCTTCAGACTCATCGTTCAACCTCCGGCGGATAGGTGTGCAGGCTGACCATCAGCCCGGCCGTATCGGCGATGTTGCAGCCGATGGACAGGTGCTCCATGAGAGACACCGCGTGAGTGTAGCTCGGCCCCCGGACGTAGATCCGCCGTGGCTTGTCGCTGCCGTCGGAGTTGAGGTAGTACCCGTACTCCCCGCGGGTGCACTCCGCCTTCTTGTAGATATGTCCGGGCTTCACGTTCCAGTGGAGCACGTTGGGCAACTTGGTGAAAAACGGTCCCTCGGCGGGCATGCGATCCAGAATCTGCCGGATCAGGTCCATGCTCTGATACATCTCCTGCAGCCGCACCCAGGCGCGGGCGTAGGCGTCGGAATCGGTGTGGGTCACCACCTCGAAGTCGAGCTGGTCGTACACCAGGTACGGGTGATCCTTGCGCACGTCCCGGGCGAATCCCGCGGCACGGGCGTTCGGTCCCACGATGCCGAACTGATCGACGATGTCGGGGTGAATCACGCCGAGTCCCTTGGCCCGCTTCTTGAACACCGCGTTGTTGAACAGCGTGCGCTCCACGTCCTGCAGCGTTTTTTCGCAGGTGTCGATCGTCTCCCGCAGACGGTCGGTAAACCCCTCGGGGAAGTCACCACGGACACCGCCGGGGATCATGTACATGTGGTAGATGCGCCCGCCGGTCAGTTCCTCGAAGCGGTCCAGGATGTAGTCGCGCATCGTCACGGTCCACTGTCCCTGGGTGCCGAGGCCGAAGGCGCCGGCCATGCCGCCCATCCACATGAAGAAGCTCGCCAGTCGCGCCATCTCCAGGTTGAGGGTGCGGATCCACTGGGCGCGTTCCGGTACCTCGATCCCCTGGATCTCCTCCACCGTGGCGGCGAAGAGGTATTCGTTGAAGTCCGGCTCCGGCACGGCGATGCGACACACGATGGGAAAGCACTGGATGTAGCTGCGCCGCTCCATGAGCTTCTCGAACCCCCGGTGCAGGTAGCCCACATGGGTCTTGCACTCCACGATCTCATCGCCGCAGACCACGAGTTCCAGGCTCATGTTGCCGGTGATGCCCGGGTGCTGCGGACCCTGCCACAGCTTGAGGTACTTGCCGCTGTCCAGGTCGAAGACCGCCTTGCCGTCGACGATCGGCGGCATGAGGGGATTATCGTTTATGTGTTCCTGCGACCGCGTCGCCAGGTTGGGAACGCCGCGGGCCGACGAGGTGCCGGGAATCGGCGTTCCGCGCCGCGCAGGGCGGTCGCTGCGTGTATCTGTGTTCACCATGTCTCTGCCTCGCTCGGGTAGATCGTGTCCTTCATGTGCTGGCGCGTATCGGTCTTTGTACGACCGGGGCGCGCGTAGTACGTCCGCTCGGAGTACTCGCGGGTGTCAAACTCTTTGCGCATCGGGGGAAGGTCGTGCCATCCCTCGAGGGCGAAGTCCTCGTGGAGTCGCGGACTGCCGGGGAAGTCGATGCCGAACATCTCCCGCAGCTCGCGCTGGTAGGTCGCCGCCGCGGGCCACATGCGGTGGATCGTGTCCATGGAACAGCCGTCGCCCTCCCGCGGAATCTCCACGATCACGCCCAGGTCGTGGCGCAGCTCGTAGTTGTGGAGCATGTACAGGAGCTCGAAGCGGCCCTCCTCGATCTGGTCCACCGCGGTCAGGAACGCCAGATGCGTATACCCGTGACGGTCCCGAAGGTGGGTCAGTACCGCCACTGCCTCATCGCGGTCGGTGCGGACAAACGCCTGGTCGGCGCGCTTCTCCTCGAGCCCGCGCACGCCGTAGCGTGTGTGGAGGTCGGCAAACACCTCATGCACCTCGGCGCTCGATATCTGTGTCTGTGTGTGTTGGTCACTCATCGTGCATCCTCACCAGTTGTAGTCGGGCATGTCCCAGTTTTTGATGATCCGCTTCTGGTTGGCTTTGTACCACTCGAAGTTCTCCGCGTAGCGGTTGGCGCCTTCGCACTCGCCGCGCTTGATCATCTCCTTGAGCTTCACGAAGCCCGCCAGCAGCGCCTCCGGCCGTGGCATGCATCCGGCGATGTAGACATCCACCGGGATGTAGTGGTCCAGGCGGTTCACCGTGTTGTAGCTGTCCCAGTACATGCCACCGTTGATCGTGCAGCTGCCGAGGCCCAGGACGAACTTCGGTCCCTGCATCTGTTCGTAGCTGCGAACGATGCGCTTCATCGTCTTCACCGAGGCGTAGCCGCCGATCACGAAGACGCTGCTCTGCCGCGGCGTGGGGCGTCCCTGAATACCGTACTGGTACATGTCGAAGCGGCTGGTCATCAGGGGACGGAGCTCGATTGCACCGCATCCCGTTCCGAATCCGAGAATCCACAGGCTCTCCGAGCGCGCCCAGTTCAGGAAGTTCTCCCAGAAGGCGCGGAACGGCTTGATCACCTCCGGCGGGTGGTCGCAGAAGTTGCCGCGATCCTCGGAGCGCAGGTCGGCGTTTGCCAGCTTGAGCTCCTCGGTGAGGATGCGCAGCTGTCCGTCGACGGTCTGAACGTCGCCCTGACCGGTGCCGCCGGCGGGGCCCGTCACCGTCCGGGGGTCCGGGTTCACCACCGCGGCGTTTCCCGGCGCGCCGGGTTCCTGATACCGCCTGGTCTGTGTATCTGCTGTTGCCATCTGTGTGCTCCTACACCATCTGCAGCACGACCGCCGCGATGCCGATCACCGTCGGCACACCGAGAAAGAAGCGGATCGACTGCTCTGTCTTGAATCGCGGGAAACTCGCCCCGACGATCGTCACGTAGAGGTAGATCAGGAAGGTCTTCACCACCATGATCAGGATCGCCACGAGAAGATTCTCGTGGGCGGCGCCGCCCCAGAACAGGTTCATGAACAGAACCATCTTGGCGCCGTTGAAGATCGCCCGGTTAGTCTGCAGCATGCCCAGAAAGCTGGACTGCATCTCCGTGGGCGGGCCGATCGGGATCTCCTGCGGCGCCACGACCACCGAAAAGGGGTTGGCACCGCTCATACCGAGGAAGGCGATCATGCCGGCGATCATCGCCAGCGGGTTGGTGAACGCCGCCCAGTGGGTGAATCCCCCCTGCTGCGCCGCCACGATCTCCGTGATCGAAAGCGTGCCGTACTGCGCCGCCAGTGCCACAACCGAGAGCACGAAGGGCAACTCGAAAGCGGTCATCTGCGCGAGGCCGCGGGCAACGCCGATCGCCGAGTGCGGATGCCCGCTCTCGCCGGCCCCCAGCGCCATGCCCAGCTGCCCGAAGAAGATGAAGTACATCATCAGCAGCAGGTCGCCGGAAAAGCTGAAGTTGGAAAAGATCACCGACCCGAAGATCGCCGGGATGAACAGGTAGGTCCCCAGACCGCCGGCGAGGCGGAACACGGGACCCAGGAAGAACATCACGCCGTGGGAGATGCTCGTTCGCTTGGCGTTACTCTTCACGATATCGATGTACGGCTGGTAGAACGGCTGGCCCACGCGTCCCTGCACCTTGGCGCGGATGCGGGCCATCGTTCCGATGAGAATCAGGGCGTAGTTGGTGATCACCGCGAGCGAGATCACCGTGTACAACGCCTTGGTCAGAATCATCTGAGTCATTTACAGTCCCCCTCTGGCGACGAGATAGGTAAGGAAGAGGTACAGCAGAATCTGCAGCGCGTAGGTCTGCGGATTCCCGGTGTTCCACGCGCGCAGCGTCTGCGAGACCGTACCCGCGGTGGCGGAAACCCCCGACCAGAACCGCTCAACCCACGGGTCCAGCAGCCGGCCGAACGCCTTCTGGTAGTGGCCGTAGAAGTTGTAGGCGTAGTGTGTGCTCTGCGGCGTGTGCGGCCGTTCCGCAGCGAACACGATGTTGAACTGTTCCACGCGGTAGGTTCTCCCTTTGACCGCCAGCAACCACAGCAGCGGCGCCAGAAAGACGCCGATCACGACGTACATCACCGCGTTGCCGTTCCAGTACCCCAGGCTGGAGATCACCGTGTAGCCCTCCCAGCGGACCGAACTGGCGAACGCCGGTTCCACGATCGTCTGCAGCGGCTTGATCAGTAGATTGGGGAACATCGAGATCGCGATGATGATCACGAGGAACACGAACTGCGGGATCAGGACCGCCGCCGGCGCCTCGGTGACCGTGTCGTGGTGCGTCTTGCGCTGTCCCAGGAACATCGAGTGAATCAGGCGGAACAGGTACAGGAACGCGATCCCGCTGGAGAAGAGCGCCAGCGCCGCCTGCAGGTACCATCCCTGTTCTATGAGGGCGGTGTACAGCAGCCACTTGCCACCGAAGCCCGCCAGGGGCGGAACCCCGGAGACGGCGATGATCCCCACCAGCACCGACACGAAGGAGAAGGGCATGCGCTTGATGAGCCCGCCCATCTGGTACATGAGGCGCGTCCCGGTGCGCATGACGATGCCCGCCACCGCCAGGAAGAGCATCCCCTTGAACAGGAGGTGGTTCACCGCCAGGTAGAGCGCCGTCACCCAGCCCAGGTGGCTCATGAGCGCGAACGCCAGGACCATGTAGCCGAGCTGACTCATGGAGGAGTACGCCAGGGTGTATTTGATATCCTCCTGGAAGAGCGCCATCATGCCGCCGGCGAGGGCGGTGATCACGCCGATCCACCCGAGGACCTGGTTGAGCGCCACACCGGCAAAGAGCGGTGCGGCGAAGGAGCCCGCCCCCAGAAAGAGCAGGAGGATCCCCGCCTTGCTGAGAACCGAACTCGCCAGGCTCGACACTTCGTCTTCCGCCTCGGCGTAGGACGACGGCAGCCAGATGTGCAGTCCAATCGCTCCGAGCTTGATCAGCACGGAGAGCGCGAGGAGCACCGCCGCCCAGGGGACAGAGGTGGTCAGGGTCCCGATCACCCCGCCGCCGGTACCGAAGGCCGGGTTCGCCGCCGTTGCCAGGCTGAACGCCGCCAGCATCAGGAGCGCCGACGCCAGACTGAAGGTGAGGTACCGGACACTCGCCGCCGCGGCAAACCGTCCACGAACGACCAGGAAGAACGAGGTCAGCGTCATGAGCTCCCAGGCCACAAAGACCTCGAGGGGACTGGTGGCGGCGGTGAGCGCCGCCAGCGAGAGCACCATGCCCACGATCAGCGCCACGAGCCCGGCACGGCGCCCCGGCCGCGCCAGAAGCGCCACCAGCTGGACCACGGCGCCGCCGACAAAGAGGAGCACAAAGCCGCTCTGCAGGGTCAGCGCCGCGCCGGACACCGCACTCACACCCCACCACGACAGCCCGGCGATCGCCACGATCGCCTGCAGCCGCAACGGAATGCGCAACACGTCGAGGACCGCGAACGCCGCAACCCCGATCAGCACGATCAGAACCGGCATGCCTACGCCTGAACCGAGCAGCGCGGCAACCGAGGCACCCGCCATCAGGAGCGTTGCCAGTCCAAGGGACACCGTTGCGCCGACGGGAATCGCCCCGGCGGCGGCGCCTGACGCGTCGGATGCGCCGGAGGCCGCGCCGGAGACCGCATCCGCCCGGGACTCCGCAAAGTCCGCGGGGATGCGCTGCGACACCACCGTGGCGTCATCGTCCACATGGCGCATGCGCATGATCAGCCAGCGCCCGAGGTACACGACCTCCAGCAGGCTTCCGAGGAGCACCACCACCAGCAGACCGATGTGCCCCCCCGCCGCGAGCCCCATGACCAGGGACCATTTGGCCCAGAATCCCGGAAACGGCGGCAGACCCAGCAGCGCCAGCACCGCGATCGCCGCAACGACCAGCAGCGCCGGACGACCGCGGAGCGATGCCGGCAGCGACCCTCCGAAGCCGGACGCGTCGTCACCGGTGGCATCGGCGATCCAGAACAGCGTCGCCTTGGCCACCGCGTGGTTCAGCAGCAGCACCAGCGGCACCGCCAGCGCCACGCCGGCGAAGGGTACGCCCGCCGCCGGAATCACGATCGCGAGCACCACCAGGCCGATCTGCGCCACCGAGGAGTACCCCAGCATGCGCTTGAAACTCTCCTGCAGCAGCGCCTGCGCCTGTGGAATGAGGAAGGCACCGGCACCGGCGATCAGCACCAGCGGCACGAACACGGGGGAGGCCCCGGCAAGGATCGGCATGACCCGCACCAGGACGAAAACCATCGCCGTGGCGTTCACCGCCGAGAGGAGCGCGCCGATGCCGGGGTCGGCGGCCTGGTAGGTATCGATCGCCCAGCCGTTGGCGGGGGCGGGTTTCAGTTCGATCAGGATGCCGGTAACGAGAAAGAGCAGCCCCATGACACCCACCGGAGAGGCCAGGGCAACCGGCGCGGCGGCGGTGATGTCGGCGATGCTCAACGAGCCCACCGAGCGGTACACGAAGGCGGTACCGATCAGGAAGAAGACCGACGCGAGCCCCGAGGCCACCATGTACTTAAAGCCGGCCTCGAACACGCGACCGTCGCGGGAGGTGCTCAGCAGCCCGAAGACGCTGATCCCGCTGATCTCCATGAACACGAATACGTTGAACAGGTCACGCGTCATGATCAGGCCGTAGGATCCGAGCAGCAGCACGAAGAACAGGACCACCTGTTTGCCGTGCCAGCGGTCGGTGGCGCGCTCGGTGAGCTGCACCAGCGCCGCCAGCGCCAGGAGCGTGACAACCGTCATCGCCAGGGCGTCAACGGCGGTCACCTGCAACTGAATCGAGAGAGGCGCCACAAAACCGGCGGTATCGGCGGTCAGCGCGACCCCCGATCCAATGAGGGAGACCGTCCAGCCGGCGGTTGTGCCGGCGAACGCCGCCAGAACCAGCAGTGCGATGCGCGTCGCCGCGCGTTCGCCGAGGCGTTCAACGAGGGGATAGAGAAAGGCGAACCCCAGACTCGCCGCGATGAGAACAACCGGGCTTACCATTTGAGTTCCTTGTTCTTGTCGATGTAGATGCTGCGGGTGCGCGCGTACATGCGCACCGCGAAGCTCAGCATGAGGGCGGTTACGGCGAGACCGATGACGATCGCCGTCAGCACCAGCGCCGAGGGAATCGGATCCACGGCGCCGGAAACCAGCCCGGAAACGCCGATCCCGTCACTCAGGATGGGGGCGGTACCGCCGCTGCGGTAGCCGAACGCTACCAGAAGCAGGTGCACGCCGGTATCCAGGAGCGAGAAGCCGATGATGATCCGGATCAGGTGCCGGCGGCTCATGAGCCCCCAGACCCCCAGCGCCATCAGCAGAAAGGCCAGTACGGTCAGAATCTGCGTCATCATTCCACTACCCTCCTGCGGCGCATCGCGTCGATGACGCCGGAGAGCTCCGCGCCAACCTTGATACCGACCAGGCTGTAGATCACGGGGATCGCACCGCCGCTGAACAGCGAGCCGATCTCACCGGTGGGCAGAAAGCGCGGATCCAGGAATCCGCCTGCCAGCCACAACCCGAGGAGCCCCACCGCCACGTAGCCGGCGCCGGAGAGCATCTCCAGAACCGACAGCATGCCGTGGGAGAGTTCGGTGAGCGTTCCCGCCAGCAGTGCCAGAAGGACACCACTCGCGATCACAACGCCGCCCTGAAACCCTCCGCCGGGGGTCAGGTGACCGTGGACGAAGATGAACACGCCGAACACGAAGATCAGCGGGAGCAGGAGCCCCGCACCGGTGACCACCAGCTCCGACGGAGCGTGGTTCTGCACCGGGCGGCGGCCGTCGGATGAAGACCCCAGGCGCGAGAACACCAGCGAGACACCGGCGGAGGCGGCAAAGAGCACCGTCACCTCACCCAGCGTATCCAGACCGCGGTAGGTCACGATCACCGAGGTCACCAGGTTGGCAGACCCCAGCGCGTCGGGGGCGTCGGCGAGGTAGGACTCCGCCAGGGGACTCACATCGCCACGGTCGCCGATCGTGGCGAAGAGCGGAAAGAACGCCGCCGCCAGGGCGACGACCAGAACCAGGGAGAACAGCCGCTTGAACATCAGCGCACCTCCCCGTTCGTGGAATCGTCGCGGGAGGCGATACTGCGAATGCGGCTCCAGGCGAAGAGAAACACCACCGTCGTCAGGGCGGACCCGATCGCCGCCTCGGTCATGGCGACGTCCGGCGCCCCGAAGAGGACGTACAGGACGCTCGCCAGCAGCGAGACGACGCCGGAGGCGACGATGGCGGTGACGATGTCGCGGCTGTACAGCGCCACCAGCGCCGCAACCAGCATCATCACGCCGAAGGTGATCAGCATGGCAAGAATCATTGGGCCCCTCCTTCCGGGATCCCGGCGTTGGCCTCGGCCAGGTCGTCCCGATCGGTCCCGACGGGAACTCCCTGGATGTGCGCCGAGCGCGCCAGCGCGTGGGAGGACAGGGGGTTCGTCAGGAAGATGAACAGAATCAGCAGAACCAGCCGCGGCCACGACTGCGGCATGACCAGCACGAAACCGGCGAACACGAGCATGCTGCCGAGCGTGGTGGCCTTGGTGCCTGCCTGCATGCGGTTGTAGACGTCCGGCATGCGAATGAGCCCCAGGCTGGCGAGAAACAGGAACGCCGAGCCAACGAGGGCGATGATCGATCCGATAAGCATCAACATCTCACAGTTCTCCTTCGCCGAAGCGCGCCAGGGCGATCACGCCGAGAAAGCTCAGCAGACCGTACACCAGCGCGACGTCCAGATAGATCGTTCGGCCGAGGTACCAGGAGACGAACACCAGCACCGAGAGGCTCATGATCGTCATGCCGTCGAAGGCCACAACACGACTGAGGGTGTCTGGTCCGAGGACGAAACGGACGAAGGAGATCACGATCGACAGCAGCGTGATCGCCGCCGCCACGGACAACAGGGTTTCAGCCAAAGCACACCTCCAGGTAGCGCTCGAAGTCGGAGACGATCTTGCGCGTCGACGCTTCCACATCGTCGGCGCTGACGTTGATCCAGTGGACGAAGATGTCGTCATCCCGGATCGCCACGCTGATCGTTCCCGGCGTGAGCGTGATCGAGTTGGCGAGGATGAGTCGGCCCAGCCGGCTCTTCAGGCGGGTTTTCACCCGCACGATGCCGGGGTTGATCGGCAGTCGCGGCGACAGGACGCGGAACGCCACATCCAGGTTCGACCGCACCACCGCGCCGAGAAATACAAAGAGATAGACGATCGCCGTGGCGATCTTGCGAACGGTCAGCGGAAACTCGCCGAAAACGTCGCGGCCGGGCAGCGGAAGCGCCGCAACGGCCACCGCCACCAGCGCCCCCACGATCACTTCCTGGACACTCGGAAGCCACGCAAGGGCTATCCACAGCACGAACAGCACCGCGCCGAGGACAAACCGATACCGGATCGGGTTCATACATCCTCCTCAGTCAATTGGGAAAGGTTTATCGATATGAATTGTCTGTTACTTCAACAAGTATTGAACGGTTGCAAGGAAATGTCAAATAGTTTAATTCTTATACTTTTTGTCAGGAATACCAGGGGCTGTGTACAGGAAATTGTTGCAGATTGGACCGCAGGTGTGGACGCTACAAGGAGTTGTGGTCGTCGGATCCGCCGAACGGGATCAATCCGTTGCGGGAACGGAAGATAGGTGCCATTTTGCAACACGCTTCTGGATACTGCCATTATGCTACCGACATGGCAGATCGACTGTTCGTGGGAATGCGCCTCGACACCGATGCGGCGGCGGAGCTGGCGCGGCGCGCCGAAGCGTTTGACGACCGCCTCGTTCGCCGCATCGCATCGGAGAACCTGCACGTCACCCTGCTGTTCATCGGTGACCCGGCGCCGGCGACCGCTGACGACCTGGTCCGGGCGCTCACTCCGGCGATGGACGCGGTTCGCGCCGGCGGGGCGTTTTCGGCACCGGTTCGCGCGGAAATCGACCGCTGGGGGGCGTTTCCGCCGCGGCGCACGCCCCGGGTGCTGTGGGCGGGACTGGAGTCGCCGACGATGGAAGTCCTGGCTCGGCGCGTGGTGGCGGCGCTGGAGCCGCAGGGGGTCGCCGCGCCGCGACGCCGGTTCACGCCCCACGTGACGGTCGCCTACCCGCGCCGCGGCGCCCCGGCTGCAGCGCTGCGAGCCGCGGGAACGGAGACTGCGTTCGGACCGCCGGTGACCGCCACGTTCGCCGCCGTGCAGCTCATCCGCAGCACCACCGGCCCCGGAGGGTCGCGCTACGAGGACATCGCCGTGTGGGAGGCGCGGTAGACACGGGCGGGGTCGTGGGCGCCGTCGTCGACCCCTTTGGTCCCGACACCCGACAGCGCCAGCGCCTGGACGCCGTACAGAACGATATCGGTCTCCTGGCGCGTCACCACCGGCACATCGAACCTGTTGTGGTGGTGAGTGGCCGGGGCGCCCCGGTTCCGTTCGTACTCCGCCATGGCGGCGCGGTGGTCATCGAGCCGTCGACGGACACGCGCGTTCACCGGCGCCTCCGCCGGAACCGGTACATCCAGGTCCCGCTGTCCGTCGAGCGAAACCGCCGCCGGGGCCACCCCACATCCAGCCGCGACCGTCGCGTCCATGGCGCCGGCGAGGCGCGGATCACGCTCGAACCCCACCGAGTTCCGAGCGGCGGCGATCGCCGCCAGCGTGGTTGTCCCCGTTCCAAGAAACGGGTCCAGCACGGTATCGCCGTAGGCGCTGTACATGCAGATCAGACGATAGGCGAGTTCCACGGGAAAGGCGCCGCTGCGGGCGCGACCTGGATCACGGGACGGTGACACGGCGCCGAAGCTCTGGCGCACACCGGAGAGGTCCCACTGGTCGGAGAACCAGACGTTGCGCTCCTCCCAGAAGTACGCGCTTTCCCGTCGGCGCCCGCGGTCGTCGGCGGCGAAGCGTCGCGGTCCGCCGGCACGGAACACCAGCACGTATTCGTGCTCCAGGGTTACGTACGCCCCCGCCGGGAGCGTACCGGATCCCATGAACTTGTTCGGCGCGTTGGTGGTCTTGCGCCAGACGATCGACGGAAGCGCCTCGAGGTCGAGTGCCGAGCAGGCGGAAATCACGCGGGCGTGATTGGGATACAGGCGAAACGAAGATCCCACCGTGCGGGTGGCGTCGCCGATGTTGATGCACAGGAAGCCGCCGGGGGCCAGGACGCGGCGGCACTCACGCCAGACCGCGTCCAGCAGCCCGTGCATCGCCTCGAAGGCGCCCATGCCGCGCCCGGCGGCGAGAGCGTCCGCCACCTCCGGACGCTGTTCGGCAAACACCTCGTCCCACATTCCGATCATCGGGTACGGCGGCGAGGTGACGATGAGATCAACGGAACGATCCGCCACCTCCGCGAGGTCCGTGGCCGAGCGGAAGAAAACACGGTGATCGGTATACGGACCGGAGGTCGACATCGTCGGCAGCATAGCCCCGGCGGCGGGAATCGGCAACCTCGTCGTCGCGCCCGCACGGCGCCCGCGCACCGCCGACGCACCGCTCACGCACCGCCCCGCAACACGGCTCCACACCGAACCGGGATTCTGTATACTGCCCCGGTATGAACACAGACAACACCGCACCCGTCGCGGTCGTTACCGGTGCCGCCCGCGGAATCGGGAGAGCGATCGTCGATCGTTTTCGCGCCGACGGCTACCGCGTCGCCGGCGTCGACCGCGACTGGTCCGATACCCCCGGCACTCCGGACCACGGTCCGACAATGACGCGCCCCGGACTCCTCCGCATCACCGCCGATGTCTCCGTTCCCGAGGAGATCGACCGCGCCGTTGCCACCGTGGACAGCGAATGGGGACGGATCGACGCGCTCGTAAACAACGCCGGGGTCGGCATCTGGCGGGCGCCGGAAGACCTTGCGGTGGAGGAATGGGATACGGTGATCAACACCAACCTCCGCGGCACGTTCCTGTTCAGCCGGGCGGTGGCGGCGACCATGCGCCGCGCGGTGGCAGGCGCGATCGTCAACATCGCCTCCACCCGCGCGCTGATGTCGGAACCGGATTCGGAAGCCTACGCAGCCTCCAAGGGAGGTATCGTGGCGCTTACCCACGCCCTGGCCGCATCACTCTCGCGTGACCGCATCCGCGTCAACTGCATCAGCCCCGGGTGGATCGAAACACGGGAGTACGAGACCCTGGCCGAATCAGACCACCGGCAGCACTGGGCCGGCCGCGTCGGTACCCCGGAGGACGTTGCCGCCGCCTGCGCCTGGCTTACCTCGTCCGAAGCGGGGTTCGTCACCGGCACCAACCTCGTGGTCGACGGCGGCATGACCCGCACAATGATCTACGCGGAGTAGGCGTCCCGAAGCCGCCGCGCCGCCGTCACCATGTTCGCCAGGGACGGCGTCACCTCCGCCCACCGCCGCGTTTTGAGTCCGCAGTCCGGGTTGACCCACAGGCGATCCGGCGGAACTGACTCGGCGGCGCGCTGGAGGAGCGCAACCATCTCGTCCACGGTGGGCACGTTCGGGCTGTGAATGTCGTACACCCCGGGCCCGATCTCGTTCGGATACGCGAACGTCGCGAAGGCGTCCAGCAGTTCCATGTGGGACCGCGCGGTTTCGATCGTGATGACATCGGCGTCCATCGCCGCGATCGACTCGATGATGTCGTTGAACTCGGAGTAGCACATGTGGGTGTGAATCTGCGTGGCGGGGTTCACCGCTGCGGTCACGGTGCGGAACGCCCTCACGGCCCACTCCAGATACGCGTCCCAGTCCGCCCGCCGCAGCGGAAGTCCCTCCCGGATCGCCGGTTCGTCCACCTGGATCAGTCGGATGCCAGCCTCTTCGAGATCGAGAACCTCCCGCCGTAGCGCCGCAGCGATCTGCATCGCCGTATCCTCCCGGGGCTGGTCATCCCGAACGAAGCTCCACTGCAGCATCGTAATCGGTCCGGTGAGCATTCCCTTGACCGGCCGGTCGGTGCACGACGCCGCGTACGTCGTCCATTCCACGGTCATCGGTTCGGGGCGGTCGACGTCTCCGTAGATGATCGGCGGTTTCACACAGCGGCTTCCGTAGGACTGCACCCAGCCGTGGCGCGTGAACGCGAATCCCGCGAGGTGCTCACCGAAGTACTCGACCATGTCGTTACGCTCGGCCTCTCCGTGCACCAGAACATCGAGCCCGATCTCCTCCTGAACTCGGATCACCTCCGAGATGTGGTGCTTCATCGTTTGCCGATACTCGGCGTCCGATGCGCGTCCCGCGCGCCACTCGCGACGGGCGCGACGAATCTCGGCCGTCTGGGGAAACGACCCGATCGTGGTGGTCGGGAACGCCGGAAGACCGATGTCGCGCCGTTGAACCGCCGCGCGCACCTCGTACGGCACCCGTTCGTCGTGGCCGTCGGATGCCAGTTGCCGCACACGCTTCCGAACGGCCGCGATCATTCGGGCCCGCGAGGATCGTCGGGCGGTGACAACGCGGTCGCTCTCCTCGAGCTCGGCGGCAACCGTCGTGCGCCCCCCGTCGAGCGCGCGTTTCAGCACCCCGATCTCGTCGAGCTTCTGCCGCGCGAACGCCAGCCAGGGACGAACCTCCGGCGGAAGGTCGTGCTCCTGCGTCACGTCGTACGGCGTGTGGAGGAGACTGCAGCTCGGACCGATCCAGACCCGGTCGCCCCATCGTTCGTGCAACGGTTCAATCACGTCAAGAACCGCGGAGAGGTCCGCGCGCCAGACGTTCCGCCCGTCGACCACGCCGAGACTGATCACCGAGGACGGAGGAAGGGCGGCGATCGTGTGCTCCAGCGACGCCGCTCCGCTGACGGCGTCGAGGTGATACCCGTCGGCGCCGATCGCAGCCGCGGTCCCGACATTCTCTCCGAGGTCACCGAAGTAGGTCGTCAGAAGCAGTTTCACATCGCGGGGGCGAAGCGCGTTGTACGCGTCTACGAACGCCTCCCGCCACGCCGTGTCCAGGTCCAGCACCAGGGCGGGTTCGTCGATCTGTACCCACTCGATTCCACGCCCTGCGAGCTCCGCAAGGATCTCGCGGTACACCGGAAGGATATCGCTCAGGTGAGACAGGCGAAGGTCTGCCGGTTTTCCCAGGTACGCGTACGTCACCGGTCCCAGCAGGATCGGCTTCACGCGATCCGGACCACCGGTCAGCGCGATCGCGCGGTCGACGCGGTCGAGCAGCGAGTCGGGAACCGCGGCGGGCCGGTCGCTTCGCGAAAACTCGGGAACGATATAGTGGTAGTTGGTGTCGAACCACTTGGTCATCTCTCCGGCGGAAATCGGTGTGCCCTGCGGAGCACGTCCGCGGGCGACGCGAAAATAGGTATCGATCGGCGCCTCGTCGGCGGTTGCGGTTTCGTACGCCCGCAGGGGGAGGTCGTGGAGCATCATGCTCGTGTCGAGGACGTGATCGTAGAGAGAACCGTCTCCGACGGGCACCAGGTCCATACCCGCCTGGAGGTGCTGTTCGACCGTGTGCGCGTCGATCGCGATCGACACCGCCTCCAGCTCATCACGGGAACTGTCGCCGCGCCAGTATCGTTCCAGAGCGAACTTCAGTTCGCGTTCGGGGCCGATTCGGGGGTACCCCAGTGAATGCGTCCGTACCATGGTTCCAAGGTACCGGAAACAAAACATGTGGAATATTGAATAATTTCGATGCTATCATAGAAGGCGTCTATGATTGAGCCGGACCACCTCGATATTCTGGTGCGGGTCGGACGCGGCGAAACGCTGTCGCAGGTTGCCGCGGAACTGTATCGGACCCAGCCCACAATCACCCACGCGATCCGTAAACTGGAGACGCTCCTCGGTGCCCCGGTGTGGCGACGCCACGGTCGCGGCGTCCAGCTCACGGCGGTGGGGCGACACATCGCCGCCCGTGGCGAGTCGATCCTCGCCGACCTTTGGCGCCTGGAGGACGAGGTGGCGGGTCTCGCCGCGGGACGCCTGGGTACCCTGCGCATCGGAGTCGAATGCCATCCGTGTTTTGACTGGCTCACCCGCGTGGTCGGCGGGTTCCTCAGAACGTGGCGGGAGGTGGACCTTGACGTGGTGCGCGGTGTCGAGTTTGCCGGCTACGCGCCCCTCCTCGACCGCCGGATCGACGTGCTCATCACTCCGGACCCACGACCGCACGATCACATCGATTCGGTGGCCGTCCTGCCCTATCGACTCGTTCTTGCGGTGTCCCGCGACCATCCGTTGAGCGACACGGCGTACGTCACCGCCGCCGACCTCGTCTCGGAAACGCTGTTCACCTATCCGGTCGATCGAAGTCGACTCGATATCTTCACCGCCCTGCTGGATCCGGCGAACGTCGAACCCCGGCGCGTGGAAGCGATCGAAACCACGGAAATCATGCTGGAACTGGTCGCCGCCGGCCGGGGTGTGACCGCGCTCCCGGACTGGCTGGTTGCCGAAACGCCACACCTGACGGGCGTGCGGATCGGTCCCGACGGGATCGCCAAGACGCTGGTTGCCTCGTACCGGGACGAGGACGCCGGCCTGGCCTACCTCCAGGCGTTCATCGCCGGGTTGCGGTAGGGCACACAAAGAGGCCACGCCGCCGCCTCACGGCTCGAGGCGTGCGCTATCGCACCTCGATCCGACTCATCACGGACTCACCGCTCTCCGGCTGGAGCAGACGGAACTCATGAACGCCTTCGGTCAGCGGCCAGAACACGCTCCGGGGAAGCGGCCCGGCGTACACACGCTCGCCGTTGTGAAACAGTTCCCCGTCGCCGGTGCCGGTCACGAACACCCGGATCTGCTGCGCCCTCGGGTTCGCCGTGGGGTCCCGGTAGAACACGGCGTGGTCGATGGGACTCACGATGCCGAGCGGTGCCTCGCGGCGAAACTGCAGGCGGTACCCGTAGCGGTCGGCCCACACCCGGTAGATCTGCGGGTACACGGCGGTTCCTCCGGTTTCGGGCCGATGCCAGTCGCACGGATCAAGGGAGCGGTCCCGGGGAATCCATTCCCGGAGGACGGTGGGGCACGCGTCGGTCGCCGCCATGCCACTGAGGGCGCAGATCCGCTCCGCACGGACACCCTCCAGCGGTGGCAACGCGGATCCGCTGCTCGCGTCGGAGATGATCGTGTGAAGCGCCTCCGCGGGAAGCGAGGAGCCGGGGGCACCGATCACCGTCTCGCCGTCGAAATTCCCCATCCATACGCCGGCGGCGATATCGGCGGAAAACCCCACCGCCCACACGTTGGTGAACTGGTTCGACGTTCCCGTCTTGATCGCCACGGGAAAGTCGAACCGCAGCGGGCTTCGCCGGCCAAAGGTCATGACGCGGTCGTCGTTGGTGCTGATGATGTCGCGAATCACCGACGCGGTTGAGGCCGACCAATGGGGAGCCGGGTGCACCTCCGGATCGGCGCGCCACGTCAGCGGTGGCGAACTCCCGTCGTCGTAGAGACTCAGATACCCCTGCACCAGCTCGTACAGGGACACGTCCGCACCGCCGAGGGCGAGGCTCACCCCCAGCGAGCCGCGGGCGTCGGAGAGGCTCCCGAACCCGAGGCGAATCAGCGTGTCGGTGAAGCGCTCCACCGATACGCGCTCCAGGGTGTACACCGCCGGCACGTTGAGGCTCCCCGCCAGCGCCTCGCGAACCCGCAGCGGACCGTGGAACTGGTCGTTGAAGTTCGCCGGGACGTACACGCGTTCTCCGCCGAAATCCAGCGGGATGTCGGGAACAACGCTCGCGGCGGTAAAGCCCATCTCAAACGCCTGGGCGTACAGAAACGGCTTCAGGGTCGAACCGGGTTCGCGCAGGATCTGCACGCCGTCGATCTGCCCGCCGGCGGGGTCAAAAAAGTCGGGGGAACCGACGTACGCCAGGATCTCCCCGGTGCGGGGATCCGCGGCGATTGCGGCGGCATCCCCGATCCGGTACTCGTCGGCGTCGGCGACGGCGGCGCGGAGGACGTGTTCCACCCGGTGCTGCAGGTCCAGGTCCAGCGACAACCGCGTACGGAAGGCGCCGCTGAACGAGCGGACCACCCGCCGCATCGGCCCTCGACCATCCCCCGCACGTTCCCGCGTGCGCTCCACGTACCCGATCAGGTGCGGCGCCTCGAACGCCCACGTCGTCGATCGACCAGGGTCGGCCAGCGAGCGAAGCGCGGCGTCGATGTCTCCACGATCATGGTAGGCGACCGACGGGCCGCCGAGAATGCGTTCGGCGACGGCACGATTTGCCTCCCGGTGCAGCCACGGGTCGTTCTCCGCTGGATTGCGGGGCAGCGCCGCCAGCACCGCCAGCTGCGCGGCCGTGAGTTCCGCGATATCGCGGTCGAAGTACACCCGTGCCGCGGCGGGAAACCCCTCCACGTTGCGCCCGACCGGTACGAGGTTTCCGTACAGTTCCAGAATCTGACGCTTGGAAAGACGCGCCTCCAGGACCAGTGCGTCCAGCGCCTCCCGGACCTTGCCACCGATCGTGGCGGGGCGCGGGTGGAGCATGCTCGCCAGCTGCATCGTGATCGTGCTG
>CAJWEZ010000022.1 GCA_913030605.1 uncultured Spirochaeta sp.
TCAGTTTGACTTCACCCATCATTCGATAACTCGTCCCGGCAAAATCCTCGGCGTTCAAATTGGCAATCGGACCACGATCGTCAACACCCAGCGTCACTCCCAGCTGTTCGTCTGCCTCGAGGCGGCGTTCAATTTCCGTGACAACCCGTCCGACGTCATAACCCGGCAGAACGCCTGCATAGACATCCGTGACACGTGAAATATTTCGGTGGTGCACGACTGCTGGCCCTTCAGTGTGCTTGATTTCAGCAACGCTACCGAGACGTCTCATTGCATGGTCACCTCCCATCACCGGGATGTCACGAATCGTTTGTTCGCTGTTGAGATCCTCTTCGCGATATTGGACGCCAAAGAAATAGTGGTTGCCCTTGTTCTTGTCGATGGCGAGGTAGAGGAAGAGGTTCGAGACCTTCTTCAGCGGCCGGATCAGGTGGTACTGGCCGTCGAGGGTGATGAGGATGTCCTCGATGGGCCCCTCGAGGCCGAGGGACTTCATCACGCCCATCTTGGCGTTCACGACCTGCGTGTTGCCGCTCGCGGCGAGCTCGATGTCGATGCCGCTGCGCTCCGCGATCGTCTGGCGATCCTGAACGAGAACCCGGGCGGTCGCGCCGCCCACCGTACCGCAACCGACCACGGCTGCACGCAGTGAGGTGTATCCACTCATGGCGGGCATGGTATGGACGGGATAGCGCGTTGTCAATGTGACGGACTCCCTGCTACGCTGCCGACATACCTGCTCAGGAGCATACGCGTGGGACGATCTGCCACCACGTCGATGACGCGAACGGGCGCCGAGCTCTCCGCACTCGCCGCCGGCGCCGCCGTCGATGACAGTCTCGAACTCTTTGACCCGCCCCGGGAGGCTTTTCCCGCGATCGCGGCGGTGGTGCGTCCCGCCGTTCTCGCCGGCGATACCGACCTCGTTTGGGGGCACCGGTACCGCCAGCTGTGGGCGGCGGACCCGGACCGCCCGCTGCCTGTTGTGGACATCGGCGCTGCGACGGACGTCGAGCGGCTGACGGTGGCGCTTTCTGCCGAGAATCGTGCCGGCGCGTACCGCCTCTCGGAGCTCGATCGTATCCTTCGGTTCTGCGAACGCGCTGCACCGGAGGAATGGACCCGGATCGCGCCGCTGGTCGCGCCTGACCGCGACGTGCGGCCGCAGGTGGAACGGTTTCGCGCCCTCCCGGCGTCGGTCGCCGCCGCGGTGGACGACGGAACGCTGGACCTGCGGACCGGAGAGGCGATCCCGGAGCGCCTGGCGGACGCCACCGTATCGGTGCTGCCGCTTCTGACCGAGCTCTCGTTCAGCACCCGACGGCAGGCGGTCCGGATGGTCGTTGACCTTCTGCGTACCGGTGTTGACGTCCGGGAACTGGAACGCGACCTCACCTCCAGCGACTCGGCGCAGCTGGCCGCGTACCTGCGCCGGCGTCGCTATCCGACGCTGACGTCGATGGAGGCCCGGCTCGCGGCCGTGCAGCGGCGGTTGACCGGCACCGGGGTCCGGCTGGACGGCCCGGGCAATTTCGAGGGAGACCGCTACACCGTGACGCTCACCTTCGGATCACGACAGGAGCTGAGCAGACGCCTGGCGGCGGCGGCGCGGCTCGAGGACGATGTGGATGAACTGCTGGACCTACTATTCTGAAACGATAGACCGCATCTACTGGACCGGGGACACCATTCAAGACCCGGTCCGCCGACGGGTTGAGGACACGCTTGCCCGGCGACGGGAACTGCGATCGATCGTCAGCGCATCTCTGGTCGATCCTGCCGCGCTCCCGGAGGCCCACAACACGCCGCGTACGATCCTGGTTCGTCGCGGAACGCCACAGGATTTCGGGCGCTGTCCCGGTACGCACGGGCACCTGTGCTGCAACTACCTGACGTTCAACGTCTATGTCGGCTGCACCCTGGGCTGTACCTACTGCATCATGCAGTCGTATCTCCGCAACCGAACGCTGGAGGTTCGGCTTCCGCACCCCGCCGCCGTGGAGCGAGTTCGTGCGACCGCGGCGCAGTCGCCGAACCGGACTGTCCGCGTCGGTACCGGCGAGGTCGGCGACAGTCTTCTGTACGACCCGCTGTTCGGGCTGTCCGGCGACCTGATCGCCTCCCTGGAGGATGTCGAGACGATCCGCTTCGAGATGAAGACCAAAACGGACGCGGTGGACCACCTTCCGCCGCGACATGGCGGCAGCGGGCGAACGATCGTGTCCTTCTCCCTGAATCCGCCGGCGGTGATCGAGGCCGAGGAAGGAGCCGCCGCGACACTCGAACAGCGTCTGGCGGCGGCGCACCGGGCGGTGGACGCCGGGTACGGCGTGGCGTTCCATTTCGACCCCATGATTCGCACAGAATCCTGGCGCCGGGATTACCTTGATGTTGTAGCCCGCCTCGCCGCGTTCCGGGAGGCTGTTCCTGCGTGGATCAGTCTGGGAACGCTGCGTTACCCGCCGACGTTGCGGCCGATGATCGAGGCACGTCCGTACGGAGTTGACGAATTCGTCTCCACGGGGGACGGAAAAATGCGGTATCTTCAGAAGGTGCGATCCGAGATGTATCAGACAATGCGACGTGATATCCAGGCGATTCTTCCTGACACGCCCGTGTACCTGTGTATGGAAAGCACTGCAGTGTGGCGACGCATACAGCGGGTTGCGCCGGACCGTTCCGGTTCCCTCGGTGCGATCATGCGCCCGGTAACGATCGCCACGGCGCCGGGAGGTGCACTGTGAAACGCCCGGCACGACTGCCCGCGGTGTGCGCGGTGTGTCTGTGGCTGGCGGCGGTGGCACTGTCGGCGACGGCACAGACCGCACCCGACGACGGTACCACCGGCAGCGCATCCACCACGGGCGGTGAAGACCTCACCGCGCCCCTGGCCCCGCGAATTCCCGCTGGCCGCGAGCCCCTGGATCTCGTGTTCAGCGTGCCCGACAGCGCGCCGCGCCCCGGCAGCGACCTCGAGATCGTGCGCATGGGGCAGGCAGGACAGCTGCAGGCACCGGCGGCGCTCGATCTGCCGGAACGGGCGCAGGCGGTCGAACTCACCGCCTGGGACTGGATTCGTCCCTCGGGTCGCGATATCGAACTCGCCGCCCGCGATCCGTACCGTATCTGGCTGATGATGCGCGACGGCATGCAGGGAATCCTGGTCTCCGACGGCCAGCTGGAGCTGGTAGCGGGGACGGTGGAGTGGCGTGACCGGTTCCGGAGTGCACCTGAACGGGTGGTTTCTGCGGGACCGGTGGTGGTTCGCGGTCGGGGAACCGCGCGCATCCGCCGCGACGGTGGCGAGATCGAGGTGGCGGTCGCCGCCGGCAGGTTCGAGGTCTCCCGCAGTGGCTCGCTGGTCTCCATCCTTGGTGCGGGACAGCACCGTACCGTGGCACTTGATCCCGGGGCTGCACCGGACGAGAACTTCGTTGTTGTGACCCGCTCGGCGTTTGCCTCGCTCCGGACCGAGCTGGACGCCACGCTGGATATCCTCCTGGAGGGGCAGACACCGGACGGAGCATCCCTCGCTCGTCTGTGGGAGGCCACGTCAAACGCCGCACCGCGATACGCCGACGTCGAACGCGAGCGTGCCTCGTGGGTCAGGGCTCCGGAGTCCCGCATGCGTGATATCGCCACCGCGCTCCGGTTGCTTGCCGCGTTCCGGTTCGTCCCGCCGCCGTCCATGGGGATGTAGCGGCGACACCGATCAGAAGATGGTGACGTCCGGTTGCGGGTGCGCCGGTTTGGGGCGCTGGATCCGCGACAGGTACGCGCGCTCCTCGCGCTGGACCGGTGCCGTCTTCTGCCCGCCGAAGCGTTTCAGCAGCACCCGGGAGCTCGTCACAAAGAAGAGAATCTTGCGCGCGTCGGTTCCGCCGACGTCGCTGCTGGCCACGGGAATGCGTTCCGTTTCCAGGAACTCCAGGGCGAAGGTGATGTTGCTGTCCGGGATGTTTCCTGCGGAGGTGCTCAGCACGTGTCCCCCGCCGAACACCTTGGCGACGAGCCGATCGCGGCGCGCCCCCGCCTTGAGCATGTCGTTGATCAGCAGCTCCATCGCGTACATCCCGTAGCGTCCGGACTCTTCGGTGTAAAAGTCGTGGCCGTGGAGCTCGCCGGGAAGCATGAAGTGGTTGAGCCCGCCCAGACCGGTTGATGCGTCGTGAAGTGCCACTGCGATACAGCTGCCCAGGACCGTGGAGATGATGATGTCCTCGTCGGTGGCAAGGTACTCGCCGGGGTGGATGATGGCGACCTCGCGGTCGAACCGACGATTGTAGTGACGGTACATCGGTTCAGAACAGCGTCACTTCGCCGGCACCAACGCCGGCCTCCACGTCGAATCCCGCGAGCTCGCTGGCGCGCTGTTTGTGCGCGAAGATCGTGAATCGCTGGATGATCTCCTGGAGTCGGTCGTTTCCGATCGTCCAGTCGTCGAGTCCCTGCTGTGCCAGCTCCGTGCGGTAGCGGTCCTCGATCGCCTCCTGCATCGTGTGGAGTTGCCCTTTGAGGTTCCGGAGCGCCTGGCTCAGCTCCGAGAGGCGGGCACCATTGGCTTTGCTCTCGTTGAACACGCGGTGGAACCCGTCGGTGAACAGCGAGAAGTCCCTGACAACCTGCATGACATCGTCACGGCTGGATTCCAGATCCCGGTACCGCGCCCGGATCGATTCACTGAACTGTTCGACAAACCGTTGCTGGGCATGGAAGTGTTGCTGGTGTTCACCAATCACGCTGCTGGTGGTCTTGATGAACACCTGCGTCGCCTCCAGCGATTCCTCTACGTCGCGCTCGATCTGTTTGGTGAGCGCGTTCATCTCGTTTGAGGTGGTGCCCATGGACCGCAGGACCTCCTGCTTGGCGACCTCGATCCTGCTGGCGATATCGATACTGTGAAACCGCGTGACCAGGGTGTTAAAACTGCGGAACTGGTCTTCGAGTGCCTCCACGTCGGTGGTGATCGTGGTGGACCGGTCCACCAGGACGCCCTTTTTCTGAACGTTGCGGTCCAGGTCCGCCAGAAGGTCCTGAAGTAACGCCGTGGCCTGCACGAAGCGTTCATCGAGGCTCTGCGGTTCGTCGGCATTCGCGTCCGATCCGTCGGCCCGGTGGGCGTGTTGTCCCTCAACAAACGTGCGCCGATCGCGTTCGAGCCGTTCCCGTTTTCCCTCGGCCTGCTCGATCAGCTGCATGAACGTCGCTACGCTGTCGTCGATCTGACCCGCAACGTCCTCGATCAACGACACCGCCAGGCCTGGAATCTGGCGGAGAAACGCCAGCTCGTCCAGCAGGTCGTCGGCGTCCGTCAGCGACTCCTCGGGCTTGATCGCTTCGAGCGCCAGCACGATGTGATCGATCGACTGGCGGATGAGATCCTGGAGCTGGATCGCTTCCATCATACCGTTGACCGGGTCGCGAAGGGCACGGGACTCGTCGTGGAGGGTCCGCAGACCATCCACCGTGGCCTGGACCGCCCCGCGGAAGTCGTCAAAACTGGAAAAGATCCGGGTTTGAAAGGACTCGATAAGCGCCCCCTGAAACTCGCGGGCGTCGTTCAGGGACTGTTCGAGCTCCTGGAATGCGTGGAGCAGGTCGTGCCCCCGGGTGGAGATCGACTCCGCCAGCGTGATCGTTCGATTGGCGAGGCGTTTGAGCTCCTCGGTGATATAGCTGAACGCGCGACCGGCGTTACCGGCCTTGAGGGCCACGGTCATCGCGTTCAGTGACACGAGCTCCATGTCCTCGCTGTCCATCCTGATGCGGTCGATCGACGCGGAGATCGTGTGGAGTTGCTCGATTCCGGTCTGCAGCTGCGTGAACAGTTCCCGGTCGCTCTCGGACATCGCGTGAAACTGATTTGAGCGAGTTTCCATTTCCTGCCGCGTCTCGTCGAGGAGCGAGGTGATCTGCAGTCCGTCGCTACAGCGATTGCTTCCGCTGTCCATACATTCGATCGCGGACTCCGATCGGGCGATACTGCGGTTCATTTCGGACACGAGCTTCGGAAGGCTCTCGGCCAGAACAAGAAAGATATCCTCGGTCTGTTGCGCGGTATCCCGAAGAGCCGCGATCAGCTCATCCCGGAGAGAGAGGGGAATGGAACTCATATACACCCAATATAAGATGCAGCGACCCGGGATCGCAACTCAAAAAAAGGCCGTTCCCCGGGGGGAACGGCCCAATGAACTCCGTCGAGGGACGAGTTACTGCTGAAACTGCTCCACATCAACGTTGAGCGCCTTTTCGGTCTCCACGTCGAAGAGGATAGCCCGATTCTGATCCGGCACGAGCCGGACACCGTCGCCGACGTTCACGGTGACCGTCGGGGGAATGCGGGCGATGATCTGGTGGGAGCCGGTACCGACGTACACGTGGATCTCGGCGCCCAGTGGTTCGACGACTTCGATGTTCGCCGTGATCGCCTTTCCATCGGGAGCTTCCGGCTTGAACTCCATGTCTTCCGGACGAATGCCGAACACGAGTTCCTTGCCCACGTACTCCCTGGCGACCTCGGCGAGCTTGCCCGTCAGTTCAAGGGTGAAATTGCCCTCGTCACCGATGATCTTGCCGCCTTCTTCCTTGATTTTCATGCCCATGAAGTTCATGGGAGGCGATCCGATGAAGCCGGCCACGAATCGGTTGATGGGGCTGTTGTACAGGGTCAGCGGGTCACCGATCTGCTGGATGATTCCGTCCTTCATAACCACGATCTTGTCGCCCATGGTCATGGCCTCGACCTGGTCGTGGGTAACGTAGATCATCGTTGCCTGCAGGCGGTTGTGAAGTCCGGAGATCTCGGCGCGCATCTGCACGCGGAGCTTGGCGTCCAGGTTGGAGAGGGGTTCGTCAAACAGGAACACCTTGGGGTGACGGACGATCGCGCGACCGACGGCGACGCGCTGGCGCTGACCACCGGAGAGCTGCTTGGGCTTGCGATCCAGCAGGGACTCGATGTCCAGGATCTTTGCAGCCTCGTTGACGCGACTCTCGATGTCTTCCTTGGCGAACTTGCGGATCTTGAGACCGAAGGCCATGTTGTCGTACACGCTCATATGCGGATACAGCGCGTAGTTCTGGAACACCATGGCGATGTCACGATCCTTCGGGGGGATATCGTTGACCCGCTTCTCATCAATCAGCAGATCGCCTCCGCTGATGTCCTCGAGTCCTGCGACCATGCGCAGCGTGGTCGTTTTGCCGCACCCCGACGGGCCGACAAGGACCACAAACTCTTTGTCCTTGATGTTGACGTTGGCGTCTTTCACCGCGTGAAAGCCGTTGTCATACACCTTGTTCAAGTTCTTCAACTGAACCGTTGCCACAAGGCACCTCCTCAGAGATTATGTTATTCCCCGTCAGTGTAGGGGCACTTTTCTGAGCTGTCAAATGCGGAATGGCCGGCGGGGCGGCGGAGATCAGTCTCCGCGCTGCCGGTACCAGAGCTCGAGGGCGTCCGTGAGGCGCTCCGGTTCGGTGTTGTTCCGCAGATACGGTTCCACCACGTCGCGACGCGCCTCGTCCCAGTAGCGCGGAAGCGCTCCCGAAAACTGCAGTGCCGCCGTCCCCGGAATCCGACCGGCGAGTTCCGGGTACAGCTCCCGCTCCATGGCGCGGTTGGTCGCGGTGAGGGTCGAGAACCCGTCAAGGAAGCCGAAGCTGTCGACGCGGGCTTCGATTTTGGCTCGCATGAAGTCAACCTGTGCCTGCGTCGTGGTGAGCCAGGAGAGCATGCGCACGGCGGCAGCGCGTCGGGTACTGCTGTCGGGAACGCCTCCGTATACCACGTCCTCGTTGGCGGTGATCGTTCCGTCGGTACCGGAGAGCCAGCGAAAGTCGTAGCGCCGTTCGTCGAAAAAGCGCCAGGTGAACAACTCGTTGGAGGGCATGTAGACGACGCTGACCCGGTTCTTGTCGAGCTGACGAAACCGGTCCTCGTACAGGTAGCGCTCCACGTACACGGATTCGGCGGCGTTTCCCCCGTTGAACTCCTCCTGCCACGAACGGACTGCGTCCATCGCTGCGCCGAGTCGGGCGGAGTCCCAGGCGGGACTGCCGTCGGAGGCCACGGACGGTACAAAGCCGAGGCTTCGGTGCAGGGCGTACATCGTTTCGGGGTTCGACAGTGGAGCGAAGTGCACCGGTGGGGTATCGGCGCGATAGAGCGCTCCCAGGTCGGCGAGCGTCGCCGACACCGCGGAATCCGATACATCGGTACCCGGTCGCATCACCAGAGTCGGCAGGCTAAAGGAGAGGGGCACCCACTGCGGGCCGCTGTTCAGCAGCGCCTCGGAAGGACCGCCGTCAATCTCCGACGGCAGATCGAGGGATGCGGCGTAGGACTCGCGGTCCTCCATGAGCGCATTGACCGGCGGGGTGTTGACCCACCGACCGATCACGAGGTCCGCCTCGGGTCGTTCCTGAGTCAGCGCCTGGGTGAGGTTCTCGACAAAACGAAAACGGGCATCGGTGTCGTGGAGGAAGTTGTAGCGTTCCACGACGAAGGAAACCTCGGGAACGTTGCTCCACACCACGAGCGGTTCTGTCGGTCGGGAACAGGATGTGGCGAGGGCCGCCGCCGCCAGCGCGGCGGCGACCACACGGATCAGCAGCCGGGAGCTCAAGCGAGTGCTTCCGCCGCCTGAAAGATCTCTTCGTACAGTTCCGGCAACCCCTGGGCGTCGATGCCGGCGAACGCGACCCGCAGGTACTCGTTCCGCACGGCGATCGTGCCCACGCCGCGATCGAGGAGCGCGAGTCGCAGATCCTCCGCACTCAGGCCACGGCACCGGAAACTCATAAAGTACCCGGAGTTGCACGGCAGGGGTTCGAGCATCGGTGCGCGTCCGCTGGACCGCTGTTCCGCCAGGATGCGCTGCAGCGTGTGAAACCGGTCCTCCAGCAGCCGGTAGGCGTCCGCCTTCTGTTCGTCGTAGCGCGAGTCCTCCAGTGCCCGCAGAAGGAGCGACTGCGAGAGTCGGCTGGAGTTACTGACCATGGAGCGGATCGCGCCGGTGAGTTTCTGCTCCAACGCGGCGGCGTGGGCGGAGGTCATGCCCCGAAACGCCATGGTGACGAACCCCACACGAAAGCCCCAGACGTAGTCTTCCTTGGTCGCGCCGTCCACCTTTACCGCCAGCAGGTTCTCGTGGGCATCGGCGAGCTGGCTGAACAGGGACTCGCGGAACGCATGGTCGTCGTAGAACAGGCCGAAGTACGCGTCGTCGCTGAGCGCTACCACCGGCACCGAGTCCGCGAGGCCAACGAGCGTCTCACGAATGAAGGCCACGTCGGCGGTCGAGGGCGTAAACCCCGCCGGGTTGTTGGGAAAGTTCAACAGGACGATCAGTTTTCCCGACTCCGCCGCGGACCGGGCGCCTTCGGCGAAGGCCGAACGGTTGAAGACCCCGTCGTCATCGAAGAAGGCGAACTCGCGAATCTGAACCTGCCGTCGTTCGCCGAACATGAGGCGGTAGTTGCCCCAGAACAGATCCGGCAGCAGGAGGGTGTCTCCCGGTTCCGCGAGCAGGTCGCCGACCACGGCGAGACCCGCTGTGAGGCCGGGGACCACCGCCGGTCGGGTGGTGGCGACTCCGTCCAGGGACGGGTTCTTGCGCAGCATCTCGGTCTTCCACCGGTCCCGGAGCGCGGGAATCCCGGCGGTGGGGGCGTAGGCGACCGACTCCTCGGACGGGAGACCGTTGGTCAGTTCGCGAATGAGCGGGAGGGTCATGGGGTGACCGTCGGCGTACGCCATGCCCACCGTGGCGTTGAAACGGTGAGCCTTCTCCTTTGCCTCCGCGGCCTGGGCGACGATTCCCCGGGGAAAGTACATCCGCAGTCCGAGATCGGAGAGAACGCGGGGTACCACGGTTCCTTCGAGAGCTGCGTTGAGCTCCACGGCAAGACTGTTCATGTCGCGACTATAAACGGTATCCGAATTGACGGTAAAGGTCGGTATGCCGTAAGGTTATGACGTGTCCGACGATAAAAGCTCGCAGGACTCGGGGTTTATGGAGCGCATCCTCGCGGTTCTTTTCGGTATCGGCGATCCCGAACGCGAAAAGCGTCGGATGCTCAAGACGATCGGCAAGGATCTTTCCAAAGACCGCTACAAGTTCTATAAGCCGCGGGGTTCCGAAGTCCAGCCCAATCTCGCCCGTCTGCTGTACGAGACGTACAAATCCGTCTCGGCGGTGCGCAAGCTCGTGCAGCCCAGCGATACCACCGGAACGCTACGCCTTCTGGTGATCGAATCCAGTCTGGATGAACGCCAGGTGGAGATGCGCGAGCAGCTCGACGAAAAGGTGATTCGCGAGCGGATCCGCGCCGGAGCGGAAATCAAGGCGGTGGGCGAGCAGGTGAAGGACACCATGCTGGATTTCGTCGGCACCTTCGACGCGGTCAAGGTGAAGCAGATCAATACGGAGTACAACAACCTCCGGGCTTTCATTCAGTTCTGCCATTTCGATTTCTACTTCACCCTGAAGAAGTTCGACTCCGCCATCAGCGAGGACTCGTTCACCTACAAGCCCCGTTTCGAGCCAATCGAGGCGGAGTACGTGGTGGACGACATTCGGGATTTCCTCGAGGTTGCCGAGGCGCTGCCGCAGGACGCGGACTGGGACCGGGTGTTCGACCTGCTCAAGGTCTACCGGTCGGTGGAGGTGGTGGACCGCGATCAGTGGCGCAAGGTGTCCAAGACGCTCTTTCAGGTTCTCGGGAGCGGGGTCCTGGAAAAGATCGTTCAGCACGCCTCGGAGGACCCGCAGTGGGTTGCAAAACGCAGCGCAGGGTCCAACCGCATCGTGGAGCCCTACCTCAACGAGATCAAATCCAACGTGGAACAGACGTTGCAGAAGATCCTGCAGGAGCGACGGAACACCAAGATCGAACAGCTGGTAAAGCAGGTGTTCGGAACCACCGTCGTCGCCCGGACGAAGCACTACACCGCCAAGGCCAACGTGAGTTTCCAGCGCACGGACACCGGAGGGTTTCTGTACACCGACGCCCTCAACTACCTCAAGGCGTACCTGCTGGACTACTTCAAGAAGGATGTCCGGGAGATCGTGCAGGACCTGCTGATCGTTCGCGGAAAGTGGACCACCCAGATTCAGGCTCAGCAGATATCCGACGCGTACCATGGCGTGCTGTCGGTGTCGGATCAGATCATCAAGCTCGACGACAATCTGGCGGACGAGGGAGAACTCGGCCAGAAGCTCCGCAGGGCGATGGGGCGGGTTGTCGACCGTGACCCCAGCAGTCAGAAGCCGCTCAACGACCTGTTGCAGCAGATCAACACCGAGGTGCTGCGGCTGGTGAACGAGGCGGCGCAGAATCTGATCATCATCGGGAAAAACCTGAAGAACCTCATCACCGACTTCGACCGCAAGGAACACCAGATGGTGATCAACTGGCGCGAACTGGACGGCGAGATCGAGGACTCCCTCAGGGAGCGCATGAGCACCATGTACCGACAGCTGTACTATCTGGTGCAGCTCCTGCAGGTGTACGCCGGCAAGAAATCGCAGTAACCGCCGGGCGTCAGCGCACCGCACCTTCCAGACGCAGCAACTGCTCCTTGATCGCCCGTCCGTGTCCCGCGTCCAGACTGCGTCGGGCGTAGGAACCCAGCTCGCCGCTGGCGTTAATGATCCGGTGACACGGTATGACGATCACGATCGGATTCGAGCCCGTGGCGTTGCCAACCGCCTGGGCGGCGTCGCGACGGCCGATCTTCTGCGCAAGGGTGCTGTAACTCATCGTGGCGCCGTAGCCGATCTTGCGCATGCGGTTCCACACCGCTTTCTGGAAGTTCGTCCCGTCGATGTGCAGGTTTACCGAGAAGTGAATGCGCGTCCCGTCGAAGTACTCGTCGAGCTGGTACTCCAGCTCGCCGCACGCGTACTTATTGGTTTCCCAGTCCCCCGACGGGAGATCGGGTCGAAAGTCGCTGTAGCTCACGCGGTAGACGGTGCCGCTGCGGTCAACGGCGAGAAAAAGCGGACCCACGGGGGAATCGTAGCGGTGCGTGTAGAGATACTCCACGAGCGGGGATGGTAGCACCCCGGGGCGGTGCATTCAATCATCCCCGGTGAGTGCTTCGGCGATCAGCTCTCTCAGGGTGTCGATACCCGTTCCGTCCCTGGCGGACGTGCGCACTTCGGCGAGGATGTCGCTGTTGAGTCCCACCGTGGCTGCAGGGTCCGGGAGCTCCCCGTCGGGATCCACCGCGTCGATTTTGTTCAGAACCAGGATTGCGGGGATCTCGCCGGCGCCGATCGAATCCAGGACGCTCCGCGTGGTCTCGAGCGATTCGGCCGCCCGGGGATCGGCGGCGTCCACAACGATCAACAGGAGGTCGGCCTCGGTGACCTCCTCCAGCGTGGAGTGAAACGCCTCGATGAGCTCCGGCGGCAGGCGGCGCACGAAGCCAACGGTGTCGCTGAGCAGAACGGTCTCCTCCGGTGAGAGGTAGAGGCGCCGGGTCGTGGGATCCAGGGTGGCGAAGAGCTGATCCGCGGCGCGGACGCCGCTGGACGTGAGACGGTTCATGAGGGAGGATTTCCCGGCGTTGGTGTATCCCACCAGCGCCACGCGCCGCATGCCGTCGCGGCGGCGGCGGCGCAGCTCCCGCTGTCGGCTGACCCGCACGAGTGCCGCCTTCGCCCGCTGTACCCGTCGGGCGAGCTGGCGCCGGTCCATCTCGATCTGCTTCTCACCCTCGCCCCGGGCGAGCCTGCTGCCCCCGCCCTGTCGGGAGAGGTGTTGCCACATGCCGGCGAGGTGCGACTGCGCGTATTCCGCCCGCGCCAGTTCCACCTGGAGTTGTGCCTCCCGGGTCCGGGCACGGGAGGCGAAGATCTCCAGGATCACGGCGTGGCGGTCGTAGACCTCCAGCCGGCTCCGGCGTCCCCAGTTGCGCAGCTGCATGGGCGAGAGGGCGCGGTCGAACACGACCATGGCGGCGTCGGCGTCGGCAGCCGCGGCGATGATGCGGTCGGCCTGACCGGTGCCGAGGTACAGCGCCGGTTGCGGTGCCCGAACGCGAACGACCTCGCCACCGACGGGACGCAGTCCGGCGGCGCGGCACAGACGCTCCAGTTCCTGGAGTCCCGCCACGGCCTCGTGGCGCGGCTCCAAAGAAAATGAGCCAACCAGATAGCACTGGTTGGCCCGATTGTCATCGATGCTGATGGAAGCGGTCACTTACTGTTCGATGATCGCCTCGAGCCGCGGCTGGGGCACGTCGACATCGACGTTAAACGACAGTTCAACGATCGAACTGACGTTGCCGAGGCGGTCGGTGGCGCGGGCGCGGATCGAATGAAAACCGGACTCGGTGAACGAGATCGGGCCCGAGTAGGTGATGAACTCCTGACGGTCGATCGACACTTCCACGGTATCGATTCCGGCCACCTCGTCGGTGGCGCGTACCACAAACTGGTTGCCGCTGGACGTGTAGCGGTCGCCCTGCACCGTGGTGAGCCGCCGGCGGGGCACAACGCGCACATCCGGCGCGGTGTCGTCGACGAAGGCCCGCATGGAGAACGTCTGGGAACGGTTGCCGACGTTGTCCACGGCGTAGGCGTACCCGCGGTGTTCACCCTCTTCGTTGACGTAGGCAACGTCGCTGAAGCGAATGAAATTCTCGTTGTCCAGGCTGACGAAGATACCCTGGAGGCCGGAGGCGGAATCGTTGGCGTTCACGATGATCGCGGTGTCACCGCGGAGATACGCGGCGCCGTTCTCGACAAAGGCGTGCCCTTTCGCGGTGGCGGACAGCCCCGGTGCCGTGTCGTCGATAACGACCGTATAGGCTTCCTCCGCCGAGACGTTCCCGGTCACATCGGTGGCCCGGTAGGTGATGACGTGACGGCCCTCTTCGGTGAGCTGCACCGGCCCGTCGTAGACCATCGTCTCACCTCCGTCGACGCTGTACTCGATCTCCGCGAGGTTCGATTCGAGCTCGTCGGCGGTCAGGACGAAGCGGGCGGCGCTGGGCGCGAAATCCACCTGTCCGTTGTTATAGATCCGCAGTTGCTGCGCGCCGACGGCACCGACCACCACCGTCGCGCAGAGTGCGAAAACCAGAAACTTGCGCATTCGATTTCTCCTTCCGTATTGGCGATTATAGACACCGGACGGCGGAATTGAAAGGACCGAGCCTCTCAGAACACCATCGCCGAGCGACCCCAGTCGTAGTGGTCGCGACGGATCGTATCGGCATCGGGCATCGGATAGAACACGAGTCCGTCGCCGTTGCCGACGTAAACCCCGTCCCGGATGATCTGGTACGAGAACGAGCTCACGGAGCGTTCCACGTTCTTGTTGGGTTTGTCAGCCTTGGTGGTGACGTCGTGAACGCAGGACTTCAGGTGTTCCAGATTGCGGTCGTAGGCCCCGCCGATGTTCCCCGTCGCCTCCGGGTTCTCGAAGTCGACCACCTTGAGGTCGCTGAAGACGACCGACGGTACCGACACATGGTTGTGCGGGTCGGTCATAAACCCGGCAAACTGCTTCGGCGTCAGCGCGCTGACCACCAGCGGTGTCAGGGGACACAGCTCCTGGTACACGTAGAACGGGCGCGTATGGTTGGGAATCCGGTCCGACGGTTCCAGCGGCAGACTGCGGCCGTCCTTGGTGGTCAGGTACATCGTCTTCATCGCCGTCAGCGGCACGTGTTCCAGCACCCGGTACACCCCCATCCAGACGGAGTGCTTGGGGTCCCCCGACGCGTGGGCGACACAGCGTTGCCTCGCGTATTCCCAGTCGAAATGGTCCCCGAATCCGCCCTCGAGCTCGATGAACATGATCCGCTCGTAGGAACCGTTCTTGGACCCGATCGCCATGTACTGTCCAAACTGTTCCGGTTCCAGCTGCGACGCGATGAGCGCCTCGATCGGCGACACCGACAGATAGAAGTGAGTTTGCATTGGCCCGATTACCTCTTGGTTTCATCGTAGGCCATGGTTTGCGGATTTGTAAAGTTTGGACCGCGTGATATATCTATGGACACGATGGAGTACGGTCAGCCCCCCGATCACGCGCCCAACTGCCTCCAGTGCCGGCACTTTACCGTGACCTGGAACGCGCGCTTTCCGCGTGCGTGCACGGTATTCGGCATCAAGACCCGTCGATTGCCGAGCCACGTCGTGTACGAAAACACCGGGCACCACTGCCCGGCGTTCGAACCGACGGAGGCGCACCGGCGGGAATAGCCCGCCCCGAGCCTATCGGCGGTATACGCTCCAGCTCGTCTCCACCAGGGAGTCGACGTCGCTCTCGCGGGCCGACCAGGAGAGGAGCTCGCGGGCGGTGGCGGCGGATGCGACCAGTTTGGCCGGGTCACCGGGACGCCGATCGGTGATCTCGGCGGCGATCGGCTCGCCGGTGATGCGCCGCGCGGCTTCCACGATCTCCATCACGCTGAGTCCGGACTCGCTGCCCAGATTCACCACCAGCGACTCGTCACGTTCATCGATCGTCCGCAGCGCCGCGGTATGCGCCCGGGCGAGGTCGGAGACGTGGATATAGTCGCGAACGCCGGTGCCGTCGGGTGTGTCATAGTCGTTGCCGAACACCAGCAGCTTTTCACGCGTCCCGGCGGCGACCTCCATGATCACCGGGAGCAGGTTGGCGGGGTTCTGCTCGAGACCACGTACGCGACCGCGGCGGTCGTAGCCGGCGGCGTTGAAGTAGCGCAGCGCGGCAAACCGAAGACCGCGGAGGCGGTCGTACCAGTCCATGACCCGTTCGATCTCCAGCTTGGTGAACCCGTAGAAGTTCTCCGGCCGGGTTGGGTGCTTCTCGTCGATCGGCAGGTATTCCGGTTCGCCGTACACGGCGGCGCTGGAGGAGAACACGATACGTCGGACTCCGGCGGCGGTGGCGGCGTTGAGGATGTTGATCGTTCCGTTGAGGTTGTTGAGGGCGTACTTCTCCGGCCGGATCATCGATTCGCCGGCGGCCTTGAACGCCGCGAGATGGATGATCGCGTCGTGGCCCTCCATCGCCGCCGCGAGCTGTTCGGGCCGCATGATGTCGCCGTGGATGAACGCGGCCTCCGGTTGCAGATTGATCCGCAGACCGCTGGAGAGATTGTCGAAGACCGTCACTGAATACGACTCGTCGAGGAGTTCGCGGACCACATGGCTGCCGATATATCCGGCGCCGCCGATTACGAGGACTTTCACGGTGTGTGAGCGTAGCCGCTCCCTGCTGCTCGGTCAATCCCGGCGGCGTCGGCGGTACACCACGGTTCGTGGCGGTCGGGTATTCAACGGCGTATGCGGTGTACTATCATATTTTCATGGCCTACGATTTTTCCATCCCGACCCTCGGAACGCCGAAAATCCCCTCGCCGATCCCGTACTCCCACGTCCGTGGCGACGAGATCGCGAACTACTGCAACGACCAGGAGCGCGTGCTCTTTGACGTGGACATTCCCACGCCGGAGGCGGCGGCAGAAAAGGACCATGGCCTGCTGGAGAAGGCGGGGCCCCGCGAGAAGATCTTCTTTACCCCCGGCCACGTTCACGCCGGGATTGTGACCTGCGGCGGTCTGTGTCCCGGCCTCAACGACGTCATCCGCGCCGTGACGCGCTGCCTGTGGTACCGCTACGGGATTCGGCGCATCACCGGCATCCGCTTCGGCTATCGCGGGCTGTTGCCGGAAACCGCGGGCCCGACGATGGAACTCGACCCCGACGTGGTCGACGACATTCACAAGATCGGCGGAACCGTGCTGGGGTCCAGCCGCGGTGGTGGTGATCGGACCGAGGACATCGTCGATTCGATCGAGCGCCTGAACCTGAACATTCTGTTTACGATCGGCGGCGACGGCACGCAGAAGGGGGCGCTGGCGATCGCCCGCGAGATCAAGCGACGCGGGCTGAAGATCTCGGTGGTGGGCATCCCCAAGACGATCGACAACGATTTCAGCTTCATCGAACGATCCTTCGGCTTTGAGACGGCGGTGTCCGAGGCGACCCGGGTGGTGGCGGCGGCTCACACCGAGGCCAAATCGGCCGTGAACGGCATCGGCCTGGTGAAGCTCATGGGGCGCGAGAGCGGCTTTATCGCCGCCCACACCGCGCTGGCGAGCCACGAGTCCAACTTCGTGCTGGTGCCGGAAGTCCCGTTCGACCTGGAGGGGGAGAAGGGGCTCTTCGCACTGCTGGAACAGCGTCTGGAACGGCGCCGCCACGCCGTGATCATCGTTGCGGAAGGGGCGGGGCAGGAACTGCTCCCGGAGAGCGAGCAGACCGACGCCAGCGGCAACCGGAAAATGGGTGACATCGGCGTGTACCTCAAACAGGCGATCTCCGATCACCTGGAACGTCGCGGTATCCCCTTCAGCCTCAAGTACATCGATCCGAGCTACATCATCCGCAGTGCCGTCGCGGTTCCCACCGACAGCGTCTACTGCTCGCGCCTGGGAAACGCCGCCGTGCATGCCGCGATGGCGGGCAAGACCGAGACGATCGTGGGGCTGGTGAACGACCATTTCGTGCATATACCCATGGAGGTCGCCGTATCGCAGCGCAAACGGGTTGACCCCGAGGGCAATCTCTGGCGCGATGTACTGGAGAGCACGCACCAGCCGATCAGGATGTGTGACTGCTGAAGGAGGCGATACTATGCCTCGACCGATTGACGTCGAGACCCTGAAAGCGAAAATCGACCGGGGAGACCACTTCCACCTCGTGGAAACGCTGCTCCCGAGGGAGTACGAATCGTGGCACCTTCCCGGGGCGATAAACATTCACTTCAACCGCATCACAAAAGCGGCGCGGGACAGGTTTTCCGCGGACGATGAAATCGTGGTGTACTGCCACAACCCGGAGTGTCGGGCGAGTACGATCGCCGCCCAGAAGCTCGAAAAGCTCGGATACACGAACGTGTACGAGTTCGCCGGCGGCAAGGACGCCTGGCGCGACGCGGGCTACCCCGTGGAGCAGGGCGAGGGCTGATTACAGATCGTCGATGTGGAGGTAGCGTCCCGCCGGCAGGTCGTCGCGGTTCACGAGGGTCGCCAGCCGCGCGGCAACGGCCGCCGGTGACGCGAGTCGGCCGTCGGCGCGCCAGCTACGGTACTGATCCCGCTCCGGAAGCCGGTCCGTTCCACGTGTGCGCAACGTTTCCTGCATCCCCGTGTCCACGAGCCCCGGAGAGATCGAGTAGATCGCCACGTCCCCGAGTCCGCTGCGCACGGCCTCGTCCTGTGCCGACCGGGCAAAGGCGTTGAGCCCCGCTTTGGCGGCGGAATAGACGGAGAGCCCCGGCATCACCCGTTCCGACGCCCCCGACGACAACAGAACAACACGCAGCGGGCACCCGAAGCCGGCGAACCCGGCAACGAACCGCTGGGTGAGGGTGATGGCCGCGGCGAGATTGAGCCGGAGGGCGGCATCGACGGCTGCGGAGTCCAGCGTCCCCACGGGGCCGATCGGGTCCAGGGTGGCGGCGGCGACCCACAGCGCCGCAATCTCCGGTGGCCGGTCGCCCACCGTCGCGGCAATCGAATCGATGAGTGAGTCGGCACCCGACGGATCGCGCAGGTCGGCGGGAAGCCAGTGCAGCGGGAGGCCCTGACTTCGGGCGCGATCCACGAGCCGGTCCGGTGTAGTGCGTGAGATGCCGAAAACGGAGGCTGTCGGGGTGAGGAGCTGTTCGACAAGCGCAGCGCCCACTCCCCGGGATGCGCCGCTGATGACGTGGTACTGCATGCCACGCCCACGGTAGCACGGCGGGAGCACCCGGCGGAAGGCGCGCACCAGGCACGGTGGTCGGAAGGCGCGTGTCCGGCGCGGGCGCCGGGGCATGTTCGGACGGCGCCGTGCGCCGGGGACACAAAAAAAGGCCGGTACTCACTACCGGCCGTTTGAGTTTCCTGGGTGACAGACACGCGGCTGCGCGTCTCCCTGGAATCAATTATCGTCACCGCAACGCGGCTGCAAACCAAAGGGTTCGAGCGGCTGACCGGCGATCCGTTTCACCGGTCAGCAGACTCCATCCGGCGGAACATTCTCCATAGTGTCCTCCCTGAAGCGCCGCCCATCGGCGCTCCCGTTACCTATAGTCTCGTGACAGCCGGCGGAGAAGTCAAACGTTTTTGTGAAGAATTTTCGCCAGCCCCGCGTGGCCCTGTTGCCTGATCACGTGACGCCGAGAAGCGCGGCGTACGCGGCGAGCTGCGGTCCCGGGTTTCCCCCCAGTACTTCTTTGGTCAGGATCTTCCCGAGCTGGACGCCCTCCTGATCGAAGCTGTTGATGTTCCACGCCAGGCCCTGAAACATCACCTTGTTCTCGAAGTGCGCGAGCAGCGCGCCGACCGCTTCCGGGGTGAGCCGCCGACCCACGATGAGGGTGGACGGCCGGCCTCCGGCGAAGCGCTTGTTCGGGTTGTCGTCGTCCTTGCCCACGGCGAAGGCCACGATCTGGGCTGCCAGGTTGGCGTTGAGCTTCGTCTGGCTGGTGGACCCGTCGAACTCCGTGTCCTGCCCGAGCTGGGAATCGAGGAAGCCGACGAACTGAAGCGGCACGACGTCGGTCCCCTGGTGCAGGAGCTGGTAAAAGCTGTGCTGTCCGTTGGTGCCGGGTTCGCCGAACACCACCGGACCGGTGGCGTAGTCAACGGGCTCGCCGTCGCGGTTGACGCTCTTCCCGTTGGATTCCATGTCCAGCTGCTGCAGGTGCGCGGGAAACCGGCTGAGCGCCTGGCTGTAGGGGAGCACCGCCGTGGCGGGCCAGCCGAGAACGGTGCGTTCGTAGAGCCCGATCATGGCGTCCATGAGCGCCGCGTTTTTTCTGATGTCCGGTTCCATCGCCGCCCGGTCGGCGGCGTGGGCGCCGTCGAGGATGCGCTGGAACACCTCCGGGCCGAAGGCCACCGACAGCACCACGCCACCGACGGCGCTGGTGGCGGAATAGCGCCCCCCGATGAAATTGTCGATGAAGAACGCGTCGCGGTAGGCGCCGCTGGTCGCCATGGGACTGCTCTGCGAGGTGACCGCCACGGTTTGCTTCAGGAGGTCGATGCCGGGGGCGCGCCGCGCTGCGAGTTCCTGCACGAACTTCTCGTTGGTCAGCGTTTCCTGGGTGGTGCCGCTCTTGCTGACCAGGACGAAGAGGGTCGACTCGAAGTCGACGTCCGAAAGGACGGCGGCGGCGTCGTCGGGGTCCACGTTGCTCACGAATCGCGCCTCGATCTGCGGATCGATCCCTTCGGCACGGGCCCACTGCTCCAGGGCCAGGTACAGCGCCCGCGGCCCCAGGTCGGAGCCGCCGATACCGATCTGCACGACGGTACGGTAGCGGTTGCCGGAGGGAGCGGTCTCGGCGCCACTGCGGACGGCGGCGGCAAACTCCGCGACTCGACGCTGTTGCTCCACGTAGAACTCCCGCTGGTTGCGTCCCTCATGGATCACATCGGCGCCGAGTTGCCCGCGCAGCAGGTGGTGCAGCACCAGTCGCTGCTCTCCGGTGTTCATTACGGCGCCTTCGGCAAGCATGCGGTACTTGGCGATCAGCTCCTGTTCGCCGGCGAGTTCTCCGAGGCGCTGCATGACCGAGGCGTTGACCGGGGTGGCGGCGTACGAATAGGTGAGGTCCGCAGCGAGCGGTATACGCATTTCCGTCACGCGCTCCGGCGAGAGTCCGGTGACGTCGAAGGGAGTTGTGTCTTTCAACGCGGCAAAGGCCGCGGTATCGGTCAGATTCCTGAACGTGGGCATGAGTACCTCCGGGCCCCAAGCATACCGGGGCTGCCGGTCCGTCGCAACGGGAGCGCGGGGGTGACAGGCGCCGCCACCGGCGCTACTCTCGAGGGCATGAAACCGACACTCTTGGTACTCGCCGCCGGCATGGGTAGCCGGTACGGCGGGGTAAAACAGATCGACCCGGTGGGCCCGGGGAACGAGGCGATTATCGACTACTCGATCTACGACGCCATTCGCGCCGGGTACGGACGCGTGGTGTTTGTGGTACGCGAAGAGATCGAAGCGGATGTCCGGGAGTTTTTCGCCGGCAAGTTCGACGGACAGATCGACGTGGACTACGTTCACCAGGACCTCTCCGACGTTCCGGACGGGTTTTCGGTGCCCGAGGGGCGTGCCAAGCCCTGGGGAACCGCCCACGCCGTCCTCGCCGCCCGCACCGCGATCGACGCACCGTTCGCCGTGATCAACGGTGACGACTTCTACGGGCGTGCCGCGCTCCAGACGATCGGCGATCACCTGGCGTCCTTGCCGGTGGACGGAACCGACTACGCCATGGTGGGCTACCGCCTGGATCGGACGCTGAGCGACAACGGCACCGTTTCGCGCGGGATCGTGAGCCACGACGACGAGGGGTGGCTGCAGTCGATCGAGGAGCACACGAAGCTCATCGCCCGCGATGGTCGGGTGGCGAGCCTGGACGAGTCCGATCGTGTTCGGGCGTGGTTCACCGGCGACGAGGCCACCAGTATGAACCTGTTCGGGTTTACCCCGCAGGCGATGGCGCAGTTCCAGGAGCGGTTCGCCGCGTTTTTGACGGAGTTCGGCGACCAGCCGAAGAGCGAGTTCTACATCCCCTACGCGATGAACCTGCTCAAAGAACGGGGCGAGGCACGGATGACGGTGCTCCGGAGCGATTCGGAGTGGTTCGGGGTGACCTACCGCGAGGATCGTCCCGCGGTGGTGCAGCGGATTCGTGAACTGGTCGACGCCGGGGAGTATCCCGAGCGGTTGTGGGGTTGAGACCGGCCCCGGGGTGGGCGTGCAGCGGCGGACCGCTCGGCCCGCCGGTGTCGTCACGCCCGATGTACGGTCACTACCGCGCCAGGCGCTCCTGCAGCAGCGTGTAGCCGGCGGCGTTTCGCGCTTCGGCGCGGATCGCCCGTTCGGCGCGTTCCACGCCGGCCTGGTACTCCGGGTTGCCCGGCATCGCGTCGAGGGCCTTGCGGTAGCAGCGGAGCGCCTCGTGCGGCTCACCCGCGTCCTGCCACGCTTCGCCCATCAGCCCCTGGACCCAGCCTTCCTGTTCCCGTTCAAACGCATTCCGGTAACAGAAGATCGCCTTGTGGACGTGGTGGTGCTCCTGAAAGAGCTGCCCGAGGCGCAACCACGCCCGGGAGCGGTCGGTGTCGTCCACGGCGCGTTCGATCGCCCGCCGGAGGGCCGCGGCGGCGCGCCACACCTCACCCCGGGCGTCGAGCTCGTCGGCGCGGTGGAGCCAGCTGGTCGCGCTGAAGCGTGAGGGATCGCGCATGAGCTGCCGCACCTCCGGCGACGGCTCATCCGGGGCGTCGAAGAGGTCCATCTGCTGGCTGGCGTCGGCGTCGTAGAGCTGATACGCGAAGACCTCGTGCTGCGGCGTTTCCACGATGTGGAACTCCGTGGGCAGGTCGTCGACCAGTTCCGCCTCGAAGTACCGGAGCCCGATCCAGGCGGTCCATCGCGCGTCGTCCTCCGATTCGGGCGCCGCGAACGTCTCAAGAAACGCACGGTCGCGGTACCCGCCCCGGATCCAGCCACGGCGGGCTCCGGGAATCGTGGCGAACAACGGCTTGACCCACCACCAGTAGGGACCGAAATGGCGGTGGTCCCGGCGCTCGGCGATAATCCGCGGCGCCAGGTCACTGAGGTACTGCGCGATGTCGGCGTCGCGTTGGTCGCGGGTGACGCCGGTGAGCAGTCTGTCTATGTCAGCGGGAAGGAAGTACACTGCTGCTCCTTTCATGTCCCCCCTTTATCGGCACGGGACAGGGTGGTGATGAGGTCGCGCAGCGAACGCCGCGGGCCGTCCGGGAGATCGGCGTCAAACTCCTCCAGTACCGCGCGGAGGCCGCGGAACTCACGGTCCGAAACCATGACGGTACCGTCATCCATCTGACCCGAGAACAGGTCGATCAGGGCCGCGGAGATCTCCTGGGCCCCATCCATATTGAACTGCTCCACCAGACGAGCGTAGATCCGGGGCCCCAGCTCGGGCAGCGCCACGAAGCGGCCGAAGGCGGCGCCGCTCTCGGTGGCCAGTGCCTCGAGGTGGGCCGTGGTGCGGGTGCGCAGCTCATCAAGAAATGCCTCGCGAGGTGTCATGGGGCCACCTTAGCGCCGCGGCGGAGACCGGTCAATCGGCGCGTGCACCCGTCTCGGGATCGATGTCGGCCCCGGGGGTGGTGCGTACGATGGCGCCGACGTCCCGCCGTTCCAGTACGAATATCCCGGGGAAGACACCGCCGATTTCGATGAGGTGAACGCCGCGGAGCCACCACTGCGGCCGGTCGGCGATCACGTGGTTGAGCCGGCCGCGGCGGCGCGAACTGAGCAGCACGAGGCGCCCGCCGGGAGGCAGGACGGCGGCGGCTCCGTCCAGGAGTTCCCGGTAGAACTGGTCGAAATTGAGCCGCCTCCCGAGGCGTACGCCGAACGGCGGGTTGCATACGATAGCGCCGATGCCGCGGTCAACCCAGGTGTCGGCGAGGGCTGTGGCGTCGGCGCGACGCACCACCACGGCCCGGGCGAGCGCGTTTGCCGCCAGATTGGCTCGGGTGCCCGCCACCGCCTCAGGGGCTATGTCGGCGGCGTATACCGGAGCCCACGGAACGTCCGGATCCCGCACACGCCGCGCCGCCGCCTCTATGGCGATCGTGCCGGACCCGCAGAACGGATCGAGGATCGCGCCGGCGGGGAGTGCCGGATCGTGGGGATGTGCGCCGGGGTGCTGCGGGTCCGTGGCGGCGGAAAGCCGGAGGCACGCCGCCGCCACGACCGTACTGAGCGTGATTCGGGGACGGTACGCCCACGTAAACCGGCGGTCGCGGGTCGGGGAACCCAGCAGGCGGCCGATCGTCAGAAGATCGTCGTCGAGGTCCGCGCGAATGGTGACATCCGGAGCCGACAGGTTGACCCGGGCGCCGGAGGCGCCGGCCACCACGCCGCCCACGGTGCGTTCGACATCGGGGCTGTTGACCGGATGGTTCCCGACGCGGAGACAGCGTACGGCGAAGGACTCCGCCGGCCGTGGCCACGGCAGCGACACCTCGGCGGCGAGGTCCCGGATCATGGCGAGGTAGCGGTCGCCGTCGGTGGTGGCCGCCGCCGGTACAGGAACGGTTGCGGCCACCTCCAGTACCTCGTACACGGTGCGCAGCTCGTCGAAGGCGACCGCGGGCAGGGGCTCGGGGCTCGTCACGGCGACCCAGCCGCGCCTGCCGCGGGGGACCTCCTCCGTACGGGTGTCGGCCCACACGGATCGGCCGGCTGCGGCAGCGTCCGGCACGGAGGCGGCAGTGGTGAGGCCGGCAGCGGTGAGGCCGGCGATTTCGGCGGCCAGAACGGGTTCGAGGCCCGGGTTGGTGCGCAGATGGTAGCAATTCATCGGAATCCCTCGCTATCCTACCGGAGACCGGTCATGCGTGTATCCCTCCTTCCTCCGGTGCTCTCACCGGGGCGTGTTCACGACCTCCTCGTTGCAGGCGAACTCTCGGTTGCGGTCGAGGTGTCCGCGCACCCCGCCGAAGGCGATGTCGCGTTCCGTCTGGTGGGGCGCCTCGACGGGCGCGGCGTGGTCGCGCGTCCCGCGGCGGGCCTGGCGCGCCTGGTGGCGGAGATCGCACGCGCGGAACGGGTGGAGGCGACGCGAATCCCCGACGGTGAGGCGTTCGCGGTGCCGCTTTCGGAGACCGCCGTGGCGTGGCTTACCGATCGCAGGCTCCTGTGGACACTGCTGGCGGGCGCCTGGGGACACCCCGCGGGGAGCGAACCGGCGCCGCCGCGGCGCGTGGACAGTACCGAGCTCCTGGTCGATTCCGGCCGCGACGGAGTGTGGACGATCCATTTTGGCGAGCCGGGATCGAACGGTGCGCTCTCGTGCCTGGTGGTGGAGACAGAACCGACGGGGGACACGATCGGACGGGCGGTGGCCGCGGGGATTCAGCGGCTGAGAGAGACGCTGCGCCGCGCGGGATGGCCTCAGGTGTCGGCGCAGGTTCGGCGGCGGGACGCATCGGACGTATCCGGTGGCGCCGCCCTCATGCGGATCGATGGCCCCGCCGCCCGGGTCTACTGGCCGGTGCGGTCCTTTCGGGGACTGCTGCAGGTTCTCGCCGGCGGGACCGGCGAAGGCTCTTCGGACGGGAGCGCCGGGACCGGCGCCGGCACGTGGAACCATCTCCAGGCGACCGCTCTGCTGCGCGTGCTGGACGCGGAGATTACCCACGGAGGTCTTCTGCGCCTGATGCGGCTGGCCCCGCGCACCGCCGTCGAGCGTCGCGCCCGGCATGCTATTCGGACGATCGCCGAGCTCATTCGCGAGGACGGCGTGGCGAAACGCAGCCTCGTTGATCTGGCGTACCGTTCCGGCCAACTCTACCGCGACCTGTCCCTCGTTGCACTGTGGTGCGGTCCGGCGGAGCAGGCGTCGCTGCGAATGGGATTCGGCACGCGACGGTGGGAGCAGATCGTGGCTCACGCGGAGCGGCGTCATCCCGGCGCCGGTGCACGGCCCCCGTGGGACCAGGTTGCCGGTGCCGCGGACCGGGTGGTGGCGGAACTGGCACGGCGGACGAAGCAGCCCGGTCAGCGGCCGCCGGTGGCAACAGCGGAGATCGTTCGGCGGTACTATCTGGAGCCGCGGGGGGATCGCCTGTACCGCGTGTGGCGCGCCCAGATCGCCGACGGCGCCCTGGCGGCGCTCCTGGAGGATGTGTTCCTGTCACAGCTCAAGCGGGATCTTCCGCGTCTTCCGCGAACGGCGCTGGTCCACGCCGCCGTGGGTGAGGCATCCACGATGCAGCAGCGCATCGCGGCGGTTTTCTCCCGTCGGGGCCGGCAGATGTTCCTCGAGGATGTCCGGGTGGTGGAAGCGGCGATCGACGCGGATCGCTTTCGCGAGTGGGACCGGCTCCTGGCGGCACGGCGGCTGGTGTGGAGTCGCTACAACCGGCGGTCCCGTGCCCGATCCAGGATGAGTCCCGCGTGACGGACGCTCCGTCGCAGCCACCGCGCGAGAATCACGCGGCGGTCGGTCGCGGTCAGCTGCCACGGCAATGACGAGGCGCGCAGTCGCGCGGACAGGGTGCGCATCGATACCGCCGCAGAGACGGAAATGTTCAGGCTCTCAACGAAGCCGTGCATCGGAATGCGCATGTATTGGTCCGCGAGGCCCAGGGCGGTGTCGCTGAGTCCCTCTTTTTCGCTTCCGAACATCAGCGCCACGGGACCCCGCGTCAGATCCAGTTCGTCGAGGGTCACGTCGTTGCGGTGCGGGGTCGTGGCCACCACGCGGTACCCGAGACTGTGCAGCGTTGCCACGGCGGTCCGGGTGCGAGGTGCCGGGTCCGCAGGTTTCGCGTTGTCCTCTTCCGGTATCGCCGGGCGCGTGTAGCGGTACATGCTCAGCCACTGGGCGGTTCCGAGTTCCACCCCCGGGTTCACCTGATACCGGTTCCGGTTCTCAATGATGTGCACGTCCTGGACGCCGAAGGCGTCGCAGGACCGCAGAACCGCGCTCGCGTTGTGCGGTTGATAGATATCCTCGACCGCCGCAACGATGTAGCGGCTGCGCTGGTCCAGTACCTGCTGCATGCGCCCCCAGCGCGCGTCGGTAACGTGTTCGCGAAGCACGGCGATCGTGCGATCGAGGTCGTGGGCGTCGGTGGCGACCTCATACGGATCGAGACGGGGTCTGTCGGTCATCGCATCAGGCTACCAGAATCTGCCACCGGCTTGTAGATCCCCCGGAGAATGCGGTACAAGGCCAGACGATGAAGAAAGAACTCCATGCGGTGGCGATCGAGCGCCTCGACAGTCGCGGACGGGGCCACGGCTCCGCCCTGGCCGGTGACGATACCCCGCGCCCGGTGATCGTCACCGGAGCCTACCCCGGTGACACTGTGGACGTTCGGGTGCGGCGACGCAAGGCGGGTGCGTTCCTCGGTGAGATCGAGGCGTTTCACGACGCCGGCGTACCGCGGCAGGATCCGTTCTGCCGTCACTTCGCCGACTGTGGCGGGTGTACGATTCAGGACATCTCCTACGAGGCGCAGTGTGACCTCAAGCACGCCATGGTGCAGGCGGCGTTTGCCGAGGCGGGCTTCTCCGGCCAGGCGCCGCTGACGCTTCCCGCGATCCCGGCGGTCCTCCCGGCGCCGCGGGGCACACGTTACCGCAACAAGCTGGAGTTCTCCTTCGGCGCGCAGCGCTGGCTTTCGGAGACGGAGATCGCGGAGGCAGACGCGATCGGCGACCGTCGCGGTCTGGGGTTTCACGTCTCCGGACGCTTTGATCGCGTCCTCGACCTGCAGGAATGCCACCTCCAGCCGGAGCCGTCGGAGTCGGTGCGTCGCTTCATGCGGGACCTTGCGGAGCGTCGCGGCTACAGCTTCTACGATGCCCGGGAGCACCACGGACTGCTGCGTCTGCTCATCGTCCGTACCTCGCTGCTGGAGCAGACGATGGTAATCGTGATGTTCGGTGAGGACCAACCGGAGGCGATCCGCGAGGTGATGACGGCGCTGGCGGCGGAGTTCCCGGATATTTCGTCGCTCTGTTTTGTCGTGAACACCAGTCGCAACGACAGTCTGTTTCCGCACGATGTCCAGGTGTGGCGCGGCGACCCGTGGATCACGGAGGCCTCGGGTCCCAACCGCCTGCGCATCCGCCCCAAGGCGTTCTACCAGACCAATCCGGAACAGGCCGTACGATTGTACGCCGCCGCCGTGGATCTGGTGGGGCTTTCCCCGGACGACCGCGTGTTCGACCTGTATTCCGGTATTGGGAGTATCGCGCTCTTCGTGGCGCGGTCGGTGGCCTCGGTGGTGGGAATCGAATCGGTTCCCGACGCGGTGACGGCGGCGCGGGAGAACGCCACGCTCAACGGCGTGTCCAACGTGACCTTCGAAGAAGGCGAGGTGGAGACGGTTCTCCCTGCGGTTGCCGAACGGCACGGGGCGCCGGACGTCGTGATTCTCGACCCGCCTCGAGCGGGACTGCACCCTGCGGCGCGACGGGCGGTGCGGGACCTCGACGCGCAGCGGATCCTGTACATCAGCTGCAACCCACGCACCCAGGCCAGCGACATCGCCGAACTGTCGGACCGCTACGAGGTAACGGCGATGCAGCCGGTGGACATGTTTCCGCAGACGCGCCACGTAGAGAACATCGCGGTTCTGCGCCGTCGCGCGCGTTGACATGGATTCCCGCGGTCCGTATCGTGGAGCCATATGAACACAACGCAACGGTGGGCGGCGCGACGGGGCCCGGTTGGTCTGGCCCTTGGCGGCGGCGGGGCTCGTGGTATCGCCCACGCAGGCGTTCTGGAGGCGCTTGACCGCTATCCCGCGCTTCGGCCCCGGATCTTCGCAGGGACATCAGCCGGTTCGGTGATGGCGGTGCTCGCCGCCGCCGGACTCCCGGCGTCCGAAATCCGCTCCTTCTCGGTAGAACTCGACTGGTTCAAACACGTGATCCGTGTTTCCGATCTCATGGATATTCGCAACGCGAGCCGCGCGGGGCTGTTTCCCAACACGCGTCTGGCGGAGGTGGTGGAAGAACGCATCGACGGAGCCGGATTCGACGACCTGCCCCACGACGTGGCCGTCACCGCCACGGACCTCGAATATCGCCGCCGGGTGATCATGACCTCTCGGCGGGTCGCCGACCGGATCGATCACGATGAACTCGAACGGTTCCTGCCGCCGGCGCGGGGGGAGCTCCCGGGGGCCGACACCGTGGTGCTTTCCGATGTGCCGGTGGGGCTGGCGATCCGCGCCAGCTGCGCGGTGCCGGGGTTTTTCCGGCCCGTCCCGGTGGACGGCATGAATCTGGTTGACGGCGGGCTGGTGGACCAGACGCCGGTGGACATCGTCCGCGCCATGGGGGCGCGCTTTTCCATCGGTGTGAGTCTGGCGCTCTCGTTCATGCCCCAGAAACTCGCGAGCGCCCGGCAGGCGCTGAGCGGCACGGTGGGCATGCTGGGGATCCAGCAGCTGCGCAAGGCGCTCGAGCTCGCCGACATCGGGTTTCAGGTTTCCGGGATCGACACCCGGAGTCCGGTAAAACCGCACCAGATCGATCTGATAGAGGTTGGCCGCACCGACATGGAACGGCAGATCGCGCGCCTGTTCGGTCCCCGGCGCGCGCGACGCATGCGTGCCGTCGGCGACGCGCACTTGACGCGGCACTCACATTCGTTACCTTCTGCATAACGGAGGCCCACAATGGCGACACAATCGATCATCCTCGGAGGAGGGTGTTTCTGGTGCATAGAGGCGGCGTATCGCCGACTGAACGGCGTCGTGAACGCCGAATCGGGCTACGCCGGCGGACACGTGGAACATCCGTCGTACAAACAGGTGTGCACCGGCACCACCGGCCACGCCGAGGTGGTCCGGGTTACCTATGATACCGACGTGATCTCACTGGAGGACGTGCTTGAGTTCTTCTGGCGCGCCCACGACCCGACCACGCTCAACCGGCAGGGCGCCGATGTCGGTCCGCAGTATCGCTCGATCGTCCTCTGCAGCGACGAAAGGCAGCGCGCATCCGTTGAGAAGAGTATGGCGGCGGCGCAGGAGCGTTTCTCCGATCCGATCGTCACGGAGATCGTACCGGCCGGGGCGTTCTACCCGGCGGAGGATTACCACCGCGACTACTACGAACAGAACTCGCGGCAGGGGTACTGCCGCCTGGTGATTCAGCCCAAACTCGAAAAGCTGGGGTTTGACAGTGCGCCCCTCGGATGAGTTCTCCCTCGAGGGAGAGGCGCCGGCGAGCGGCGCCGACGGTGAGGCGGCCACCTCGGGGGCTCAGTTCGGGCAGACGCTCTTTTTTCAGAACGAGCTGTCCGCCGAGGAACTCCGGCGACGTCCCGTGCCGCGACCGGAGGACGAGCGCGACCTGCGCGGACACTTCTTCCGCGACACCACCGCGATCGTACACAGCTATCCGTTCCGGCGGATGAAACACAAGACGCAGGTGTTCTTCGCGCCGCAGAACGACCATATCTGCACTCGTATCGAACACGTCATGCACGTCTCCACGATCGCCGCCACGATCTGCCGTGCGCTCAATCTGAACCCCGACCTGGCGTGGGCGATCGGCATGGGACACGACCTCGGCCACACGCCGTTCGGCCATCTGGGTGAGAAGATCCTGTCGCGCCTCCGCGGAGTCGATGGATTTCGCCACGAGATCTACAGCCTTCGGGTGGTGGACAAGCTTGCCAACCACGGCAAGGGACTCAACCTGACCTACGCGGTTCGCGACGGTATCATCAACCACTGCGGTGAGAAGTTCGAGCAGGAATTGAGCCCGGACCACGAGGTCAAGGATCTGTCGGCGATTACCCGCCGCGACCGTCTGCCCAGCACATGGGAAGGTGTGGCGGTGCGCATGTCTGACAAGATCGCGTACCTGGGCCGGGATCTCGAGGATGCCATGCAACTGGGACTCGTCCGGCAGGAGGAAATCCCCGAGGCCGGTCGGCGGCTGCTGGGGATCAACAACTCCGAGATCATCGACAGTCTTGTGAATGACCTGATCGCCCACTCCCTGCGAACCGGGGTGATCGGCTTTTCCGATGACGTATACCACGCGTTTCTCGACGTCAAGAACTTCAACTACGAGCGGATCTACACCAGCCCGCCACTCCAGACCTACCATCAGTACTTTGAGCGCATACTGGAGACGCTGTACCACTACCTGGTCGACATGTTCGATCGGTCAGGAACGGACCAGCGCGCCTACGACGCCGAAGGGAACACCCTGGCGGCGCGTTTCGGCGACTACGTCGCCAAGATGCAGGCGTTCTACGAATCCGAGGACGGTCGGCCGGAGGACGTGGTCTTCGACTACATCGCCGGCATGACCGACGACTTTGCCATCGAGAGCGTACGCGAGATCATGGTGCCCAAACAGTTCAGCGTGCAGTTCGACCGGCTGGAGCTGGGGCTCGGTGGTGCCCCGGGGGCCTGAATCCCGGGGGGCGTGAATGCCCGGGGGCGTGAGCGCGCGGTGGCGGACGCCTACAGGAGTTCGCTGCGGATCGGAATGCCGGACTTGACGGCGACGCTCTTGATCGCCGCCACCTGGTCGTTCCAGGCATCCAGCTCGACCACGACCTGATAGTGCTGCAGCGGCCACGTCATCTTGGACACCGCCCGCAGGACCGCAGGGCCCCGGCGACGCAACCGGTCGGGGTGATGGAGCCGGAACGCGATCATCGGGCGTTCCAGAAGCGCGTAGATGCGCAGCTCCTCGATTTCGTCGAACTCGATCAGGCCGAACGGCTGGGCAGGATCGTCGATCGAGAATCCACCCTCCTGGATATTCATCACGACCACCCGCCGCGCAGCACGGCGCCAGGCGTAGAAGAACAGCGCGGAGAATCCGATGAGTCCAACGATGCCGACGGAACTCATTCCCACGCCGCGTTCGATATCCAGAAAGGACACAACGATCGCCGCCACCGCCAAAAGCGCGAGGGTTCTGTATCCCCGGGAGTGACCGTAGATCGGCGTATGGTGACTCATCGTTTCCACAAGATACCGCCGCCGTGGCACTTGTCGCAACGCCCGGTGATGCGTACTCTCCTCGCAGCATGAAACGTTTTCTGGTCTGGTCCGCCGTCGCCGTGGCGGTCATCGTCCTCGCCGGCGGTGCTGCGGCGTGGTACGGCTGGACGACGCTCAACACCCCCGCCGGAACGGGGGACGAAACGGTGGTGGTGGAGATCCGGCCCGGCGACTCACTCCGAACGGTCAGCCGCACCCTGGAGGGGCAGGGACTGGTCGGCAACGCCCGGTTGCTGGAAATCTACGCCCGCGGCGCCGGCTACGCGGCCCGTCTGCAGGCGGGCCGGTACGCGCTTGACCGCACGATGACCCCGGTGGGGATGCTGGACATGATCGTCTCCGGAGACGCCGTCTTCGACGAGCTCACCGTGACGATCCCGGAGGGCTGGAGCCTGCACGAGATCGAGACCTACTTCGAGGACCAGGGGCTGTTTACCCGGGAGCGATTCCAGCAGGCGGCGGTGATGCAGCAGATCTACCGCGATCATCCGTTTCTGGCACCGCTGGAGGACGATACGATCCTGGATGGCTACCTGTTTCCCGATACCTATCGCGTATTTCCCGACAGCACACCGGAGACGCTGGTCGATCGCATGTTGGAGAACTTTCAGCGCCGGGTTCCGCAGGAACTGCTGGACGACATCGCCTCCCAGGGCCGAACGCTCCACGAGGTGCTGACACTGGCGTCGATCGTGCAGCAGGAATCGGCGAACGACGATGAGATGCCGCAGGTTGCGGGCGTGTTCTGGAATCGCCTGCAGATCGGAATGCGCCTGGAGTCCGATGCAACGGTGAACTACGTCCTGGGGACCAGTAAGCTTCAGCCGACGTTCGCCGATACCGAGGTGCAGCACCCGTACAACACCTACGAGAACACAGGCCTCCCGCCGGGACCGATCGGCAACCCGGGACTCCCGGCGATCCGGGCCGCCGCCAACCCGGCGCAGCACGACTACCTGTTCTTCCTCCACAAGCCGTCGCGCGAGATCGTCCTGTCCCGGACGTTCAGCGAACACCTGGCGAACAAGGCGCGCTACCTGGACTGATCTGCGGCGGGCGTCGGTCGGCGGCCGGGGCGTCAGTCGGCGGCCGTGGCGCCCTCCGTTGCGTCGCTGAACTGCGGCGAGATCGGGTCCCGCATGTCCCGCCACCCCTGGGGGCCGCGGTCGAGTTCCGTTCCGCTGAGGAGGCATGCCCGCAGGTTCCGGAGTTCGCGCTCCACGGCGTCGGGAACGCCGATCACCACCAGCGACTGCCGGCGATCGCCCCAGGCTCCTGCCTGCAACGCTTCCTGCACCTCCGGCGCGTCGGGGCGGTCCGCTTCGGGGATCGCGGCGTACCACGTGCCCTCCATCCCCACTTCGCGCTGCTCTGCCGCGGCGTCCACCACGAACACATGCTCCATGTCCGTGGCGAGCCACGCGAAGCCCTTCACGCGCACAATTCCGGGCCACTCGGCGTCGAGCCATTGGTGCAGGCGTTCGGGGTGAAAGGGGCGCGTTTCGGTCAGGTGGCGTGCCACCACCGGCTGGAATCGGGCCGCGGCGTCGGCGCGGGTGTCGGTGTCCGCGCCGGACGGCCGGCCGACAGGCGCGCCCTCTGCGCCGTCGGAGGCCGGACGGGCGGTCCGCCGTCCGGTGGCGATGATCTCTTCCACCGGCAGGCGACCGAACTCCGTCGTGCCCACCGCGGCGGCAGGGTTGGCGCGCCGCACCGCCGCCAGGGCGCGCCGGCGGGCCCAGAACCCGGTACGGTCGATCTTGTTCAGCACCACGAGATCGGCGTGGCGCATCTGGTCTTCCAGGAGGGGTCGGAGCTGCGGGTCCTTCCAGTAACGCCCGAGGCTGGTACCATCGACGATCGCCACGACGGTGTCGAGGTGCGCGATGCCGGACAGGGCCGTACTGGACCGCAGCGCCTGCACCAGTCGGCCAACCGGCGAACTCCCGGAGGTCTCGACGACGATCGCTTCCGGTGCCGGGTTTGTCGTGGCCAGTTCCGCCACCTGCGTGACGACCGCCTCGAGCTTGCCGGCGCCGGCGCGACCGCCGGAGACCGAGCGAAGGAGCGGAGTATCGGACACGGTGATATGCTCGCCACCGTGGAGATATGCGGAGTCAATGCTGGAGTGCGCGAGTTCGTTCACAACGACGCCTACGCGACGGTCCTGCGTGCTGTCCAGGAGATGTGCGATCAATGATGTCTTGCCGGCACCGAGAAAGCCGGTCACTACCGTAATGGGAACCATGCGCTGAAACGTAGCAGAAAAGACTTGACAGGCATAGCGGGAGCGCCAAGGGTATGGGGCATGGGTGACACCTTTCCGTTCCGCCGGTCGTTCTCGCTGGCGTTTCTTCTTGAGCATATGCGGCGGCGTGCCGACACCGTCCCGGCGGACGTGGCCGCGCGACTGGAGGAGGCGGCGAGTCGCATTGAAGCGGTCCCCGGCCTCGCGGAGCCGCGCATCCCGCTGCAGCGCGCCCGGGACAACGCGGCTGCGATCGAAGGTGCTCTGGCCCTGGTGTCTGCCGTGGGGAGCGATGAACCACTGGCGGTCGTTGAGCCGTTCTCCTTCGATACCGCTCTGGCCTCACCGCAGTTCGATGCGCTTTCCGGGTCCTATTTCACCGAGGAGAACGCCGACGAACGGGAAGCCGACGTGGACCGGGAGGCGATCTACGCCTTCGGGTTGATCCTGGCTCACGTCTACCGGTTGCCGGTGGAGCCGGTGTTTGACAAGGCGATCCGGGTGGTCGACCCGGAAAGCGGCCTGCCGAGGTACTTCCAGCTGAACGTGGACGAGCGCTTTGTGTCCATCGACGCAGACGACCCGCCGCCGCTGTCCGATTCGATCCGGGAGGAGCTCCTGGATAACCTGACCGACAGGGAGGTGCTGGCCGCCCACATCGACGCGCGTCGCTTCGAGTTTCGCGGGTTCCTGATCTTCCGCGCTATCGAAACCACCGACCAGACGCTGGAGAACATGATCAAGAACGAGGTGCTCCGGCCGCGGGCGATTACGGACCGCACGCGGTTCGGGGTGGTGCAGGAGCACGTGCGGGCCCTGCTGCGGCGACCGGAAGTCGAACTCCAGGTCGCGGCGGTGCACCGTGGTGATGTCCTGTTGCACCACGCCACCGGCGACGCAAGCAGTGACTGCATCGTCCACGACGCGCTGCGGCAGGCGATCGACACCTTCGCGGACTCGGTGTTCCTGCAGGTGTTTGAACGCGGCAGGCCGGTGGTGATCCGCGATCTGCCGAAGACGATGGAACACAGGGGGGCCCGGAAACGGCGTGCCTCCGACGGTCCGACGAGGGCGGCGTACGAGGAGCACCTCCTTTCCCGGGGAGTGCGATCGCTGATCGCAGCGCCGCTCGTCCGAAACGATGAGCCGATCGGCGTCCTGAGTCTCACCGCCCACACCGAGGGTGCCCTGACGCCGTACCATCTCCAGACGCTGCAGCCCGTTCTGCCGCTGTTTGCGGAGAGCATGCAGCGGGCGATCGACGATTTCGAGAATCGCGTGCAGCGGGTGATCCGTGAGGAGTGTACGGCGATCCATCCCGCGGTCGTCTGGCGCTTTGAGCGGGAGGCAACCGCCTATCTTGAACGGCAGTACGCCGATCCCACCACCGCAATGGGACCGATCGGGTTCGATCGGGTGTACCCGCTGTACGCCGCCACCGACATCCGGGGCTCCAGCGTGCTGCGCAATCAGGCGATCCAGGCGGACCTCCTGGTGCAGCTTCGGGACGCGACGGCGGTGCTCTCGGCGGTGAAGGAGCGGCGAGGCTGGCCGATCGTCGACGAACTGTTGTTCCGTACCGGCGAGTTTCAGCGGCTCCTCGCCGAGGGGCTCGGTTCGGGCGAGGAAGTCTCGGTCCTGAGCTTCCTGCGAAACGAGGTGGAACGGCACTTTGACCACTTTGTGGAGGCGGTGCCGGAGGCGGCCGCGGCGGTGGCGACCTATCGGGGACGGATCCATTCCCAGGCAGGGGCGGTGTACGACCGACGCGCGGCGTTCGACGAGAGTGTCCGGCAACTCAACCACACGATATCCCGCCTCCTGGACCGGGAACAGGTTCAAGCGCAGGAGATGTTTCCCCACTACTTCGACAAGCAGACGACCGACGGCGTGGATTTCAGCATGTACGTCGGTGCCTCACTGGTGGAAACCCGCAGCTGGGACACCCTGCACCTCAAGAACCTGCGCCTGTGGCAACTCCTGGTGCTGGTACGCATCGGTCAGGCGTGCATGACGATCCGGTCGCAGCTACCGGTTCCGCTGGAGACGACGCACCTGGTTGTCGTTCAGAACATGCCGCTGGATATCGCGTTCCGCTACGACGAGAAACGCTTTCACGTTGAGGGGGCGTACAACATCCGCTACGAGATCATGAAGAAGCGGATCGACAAGGCCACGGTGGAACCGGACGGCTCGCGGCTCACGCAGGTCGACACGCTCTCCGTGGTGTTCAGCCAGAAAGAGGAGGAGCAGGAGTACCGTCGCTACCTGCACTTCATGGCGGCGCAGGGGCTCACCGAGGGCGAACCCGAGGAGATCCGCATCGGGGAACTCCAGGGGGTCTCCGGCCTGCGGGCGCTGCGGGTCTCGCTTGCCGCGCCCTCCGACGATCAGGCGGACGTGCGAACCCTGTTGCAGGAGGCACAGCGCATCGGGTAGCTCCCGATGCGGTTCGCGCCGCGGCGGACGGTGCGGCCGGCGGATGGCGCAGCCGGCGACGCGCCGGGGCTACCAAAATGGCCGGAGTGGGTCTACACTGACGCCACTACCATGAACGCACATACCTCACCGATTCTGATTCTCGGCGCCGGGGCCCTTGGTGCCATGTACGCACAGCGCTTTCACGAGTCCGGTCTGCCGGTGGCGTTTCTCGCCGAGGGCGAGCGCGCGAAACGGCTGCGGACCGAAGGCGTTGCGGTCAACGGGACGCGGCTTTCGATTCCCGTTGTCGAACCCGACGGCGTCGCTCCCGGGCCGGCTGAATCGCCGGCCGTCGTCATCGTCGCCCTCAAGGATCAGCACGTGCCGGCGGCGCTTCCGTCGCTGGCGGCCGCCATCGGCGCCGACACCACCGTCTTTTCGGTAATGAACGGCATCGACAGCGAACGGCAGATCGCCGAGGGGATCGGCGACCCCGTTGACGGGGGCCGGGTGCTCCACTGCATGGTCGCCGGCATGGACGCCGTGCGCGAGGGCAACGCCGTGGAGTACACGCGCCTGGGAACGGTGTTCATCGGCGAGCGACGCAACGACCCCGGCGCCCCGACCCCGCGGGTGGCGGCGGTTCAGCGGCTGCTGGACGCCGCGGGCGTGGCGTGGAACACGCCCGAGGACATGGAGCGGGCGATCTGGAACAAGTTCATGCTCAACGTGGGGATCAACCAGTGGTCCGCGGTCCTCGGGGCGCCGTACCGGGTGTTTCATCGGCAGGACCACGCGCGCAACCTGATGCGCACCACCATGCACGAGGTGCTCGCGGTGGCCCGGGCGCGGGAGGTGGCGCTGTCGGACGAGGACCTCGAACACTGGTTCTCCGTGGTCGACACCCTCGGTCCCGACGGAAAAACCTCCATGCTGCAGGACGTGGAAGCCGGTCGCAAGACGGAGGTCGAAATGTTTGCCGGTCGGATGGTTGAGATGGGCCGGGAGGCGGGAATCCCGACGCCGCTGAACCAGGCCCTCCTGGACGCGATCCGCGCCGTGGAGGAAGAGGGGTTGCGGCGCCGGTAGGTCACCGGCGGACGAGCGGACTGAAGACGGGGGCGCGGATGGCGACCCCGCGAAGCGGCGGACCCGCGCGGTGCGGGCCGCACTACCGCCTCGCGCCGTCCGTCTACCTTTTGGCGTGCGCCTCCCGCAGCGCCGCGGCACTGTGGCGCGCGGCGTGCCAGAGCATGAGTCCCACCACCACCGTTGCGCCGATCGCCCAGGGATTGCCCTGGAAGAGGTGAAACAGCCAGAAGCGCACGTGGTTGCCTCCGTCGGTGAAGGCCGTGATCTGGCGCGTCGTCTCGAACTCGACGCCGGCGCTTGCCGACAGCTCCGTATAGAGCGGGGCGAGGACGCTGGCGATCCAGAGGTAGCTGGCGACGATCGGAACGCCGGTCAGGACCCCGCGAATGACGTTTCCGCGATGGGCAAGGGTGATCACCGCCATCACCGAGATGAGGTTCGGCAGGTCACCCAGCGGCAGAACCCGGTTGCCGGGGACGATGAACGCCAGAATCAGCGCCACCGGCATGAGCAGCAGACCGGTGGCGATCACCGACTTGTGGCCCATGACGACACCGGTGTCCATGGCGAAGTAGAGCTCGTGGTTCTCGCCGAATCGCCGCGCGAGGCGTTCCTTGAGGTGTTCCCCCAGCGGCCCGAAGCCTTCGCCGATGAGCCCCGCCGCCTTCGGCAGCAGGAACATGACCGCGGCGATGTGCACCGCCAGTTCCAGCGTGTCGCGGACGGAGTACCCGGCGGCAATCGCCAGGCCGAGGCCAACGAGCAGTCCCAGGACCATCGGCTCCCCGATTAGGCCAATCGATTTCCCCTCCTTCTCCGGGTTGAACTCCCAGTTCCGAACGCCGGGAATCCGGTCCCACACCCAGTCCATGACGGTGGCGAAGGGCAGCATACCCGTCACCGATACCGGTGAGACCGCCACGCTCCGCAGCCCCATCTCGCGCTCCACGTAGGCTCCGGAAAAGTCCGCCGTCTTGAACGTGTACGCCGCGATCACCAGCGTTGACGCCATGCCGAGCCACAGCGACCCGGTCACCGCCTGCAGCAGGGCACCGATAAGGGCGAAGTGCCACACGTTCCACAGGTCGATGTACACCGTCCGCGTCCAGCGCAGGCTGACCATGATCACGTTCAGCAGCACCACGAACGGAATCGACAGTGGTCCGATCAGGCTCCCCCAGGTGATCGCCGCCAGCGGTGGCCAGCCCACGTCCAGGACCGGAAAGTCCAGTCCCCGGACCTCGCTGATCGCCTCCACCGCGGGGGAGATGTTGGACACAAAGAAATCGAACGCGATGAACACACCGGCGAATCCCACGCCGAGTCGCAAGCCCACGAGAAACGCATCCCGGAGCTTCATGCCGACGATCAGCGCCATGACGAAGATGATGATCGGCAGCATGACGTACGCCGGGAACGAGAAAAACGAATCGATGAGTCGTGAAAAGGTTTGCATTGCCCGTATGATCGCGGGAGAGGGGGGGGAAATGTCTACCGTCGACCGGTCCGGACCGGTCCGGAGCGATCACACGCCATCACCGTACCGGAACGCCGGTGCGGGGTGTATACTCCCGCTCTCACATATTCTGCATCACGGAGGAATACAATGGACGAAAAACTCGTCGTGGTCTGGTCGAGCGGGGACCGGGAGGTCGCCCTGAAGATGGTCTTCATGTACACGCGCAACGCGCGCAAGCGCGGGTGGTTTGACGACGTCACGTTCGTGATCTGGGGCCCATCGGCGCAGCTGCTCGCCGCCGACGCCGAGATTCAGGCCGGTGTCGCCGAAATGAAGAACGAGGGCGTGCGCCTCGAGGCGTGTCGCGCCTGCGCCGATGGGTACGGCGTCTCGGCGGACCTGGAGAGCCTGGGCGTGGACGTGCGCTACATGGGCGAACCGCTCACCGGGTACCTCAAGGAGGGGCGCAGGGTCCTGACCTTCTGAGGCCGCCGACGGCGGCTACCATTCCACGATGAGGCGCACAACAAGCGGACGAGCCGTTGACCGGCCGACGCGCCGAACGTGGTACCCACTGCCGTCGTGGCGCTCTTCATACTCCGCGAACCCGTACCTGTAGCCGAGTGTGAACGTCGTTACGCGTTGGAACGGTGGAATGCGAACGCCGATATCGGCGGCCGCGCTCGGCAGGACGAGGAGTCCTGCGTCGGGATCGAAGAAGTCGGCTTCCACCGTCAGTCCAGCCTCGAACAGATGGACGGACGGCAGCGTGAACGCCTGTCGGACCGACACCGCCGCGCCGACGGGAAACTCGTCGGAACGGAGGTGTCGCGTGACGAGAATACCGGTCTGTGTCCGTGTACAGCGGCTGCCGTAGTCGAGCAGGACACCGCCGCCGGCATCTCGCGGGCCGATCTGTACAAACGGCGACAGCTCGAGTGCAGCGATCGGTGGTACCGGACCTGCGAGAATCGCGCACACGACTATCAGTATCGATCGCCGCATCGTCACGTGGATCATTCGTTACCTCCCACCTGCACTGTGGCGTGGTTGATGATACGCAACGCCGAGTCGATGCCGGCGAGATCGTCGTAGACGGTTCCGACGCCGATATCCCCCGGTTCGCTGTGACCGGTCAACTGCATCGTACGGGAGGCCCCGGGAACCGTCGTGTCGACGCCTGCGCAATAGATCAGCGCGGGCTGACCGCTCCCTCCGGGCCCTCCGGAGTAGCCGGACGTGCCAGGCCCGGCCCCGTCGGGATACGCTGCCGTGTAGTCCACGGAGTGGTTGATTTCGAGCCACACGTACACCTCCGCGGGGGGCGAATCCCATGAGACCACGTACGCGCTGTCGTCGACCGGCGTTGCTCCGGTGACACCGTCCGGGGCCGGTGACGAGGATGTCGGCTGGCCTCCCCGCGCCAGGGACCACACCGGGAGCGCCTCCGGCCGTCCGTCGTCGGCGCGGATCCACGATGCGTTTCCCATTTTCGCCGTCACGAACACCGTACCGACAAAGTCCAGCGGGTCCGCCGAAGCTGTCATCCACACCGCGAACGTGGGTGGGTTCGGACGCGAAATCGGCCCCAAGATTGGGTAGTCATGAAGCCACTCATCGCCCACCGAAATTTCGATGAGCATTTCGCCGCTCCCCACCGGGACCGGATCCAGGGTGCACCCGGCGCAGATGCACACGATGAGCGCAACCCCGATGGTGGGCCCGACGACACGGTTCATCTGTCGCCCGCCGCGGCGCGCCGCACAGACACCGTCGCGCGATCCACGATGGAGCGTGCGGTGTCTACCGACAGGAGTTCCGATCGGATGTCGCCGTCGCTGCCGGAGGGCGACCCGTGTCCCACGAGCCGCAATTTGATCGTATCGGTTTCCGAAAGATCCACCGTGGCTGCATACACCAGCGACGGTTGTCCGCTGCCCCATTCGCCGCCGTTGTAGTGCGGATCGTTTGTGTCGAGGTCGGGGCGGTACACGGCGTTGAAATCGAGGGAGTGGTTCACCTCGAGGAACACGACGACCTGCCGGTCGGTTCCGGTATCGAACGTGGCGTTGAGATCGAACTCCTCCGTCGGCGTGGCGAGGGTTACCGCATCCGGCATCGGGAGGTCTCTCGTCGGAAGCGGGTTCCCGTCCTCGGCAAACTGTCCACGCCGATGGGTCCAGACCGGAAGCGCCTCGGGTCGACGAATCTCGTCCGCCGGAACGTCTCCGGGGGCACGACGCCACGACTGGGTCGCGACTCTCTCGGTGACGAACAACGTGGCGAGGTAATCTCCCGAAGGCGACTCAACCCAGGCGGCCATCTGGGGCGGGTTGTTTTTGTGGATGAAACCCAGAATCGGGAAACGGTGCAGGTGTTCGGCCCCCGGTGTGACCCGTAGATCGAAGACCGCAGCCGACGCTCCGTAGGAACGGGTATCACTCACAGGCGTCTCTCCGGCGCCGCTGCCGTAGGCTGCTCCGATTGTCGTGACGATCAGTCCCATCACACATGCCCATCTCATGGTATACTCCTTTTGTAACCACCTGGTTACTTATGTCGGTGCTTCGAACAGTGAAACACCCGCCACATCACAATGCGTTACCGTGAGGCGGGCACCTGTTTCGCGGGCGCATGACCGGGGAGGCGTACCGATGACGGAGTCCAACAAAAAACGGTCGCGGACCCGCAACCGCGCGCGCACGCGAGGAAAGCTGATCGATGCCGCGATCGCGCTCATTGAGGAACGCGGAATGCAGGCTGTCGGCGTGAATGCGATTGCCGCGCGGGCCGGTGTCAGCAAGGTTCTGATCTACCGGTATTTCTCAGACATACACGGGCTGTTTCGGGCGGTGGCCGAGCGCCTGGCCGAACGGGGGACCGCGCCGGTGGATGTCCCTGCGGGGCTGGGTGACGGAGAGCCGTTTCGCCGGTTCGTCCGCGATGTTCTTGTGAACACGCACACGGCGCTGGATGAGGATGCAGTGACCAAACGAATCATGGTGCAGGAGCTGGGGGAGGATAACGAACTGACCCGAGCGATCGCCGCGGCCCGGGAAGCGCGCGGGCTGCGAATTACCGCGGCGATCCGTGAGGCGGTGAGCGCCGAGGTAGACTTCGAGGCCCTCGTCGCGGTGGTTTCGTCTTCGATCTTCTTTCTGACGTTGAAATCCGATCGCGTTCGGATGTTCAACGGGATCGACCTTCACTCGGAGGAAGGATGGAACCGGATTTGCGATACGCTCGCCGGTCTCGTCGATGCCTTCCTGGGTTCGAGCTGACACCGACGTGCGTGCGCCCGCGTGGGAGTCCTCCGTTCCTCCTACGCGGCACGGTGTGTTCCGACCGGTTGCGCGCTTGCGGGATTCCGCAGCCCGGGCGATGATACTGGTATGGACGCCCGACTTCCCACGGCTCTCCGCGAGAAATACCGTCTGGTTCATGTACCGGGACAGCGTCGATGCCGGGACTGGCTCCGCGCCACCGGAACGCGCATCGATGAGGGCCTGCCGGCGGAGCAGGCGGGGCTCGCTGCGGCGCAGGCGGTGTTCCCCTACGAGGCGGCCCGCACCGCACGCCCCGACTCGCCGCCGGTCACCGAGCTACTCTCACTGGGCGGTGACGAGACCGCGGCGGGAGGGACCCCGTCATGAACGGCCCTGACCCCACCGTACAGCGGCGCATTGACCGGATTCTCTCCCGGGTTCGCGATCCCGAAAGCGGACTCGCAATCGCCGATCTGGGTCTCGTACGGCGGGTGCGGGTCGCCGATGCCCATAGTGTCATCTATCTGGATGTGCCCTTCGATGCCCACGCCCCGGGCTGCCTCACCTGTGCGGGAATTGCGATGACGATCATCATGGGTATCCGGCGCGATCTCTCCGCCGCGTTCGAGGAAGAGTTTCCGGGTTACCGCGTCGAGTTCATCTGACCTGCCGGGTTCGAGCGGATCGCAGTATCTTCGATGCGGAGGTACTCCTCATGGCCAGTGATCCGAAAACGGTCCCCACGGACATCGACCCCAGACACCTGCTGGAGGCGGTGTCTGACGAGCGGCGCAGATCCGACGCGCTGCGGTTGCTGGACATCGTGGGCGAGGTGACCGGTGCGAAGCCGGAGGTGTGGGGTGATTCGATCATCGGATTCGGTCGATACGCGTACCGCTACGCGAGCGGCCGCAGCGGTGAGTGGATGCGCGTCGGGTTCGCCGCCCGGGCCCGCAGCCTCTCGGTGTACCTGATGGATGGCTGCCTGGGCTACGGCGACGACCCGGAAGTCTCGGCGCTCCTCGAGCGCCTTGGTCCTCACAAGACCGGCAAAGCGTGTCTGTATATCACACGCCTGGATCGGGTTGACGAAGCAGTGTTGCGGGAGCTGATCGGGCGCTCGTGGCGGGCTCCGGCGATCGGCGAGGAGCCGGCGCGCGATCGCGGAGACGGCTGAGCCGGCGCCAGGGCGCGTCGGTGTGCTCGCCGGTGAACGTCCGCGCGCCCGCCCTTTACAAAGCCCCCACGCCTTCTGCATGATGCCGCATGCAGCCCCACGACATCTTTCGAAACCTGTCGCCTCTCGATCACCGGTACTGGCTCGCCAATCGCGAACTGTTCGACCGTCTCGCCGACGTGCTGAGCGAGGAAGCCGCCGTCGGCCAGTGTGTTCGCGTCGAGTCGATCCTGCTCGTCCATCTGATCCGCCATCTGACTCCTGAAGGCCCCGACCGGGACGCGTGGATCGCCGCCGCCGAAGCGCTCCCGGAACGTGTTACGGCGGCGGAGGTGTACGAGGAGGAGGAAACCACCCGTCACAACATCCGTGCGATCGTCAATGTGATCCAGCGGCATCTTCCGGAGGAGATCCGGCACCTGGTCCACCTCGGGGCCACCTCGGTGGATATCCTCGACACGGCGGCGGCACTCCGCTATCGGGCTGCGGTGCGCACCGTCGTCCTGCCGGTTCTCATGCAGGTGGAGGAGCTGCTCATCCACCTGGCGGACACCACCGCCGACACGGTGTCGATCGGGCGAACCCACGGGCAGCACGCGGTGCCGATCACGATGGGGTGGACCTTTGCCGAATACGTCTCGAGGCTGGGGCAATCGATCGTCGAGATCGAGGCGCGCAGCCGCGGCCTCCACGGCAAGCTCGCCGGGGCGGTGGGGGCGTACAACGCCACCAGCGTGCTGCACCCGGACCCCGAGCGCCTCGAACGGGAGGTGCTCGCCGATCTGGATCTGGAACCGGGGGAACACGCCACCCAGATCGTCAGTCCGGAGCCGCTGCTGCGACTTCTGCTGGAGATGAACACCGCCTTCGGCGTTCTGGCGAACCTGGCGGACGACCTGCGCCACCTGCAACGCAGCGAGATCGCCGAACTTGCGGAGTACTTTGCCGCCGGTCAGGTGGGCAGCTCCACCATGCCCCACAAGCGCAACCCCTGGAACGCCGAACACGTGAAAAGCCTCTGGAAGACGTTTGCCCCCCGGAGCATGACGTGGTTCATGGACCAGATCTCGGAACACCAGCGCGACCTGTCCAACTCGGCATCCGGGCGCTTTGTGGTGGAGTTTGTCGCCGGTCTGGTGGCGGCGGCGGAACGGATGAGGAGCATCCTGGAGCGTCTCCACGTGGACGAGGACGGCATCGTCCGCAACCTCTCCGCGGGAGTCCGCCGGGTGCTCGCGGAGCCGCTGTACATCCTCCTCGCCGCGGGCGGGGTGAGCGACGCCCACGAGCAGTTGCGGCAGCTGACCCTGGCGGCGGACGAGTCGGGAACGGGGATTCTCGACGCCGCCCGCGCGCGACCGGAGCTGTGGGAGGTGGTCACCCGCACGTACCGCGAGCTCACCGGCGATGATCCCGACGTGTTTTTTGCCGATCCCGCCCACTACATCGGTCGCGCCGCCGAGCGAACCCGGGCGATCTGCGATGCCCACCGACGGTCGCTGGTCGCGTTGCGGGAGGTGCTGTGATGCCGGCTCTCGAGGCCGACCGGACCAGCGATGCCGCTCGGCGGGTGCTCTTTGTTGCGCCCCGGGAGTCGTTCGACGTGGTCTCACCGCGACTGACGGCCGAGTTTCGCGAGGAGGGGCTGCTCCACAGCGACGAACGGGTCTCCGTGCTGCGGCGCTACGCGGTCACGTTCGGTGGGTCCGAGCCGGGGCCGGAGCAGTGGGACCGCGCCGTGGCGGCGGTGTTTGCCGACCCCGCCGACGAACGGATCGTGACGCATCCGGAGGATGTACTCTCGCCCGACGGGGGCCAGGATGGAGCCCCCCGGTCGATCGTGTCCCTCGCCGTGCGCTACCACCGGGAACAGTTTGACCAGCGCGCCGACGCCGCGGAACAGGCGCTGCGGCTGGTTGGTATCGACGGAGCGCGGGTGACGGTGGCGGAGGTCTACGTTGCCCGGCTTCGACCCGGCGATAAGGACGTGATCGCCGAACGACGCCGCGAGTTGATCGCCCGCGTTGTGAATCCCGTGGATTCCGAACTGGTGGAGGACGACGATGCCGCCGGTTCTGCGGGCGAACGCGCCGCCGGCGATGTCGCTGCCGCCGCTCCAGCCGCTGATGTCCCGCCGGCGGAGACCGCCGAGGGGTCTCTCGAGGGTACGGCCCTCAACGCGGCGGACCGCACCTTTGTGGCGGAGTTTTTCGCCTCCCAGGACCGCGCGCCAACCGCCACGGAACTCGCGGTCATCGATACCTACTGGTCCGACCACTGCCGACACACCACCTTCCGGACCCGTCTGGACTCGGTGACCGTCGCCACGCAGGCAGGCGACGCCGACGCGCGGTCCGACACCACGCACACCGACGACGCGGACGCCGCGGCCATCCGGCGGGCGGTGGAGGAGAGCTGGTCGTGGTACCTCGCCGAACGCGAGCGTCGCGGGGAGACCGATCGCCCCGTCACCCTCATGGATCTCGCCACGGCGATGATGCGCTGGCGCCGCAGCGACGGCACGATTCCGGAGGTCGAGTTCTCCGCGGAGATCAACGCGTGCACGGTTCGTATCTCGGCCACGACCCCCGGTCTGGCGGAACCGATGGCGGAGGCGGCGCCGTGGCTCGTGCTGTTCAAGAACGAGACGCACAACCATCCCACGGAAATCGAGCCGTACGGCGGGGCCGCCACCTGTCTCGGCGGTGCGATCCGCGACCCGCTCTCCGGGCGGGCGCTGGTGTACCAGGCGATGCGCGTGTCCGGCGCCGCAGACCCACGCCGCGAACCGGGAACCCCCACGCTTCCGGGCAAGCTCCCGCAGCGGCGCATCACAACAGGCGCGGCGCGCGGGTACTCCAGCTACGGCAACCAGATCGGCGTGGCAACCGGGCTCGTGGATGAGGTCTACCACCCCGGATACCGCGCCAAGCGGCTCGAAATGGGGGCCGTGGTGGGCGCCGTTCCCGCCGGGCAGGTGCGACGGGAGGAACCGGTCGCCGGTGACGTCGTGCTTCTCATCGGCGGGCGCACGGGCCGTGACGGCATCGGCGGCGCGACCGGTTCCAGCCGCAGTCACAGCCGCTCCTCCCTGGAACGCGCCGGCGCCGAGGTCCAGAAGGGGAATCCACCCGTGGAGCGAGCGCTGCAGCGCCTGTTCAGTCGCCGGGAGTTCGCCGCCCTCGTGAAGCGCAGCAACGACTTTGGCGCCGGAGGCGTTGCCGTGGCGGTCGGGGAGATCGCCGATGGCGTAGAGATCGATCTGGATGCGGTGCCGTTGAAGTACGCTGGACTCTCACCGACGGAGATCGCAATCTCGGAAAGTCAGGAGCGTATGGCGGTCGTGGTCGCCGCCGCCGATCGTGAGGCAACGATCGCCCTGGCGGCGCAGGAAAACCTCGAGGCGACGGCGATCGCACGCGTTACCGCCGAGGATCGGTTGGTCATGGTCACCGGCGGACAGCGCGTGGTGGACCTGCCGCGGGCGTTCGTAGACAGCGCCGGCGTCCGTGGAACCACCGACGTCGAGCTGGCAACGGTGCGTTCCGACCGGGTGGGCACGGCGACCGGCTCCGTGGTGGCGCCGGCGGGGGCGACCGTCGGTGATCTCGCCGGCTCCGCGGGCGGACAGACCGCCGCGCCCGGCGTTCTGGAGCGGCTCCGGCGGCAACTCGGTGACCTGCGCTTCGCCTCCCGCCTGTCGCTGAGCGAGTGGTTCGACAGCTCCATTGGAGCGGGAACGCTGCTCGCCCACGCCGGTGGACGGCTGCAGCGCAGCCCCGTTCCCGCCATGGCGGCGCGCCTCCCGCACCGCTTTGCCGGCGCCGGCGATACGCCGCCGGAGGTGGCCACGGTCATGGCCTACGGCTTCGACCCGGACACTGCAACCGCGTCACCGTGGCGTGGCGCCTACCTGGCGGTGGTTGAGAGCGTTGCGCGGCTGGCGGCGGCCGGTGTGGCCCCCGGGGCGATCTGGCTCTCCCTGCAGGAGTACTTCCCTCGTCCGGGGACCGATCCCGGCCGCTGGGGGCTTCCGGCGGCGGCGCTCCTCGGTGCCCTGGCGGCGCAACGCGACCTGGGCGTCACGGCGATCGGTGGCAAGGACAGCATGTCGGGCTCCTTCGAGGAGATCGACGTGCCTCCCACCCTGATTTCCGTGGCGTTGGGGGTGTGCCCCGCGGACGGCGTGGTGCCACCCCACCTCACAGCGCCGGAGGCGTCGGTGTACCTGGTGCCGGTGCCGATGCGCCCGGAGGGAGTTCCCGACGCCGTGGCGGTGACGGCGGCGCATCGCTGGCTGCACGACGGTGTCGCCTCCGGGGTGATCACCGCCGCGGCCCCGGTCCGGGGCGCCGGCTGGCTGGCGACGGTCGCCCAGATGTGCTTCGGCGAGAACCTGGGGTTTGAGGCGGATCCGCTCCACGTGGAGCGAGCGCCCGATCCGTTCACGGCGGGGTACGGTACGATCGTGTTCGCCACCGACGGGTCCCTTCCCGATGTCACGGATGACGGTCCCGGAGCGGGAGGCGCATCAAATGGGAGTGGTGGGGTTCCGCGGCCTCCAGTGGTCCGGATCGGCGTGACCACCGCCGACGGAGTGATTCGGTGGGGGCGGGAACACGGTCGTACCGCCGATCTCTTTCGTGTCTGGTCCGCGCCGCTGGAGGAGGTGTTTCCGTCGCAACCGGCCCGGCGAAGTGGCGCTGCGTCGGCGGTGGAACGGGAGCGTTCTTCCAGCACCACCACCCCCGCCAGCACCACCACCCCCGCCAGCGCCACCGCTGCCGGCGCCGTGGTCCGGCCACGCCGACCGTCACGATCGGTGGCGGTCCCGCGGGTGGTGCTGCCGGTGTTCCCGGGCACCAACTGCGAGGACGACTCCACCGCCGTGTGGCGCCAGGCGGGAGCCGAGGTCCGGGAGGTGCTCATCCGCACCGGTTCCCGCGAGGTGCTGGAGGATTCGCTTGCAACGCTGGCGCGGGAACTCCGGGACGGTCAGATTCTCATGCTTCCGGGGGGATTCTCCGCCGGTGACGAACCCGCCGGGAGCGGCAAGTACATCGCCGCGGCGTTGCGCGCCCCCGTCGTGCGGGAGACGGTGGAACGCCACTTCGTGGACGGAGACCGGTTGATCCTGGGAATCTGCAACGGGTTTCAGGCGCTGGTACGCACCGGGCTCGTACCCTACGGTCGCTACGTGGACCGGGTCCCCGGGGCGCCGTCGCTGGCGCCGAATACGATCGGCCGCCACGTGTCGCGCACCGTACTCACCAGGATCGATGCCGATCGTGGGCCGTGGATGGCGCAGGCGACGGTCGGGGAGATCGTCTCGGTGCCGGTATCCCACGGCGAGGGGCGGTTCACGGCGGACGCGTCACTGGTCGCGGACCTCTCACGGGCCGGGCAGGTGGCGGCGCGCTACGTGGACTGGCAGGGGCGCCCACGGCAGGACCACCCGTGGAACCCCAACGGCTCGGACGACGCGATCGAAGCGCTTCTCTCACCGGACGGGCGATTCCTGGGGAAGATGGGGCACACCGAACGGGAGCGGCCGGGGCTGGCCCGTCATCTGCCGTCGGTGGGTTCCTGGGATCTGTGGCGCGCCGGGGTTGCCTGGTTCGCCTGACCGCGGCGCAGACTCCACCGCGCGCCGCGCGCCGCGGGCCCGACCCGGCCGGCGTCCTACACGCCCATGCAGGTTCCCAGCCGCTGGGCGCTGATAATCGACGGGTGGTCCGCCGGCACGATCTTCTTCTTGCCGGCGACATCTTTCAGCGGCACCGGTTCCGAGCGGTCGCCCTTCACGGCGATCATGTTGTTGTAGTTGCCCTCCGCCAGGGCGTCGGCGGCGGCGGTCCCCAGGATCGACGAGATAAAGCGATCCCGGGGCGAGGGACTGCCGCCGCGCTGCACGTGTCCCAGGGAGGTGACACGCGCCTCGGTTCCCGTGAGCTGCTGCAACTGTCGGGCGATCTGGCTGGCTTTGGGTTCCTGCACCAGATGGTAGGGCTGTCCGTCGGCGTCCCGTTCCACCACCACTTCCGCTCCCTTATCCTTTTTCTTCTTTCCGTCGGCGGCGGCTTTGGCCTCCGCCTTTGAGATCGCACCCTCCGCAACGGCGATGATGGAGAACCGTTTGCCGCTCATCCGGCGCTTTTCGAGATGCGCCGCCACCGCCTTCAGGTCGTAGGGAATCTCGGGGATCATGATCACGTCGGCGCCGCCGGCGATCCCCGCGCCCAGGGCGAGCCAGCCCGCGTTGTGGCCCATGATTTCGCACACAATGATCCGGTGGTGGCTCGTGGCGGTCGTGTGAAGGCGGTCGATCGCGTCGGTGGCGATGTTCATGGCGGTGTCGAATCCGAAGGTGATGTCCGTCTCGGCCACGTCGTTGTCGATCGTCTTTGGCAGTGTCAGCACATCGATGCCGCCCTCCTTGTGGAGGTGGTAGGCGTTCTTTTGCGTGCCCCCACCGCCGAGGCACACGAGACAGTCGATGTGGTGTTTGCGGATGTTCTCCACGGCGGCGTCGGTCATATCCATCTTCTTGCCACCCACCGGCATCTTGTGGGGTTTGTCCCGCGCCGTACCCAGGATGGTGCCACCCTGCGTGAGGATCCCGCTGACGGCGCGATCATCCAGGGCGATCGTCCGGTTCTGGACCAGGCCGCGAAACCCGTCCAGGAACCCCACGACCTTGATGCCGTAGGAGCCGATCGCCGCCTTCACGACGCCGCGAATCGCCGCGTTGAGTCCGGGGCAGTCGCCGCCGCTGGTCAGAATCCCGATACACTTCGTCTTGGAAGCCGCCATGAGTTCCTCCTCTGCAGCTTCCAGTATAGGGGGAGTTCTACGATCGGTGCGAATTCCCGTCCCGGCGGGGCAGACCGAAGGCGCGGTCCAGGTCCGCGATCTCGTCGTCGCCGATCGCCACGACCGGCCCGAGGTCCCGTGCTGAGAGGATCGATTCCGCGGTGTACTCCGCAACCTCGAGGCGGTCGAACGCCTGCAGAAGACTCCCTCCGGTCACGAAGAGCGCCTCGTTCTGCACGATGAGATTGGGCGTCGCGGGGTGGATCGCCCTTACGACGGTGTCGTAGTCGGCGTAGGAGACGCCGTAGGGCAGTTGTCGGATGTCGCGGAGGAGAATATAGCTCTCCGGTATCACACGTGAGTCGAAGGGATGGTGGGTTACCGCAAACGCCATCATCGCCGGGGGATGCGCCACGATGATCGCGTTGAGCTCCGGATGGGCGGCGTAGATCGCCTCGTGAAGCCGTGCCGACCGGCTCGCCGGGCGCCCCGCTTCCGCGCGGCCGCCCCGGATCAGCACCATGTCGGCCGGTTCCAGAAGCTTCCGGTCGTAGCCATAGGGTGTAATCAGAAACGAGTCTCCGTCGAGGCGCGCGGAGACCGTTCCCTCCGTGCTGGTCATCAGCAGCTGGTCGTAGGATCGGTGAACGATGTCCGCGATCTCCCGTCGCAGCTCCTTTTCCGGGGTTGTGTGTTCTTCCAGGGAAAACGTCTCGATCACAGGGGTTTTGCGGTGCACCTCCGCGATCTCGTTGTCGTTGAGCAGGCGCACGTCCCCCAGGCGGGCGGCGCGGACCTCGAGGCGGGCGCAGAAGTCGAGCGTTTCGAAGCGCATGAACGCCTCGAAGATGTCACTGCCCACGGTCACCGTCCCGTGGTTCTCCAGCAGGACCACGTTGTCGCCCTCGCCGAACTGCCGTGCGATGTTGCGGCCCAGTTCCTCGCTCCCGGGGAGCGCGTAGGGGACGACGGGGCATTCGCCGCAGATGAGGTAGGCGTTGGGTACCACGCGGGTCTGCACCGGCTTGCGCACCGCCGAGAAGCTAACCAGCGTGGGCGGGTGGGCGTGAACGATCGCGCGAACGTCGGGACGTGCCTCGTAGATAGCGCGGTGGAACGGGTACTCCGACGACGGTTTGTGACGGCCGCTGATCGTCCCGTCGGGAAACACCTGAACGATGTCGTCGCGCCGGAGTGCGCCTTTGTCGACGCCGCCGGGGGTGATCCACATCGTTCCGTCTTCATCCAGGAGGCTCAAATTGCCGCCGGAGGTGGTCGTCATGCCGTAGCGGTAGACGCGGTCCATCATTTCGACCAGGAGGTCCCGCGGATGGGCGATGCGGTGTTTGATTCCCGTGCGATGGTCGGTGTTCATGCCTTCAGTCTCCGGTGCCGTGGCGGCATGGTCAAGTGGGCGCTGTGATGCTGACAGACGTGTCGTGACGATCGAGATTGACCGGCGCGGCGGGAGCGGGTACCGTGGGTTCGTGGAGCATGACAGCACCCGGCTTGCGGCCCGGGGACGAACGATCGTCGTCGCCTCGTGGATCGGGATCGTCGGGAACGGCGTCCTGGCGATATTGAAAACGGTGGCGGGTTTCGTTTCCGGGAGCGCGGCGGTTCTCAGCGACGGGATCGACTCAGGGCTCGATGTTCTCACAAGCGGCATCACGCTGGTCGCCGCCCGCATCACCTCCAAGCCGCCGGACATCAACCATCCCTACGGGCACAGCCGGGCGGAAACGATCGCCACCAAGTCACTGTCGTTCGTGATTTTTTTTGCCGGCTCCCAGCTGGCATTCACCACGTTGGGGCAGCTCCTGCGGGGGGAGACGCGTGCGCTGCCCGGAAATGTTGCGCTCTGGGTGACCGGCGTTTCCATAGTGGGAAAGATCGGCCTCGCGCTCCACAAGCACATGGTGGGGCGCTCGGTGAACAGTCCCATGCTGGTGGCTGATGCGAAGAACATGCGCGCCGACATCGGGATCTCGATGGGCGTGCTTGTGGGCCTGGTTCTGACGGTGCAGCTGGACACGCCGGTACTGGACTCGGTGGTGGCGCTGCTCATCAGCGTGTGGATCATGTTCGTGGCGTTTCGCATCTTCCTGCAGACCAATACCGAACTGATGGAGGGCTACCACGACGAAGAGGCGTACCGTCAGATCTTTGACGCCATCGATTGCGTGGCCGGCGCTGAGCACCCCCACCGGACGCGCATTCGCTCCGTGGGAGCGATGCAGATCGTGGATCTGGATATCGAGGTAGACGGCGAACTGACGGTCCGGGAAGCTCACGAGATCGCCCAGCGTGCCGAACGGGCGATCAAAGCGGCGGTGGAAAACGTCTACGATGTCCTGGTGCACGTCGAGCCGATCGGCAACGTGGAGGGCAGCGAACGCTACGGGGTGTCCCGCAGGGCGCTTGACGATGCCCGCACCTCCGGCGACGGTTGCACGGACTGATTGACACGGCAGCCACCCCCGGGGAGGATGCCGCCATGAAGCACTCCCGAATATCTGTCGTGGCCGTTCTGGCTGCATGTCTCGCGTTGGCGGCGGTACCGGTCTGGTCCCGCGGCGTACCCGAGGAACCGCTGCGAACGATTTCCGTTCAGGGCATGGGGTCCGTGACGGCGGAGTCCGACACGGTGATCGTGGATGTGGGTGTCGCCGTCGTCGCCGACTCGGCGATCGAGGCGTCCCAGGCGGGGCGTGAACAGATGGCGCGTATCTACCGCGCCCTCGCCGACGCCGGCATCCCGGAGGGAGCGATCGAGACGACAAACGTCTCGCTGTACAGCGAGCCGACACCCGCAGGGCCCGATTCCCGGGAAACGCGTCAGCGCTACCGGGCCCGCAACGCCGTGCGCGTCACCAGCGACCGTATCGATGACGTCGGCTCCCTGGTCGATACGCTCGTGGGCAGCGGCGCAAACCAGCTCATGGGCGTGCGGTTCAGCGTTTCGGATCCGCAGCCGTACCAGGATGCCGCGTGGCGGGTGGCGGTTGCCGACGCGCGGCGGCAGGCAGAGCTGGTTGCCGCGGAGCTGGACCTCGGCGTTGGCGAGGTGGTGCGAGCCTCCACCGGCTCCCCGGCGGGAGGGGCCCCGGTCGCCTACGCCGCCATGGGCCGCGGCGGCGAGAGCACGCCGGTGTCGCCGGGCAGCATCGAGTTCCGCCAGAGCGTCACCGTGGAGTTCGCATTGGAGTAGTGCCCGCAGGTGGCCGGTGGCGTTCTACAGCGGGGCGCGCGTCCTGCACGGGAGTCGCCCCGTTGACCGGCACCGGCGCCGGCGCTACACTACCGGTCAGAAGCAAGGAGTCCATTCGACGTGAAAATGCAGGGCGAATAAGAGCGAAACCCCGTTTCCGGTTCCCGCGTACCCAGCGGGTACCCCGGCTCGTTGAGTCGGTACCGACAAACGGCCGGCCATCTTGTTCGTGTCCCGCTGCAATCACGGCGTTGTGGGCCGGGCCATTCCGGACTCTGTCGGAGGGCCTCTCGTGCTTCATCTTTCCCATCTTTCGTATTCCTATCCCGGCGCATCGCTGCCGGTATTCTCATCGGTAGCCGCAGTCCTCGATCGAGGGTGGACAGGCGTCGTCGGCGCAAACGGCGCGGGCAAAAGCACGCTTCTCAAGGTGTGCACCGGCCTGCTCGAACCCACACAGGGGACTGTCTCGCCGTCGGGGCACGCGCTGTACTGCGACCAGCGCACCGAGGAGCCGCCCACCGACTGGGAGGACTTTCTCAACGCGTGGGATGAGCGCTCCATCGCGCTGATGGATCGCCTGGGCATCGAGTACACCTGGCAATACCGGTGGTCAAGCCTGAGCTTCGGCGAACGGAAGCGGGCCCAGCTGGCGACGGCGCTGTGGGTGGCCCCTGAGGTTCTGGCGGTGGACGAACCGACCAACCATCTCGACGGTGACGCCCGGCGGATGATCGTTGCAGCCCTTGCGGACTGGGACGGCGTCGGACTCCTGGTCAGTCACGATCGCGCGGTTCTCGACGGACTCTGCCGCCGGACACTGTTCCTGGCGGAGGGGACCGCCGTGCTGCGGCCGGGCGGCGTCTCCGCGGGGCTCGCGGAGGAGGCGCGGGAGCGCACCGCGGCACTCCGGGAGCGGGAGGAGACACGGCGCGAGGTTCGGCGCCTCCGGCGGGAGGCGCAGCGACGCGACGCGATATCCGAGCGTTCCCGCGGGCGGCTCTCGAAAAAGCGCGTGGGTCGCGCTGACGCCGACACGCGGGCGCGGATCGACCTGGCGAGACTCACCGGCAAGGATCGGCGCGCGGGGACGGCGGCCCGGGAGATGCGGGCACGGGCCGATGCCGCTGAAGAGACGCGGCGGTCGATATCGGTGGCGCCGGCGACCTTCTCCCCACCCCCGGGGGCGCTGGGTATCCCGGCAACGGTGGCAGCCGGTGACACGGTGTGCCGACTTCCGGCGGGTGAGATCGTGGTGGGCCAGGACCCGCCGTTCCGGGTGCGACACCCGGAGCTATCGGTGGCCCCCGGCGAACGGGTCGGCCTCGCCGGGCCCAACGGTGCCGGCAAGTCGACCGTCCTGCGGCACCTGTCTGCGGCGGCTCACCATGTCCCGGTTCAGGTCCTGGCGCAGGAACTCGAGACCGGCGAGGTGCGCGCGATTCGCAGCGCGCTGGATAGCCTGTCCCGCGACGAGCGGGGGCGCGTGGTGTCGCTGGTGGCGCAGCTCGGAAGCGACCCTGAGCGCGTCCTCGATACCGGGTTTCCCAGTCCGGGGGAGGCGCGGAAGATCCTGATCGCACTGGCGGTGGTGCGGCCACCGGCGCTCATGGTGCTGGACGAACCGACCAACCATCTGGATCTGCCGTCGGTGATGGCGCTGGAGGCGACGTTGCAGGTGTTTCCCGGGAGTCTCATCGTGGTGAGCCACGACGAACGGTTTCTTGCCGGTGTCTCCGATACCCACTGGCGCCTCGATCGTGAGGGGAACACGGCGACGCTGACGGTGCAATCGTCCCCGCCGCGGGATGATTCTCGTTGAACTGTGGCTGCGGTCGGGGTATTCTGGGGAGACCGCGCTGGTGTTCGCCCCGTGAAACAACTGATCAACCGTGTGTCGCTGTCACTGCCGCTTTTCCTCACGATCCTCCTGCCGATCGTGGGGACCGTGGTGTTGTCGGTCCTGGTGGTGGACGCGTTCGACCGTGCCAGGGGCGTCGCGATTACGGTGCAGGAGCAGGACCTCGACCAGCTCGTGCAGCTCACGGGGCGCGCGATCGACGAGCTGTGGATCGAGCCGCGCAGCGAGATGATCGAGCGGCTCTCCCGGGCGGACGTTCTGCGACGACGGCTGCAGGGAGCGGCATCGTTCGACGAGCTCGTTCGTGAATGGCGGGCGGCGCGCCCGGCCCTCGGTGACTACTTCTACATCTACTACGGACTTCAGGACGGCCGGATCGAACTGTATCCCGATGATCCGCTGCCGCCGGGCTACGATCATCGGACCCGTCCCTGGTATCGCCGCGGTATGGCCTCGGAGGGGGGCGCCGTGTGGACCGCGCCGTACCGCGAGATTATCACCGGTCAGGTGATCGTGAGCACGGTGGTGCCGCTCTTCGCCGACGGCGCCGAACCGGGAGATCGTCCGATCGGAGTCTTTGCCGCCGATGTGACCTTCGAGGATCTGACCGCCATTCTGCACGCGGTGGACCTGCCCGGCGGCGGCGCGGTGTTCCTGCTCGACGCCCTCGGCAATCCGTTTGTGGGGACCGACGCGACGTGGGTCAACGCGCGTCGGCTGCCCAGCGCGGGAACGCGGCTGTTCGTGAATACCGGCGAGCCGTTGTCCAACGGCTGGCGCGTCGCGGTTGTGGTGCCGCGCTCGTCCCTGGCGGCGACGTTCGACCGGCTCCGCCGTCCGATCCTGGGGTGGGCGGTCGCCGTGGTGGCGGTAGTTGCAGTGGTGCTGGCGCTGCTCGTCATGCGCACGGCGACGCGGGCGCACCGCCTGGCGCGGTACTTTCAGCTCGTGGAGGACGAATCGGTTGCCCCTCGCACGCTCTTCCGGACCCGGGACGAGTTCTCCTTTCTCAACGAACGCTTCAACCGCGCGGTGGATGCCGCCCGGTCCGCGCGCAGGGAGACGGTGGCGCGGGAGGAGACGTTCCGATTCCTGGTGGAGGATGTGCCGGTGGGTTACTTCCGGTGTCGCACCGACGGGCAGCTGCTGGACGTCAACCGTCACTGCGCGGAGATGCTCGGCTATTCCCACGACGCGGTGCCGCAAGAGGTATCCTCGATCACGGACCTGTACCACGACAGCGCCCGACGGCGGGAGATATTCCGCGACCTCATGGCGGACGGGGAGGTGCACAACCGCAAGGTGCGGTTCGAGTCGCGGGACGGGCAGCCGGTGTGGCTCTCCATGACGGCGTGCCTCGACCGTGGCGCCAGCACGGCCTCCTCCGAGATTCGCGGGTTTCTCATCGACGTCACCGCCGACGTGATGGAACGCAACGAACTCCATACGCTGGCGCAGTACGACGCCCTCACCGGCGCAGCGAACCGGCGCGCCTTTGACGAGGCGATCGCGCGTACCGTCGACGCGGCGGTGGACGCCGGTGGCGCGGTGGGACTGGTGCTCTTCGACATCGACGAGTTCAAGAGGATCAACGACACCTGGGGCCACGACGTCGGCGACCGGACGCTGAGTGCCGTGGTGATCTCCGCCGGCGGCATTCTCCGGAGTCAGGACACGCTGGCGAGGCTGGGGGGCGATGAGTTTGCGGTGTTGCTCCCGGGTGCCGACGAGGACGCTGCGTACGGACTGGCGATCCGTATTCGCGAAGCGGTTCGCAACGCCGCGTTCCCCTCGGACCTGCCGACGGCACCGACGTTGAGCATCGGCGTTAGTGCCGCCACCGGAGCGGTGATCGAGCCCGGAGATCTGATGAAACGCGCCGACGTGGCGCTGTACCGGGCGAAACACTCGGGCAGAGACGAGATCGTCCGCGCTTCGCGTTCCGACGATACCTCCGACGAGCGCTGCAGCTAGCCGCGGCGACGCGCCCCGGTGGGTTGGTCGCCGGCTCCGGATCGCCGGTCTGTCAGCGGCGGGCACGCCCGCCGGTTGAGACGCTGACCCCGATCGCGCCACCGACGGCAACGCCGGAATCCACGCCTGCGTCGACTCCTGCAAGCGAGGTGACGGCCGTTTCGGGCTGGTCGATCCGAAAGAGGAGGTCGCCGGCCTCCCCGGGAGCGCCGCCCGCGAGGACGTTGATATCGGCGTACAGCGTTCCCACGACGCTCAGGCGGCGAACGTGCACCCTCGATGTCACCCCGATGCCGACGATCGCCTCGAGGAGCCCGGCGTCGTGTCTACCGTCGGCGTACTGCAGTGTCGAGACCCAGTCTTCTCCGATGTAGAGCGATTGCAGCCACGCGTCGAACCCGAGGCGAGCGGTCGGCACCAGATCGATCCGTACCGGTCCCCGTTCCCGTTCCCACACGCGGTAGCCGGCGGCGAACCGAATCGCGGTGCGGCTTTCGACGATCGCGCGGACCTCGCCGCCCGCCGAAAGCAGCCCCAGGACATCGTCGATGCTGTCGGACTCATAGTCCTCACGGGTCCAGTTGATCGCGCCGGCCTCAAACCCGAGAAACAGACCGCCGGCGAGATCGACACCGAGATTCAGGAACGTGGGTATTCCCGGTACGGGTGCAGCGTAGACCCGTTCGTTGGCGGGCATGTACAGACCGTGCGTGGCCACGCCGTAGGAGACGATCGGTCGGCGAGCGATCCCCGTTCGGGTGTTCCGTGACCACGGTCGCGGGTTGGGCGGGACCGTCTCCGGTTTGGGCGTCGACTCCACCGCCGCCGGTTCCTCCTCCGGCGCGATCTCCGCGAGCTCTGCGACCTCCGCTCCCGTGTCTCCCCCGGGCTCCGGCGCCGCCGGCGGCTCCGGAAACGTGAAAGCCAGCGCCGTTCGGGCTCCCTCCATGACCGTGACGGTCTCCGAGAGCAGCACGTCTCCCGCCGACGGACCGTTGGTGGCGATGACCGTCACCGTCCGGTCGCCGATCAGGACGTTCGATACCGACGTGGCGTTCACGGCCACCTGCGTGCCATCGACCAGGACCCGATACGAGCCGTCGGTCCACCCGTCGTTCCTCAACTGGAGCGAGCCGAAGGCGATCCGCTGACCGCTGAAGGCGGACAGGAAGCTGACGGCGAGCTCGTCGGCGACGGTGAAAGTATCGAAGAGGGACGTGGCGGTACGGGTCTCGTCCACCGTGACGGCTCCGGCGCCGCGGTTCCACACGGCCGCCTCGATCACGATGGCGTCATCGTCGCCCTGTTTCACCGACCCAAAGACGATGTAGTCCATCGTCTCAGCCTCCGCAAACGCCTCCAGGGCATTCGGGTCTCCGTCGATCACGTCAGGAGGAATCCGTTCCGACGGGATCGACCGGACGTCGAAGTCTCCGAGGATGCGCAACGAGGTGTCGATTGTCTGGGCCACCGAGGCGCCCACCGGATCCAGGGCCGGATTGCCGGTTTCGTTGGCGGCGGGGACCACCAGGACCCAGGGAGCGAGGTCCTGCTGCGCCTGGATCACCGGTCCCGTGCATACCGCCAGGACGATGGCGATCGCGTGCGTCAGTCGCGCCGACGGGAGCTGTCGCGTGTCCATACCAGCTATAGTAGCTTGATGAGCGAATAAGTCAACAATTTTGTGGCCGGAGTCAGGGATCAGGCGCGACGTGCCGCACGGATCACCGTTCCCGCGGCGAGGGAGTGCGCCACCTCCGGTGACGGCACGATCGCACCGTGATCGGCGTTCGTGACGCGGTCGGTGGGTGCGCCGTCCGGCGTCAGGAGTGTGAACGAACGATCCGTCACCCGCGTCGGAGACGCCGGGTTTTGCGGCAGGTACTCGATCGTTGTTCCGGCGTGAATCGTGTTTTTCACCGTCAGACGCCACGCGTCCGGCCCCAGGTGAGGAGCGCGGTCGTCGACCACCGCCATTAGCCGATGGTCCCCCGGAGTGTCCCCCTCCGCCGGTTCGTGGACCGTACCGTCTCCGAACAGAAACCCGGCGGTGTACTCACGGTGGGCGATGCGGAACAGCTCCTGGCGGTGGGCGTCCAGGTCACCGACCGGCGTTCCGGATGCGACGTCCGCGCCGGCGCAGGCATCGATCGCGGCGCGATAGCTGCGGGTGACTGCGGCGACGTAGAGCGAACTCTTCATGCGTCCCTCGATCTTCACGGCGTCCACGCCGGCCTCCATCAGTTCCGGGATGTGGTCGAACAGGTTCAGGTCCCGCGACGACAGGATCGTGGTGAAGCGTCCGTCGGATTCCACCGGGATGAACCGGCCCGGTCGCTGTCGTTCCTCCAGGCGGTACTGTTCCACCCGGTATTTCCAGCGGCAGGACTGGGCGCAGTCCCCGCGGTTGGCGGAGCGACCGGCGAGTTCGTCGGAGAGAAAACAGCGCCCGGAGTAGGCCATGCACATGGCGCCGTGGACGAAGACTTCGACCTCCAGCCCCGGAACCGCGTCCTTGATCGCGCGAACCTCATCCAGGGAGAGTTCCCTGGATGGCACGATTCGACTGAACCCGAGGCGGTGGTACACGCGGGCGGCGGCGGCGTTGGTGCAGTTGGCCTGCGTCGACAGGTGTAGTTCCACTCCCGGCATGGCGCGGTTGACGGCATCGATCAGTCCGATATCGGCGAGGATCACCGCGTCGATCGGCAGCACCGCCAGACGGGAGAGCACATCCGGCACCCGCCGGAGATCGTCCTGGTGGGCGAACAGGTTGAGGGCGGCGTACAGCTTTCTGCCCCCTGCCTTGAGGCGGCGGAGGTCGGCGGCGAGCGCCTCCGGGTCTTCCCCGGGGATCGCGTCTGCGTGAGTCCGAAGGCTGAAGCCGTGGACGCCGATGTATGCGGCGTCGGCGCCGTAGCGGTACGCGGTCGCGAGCTTCTCGAGCGACCCCGCCGGGGAGAGCAGTTCCATAGCGTGGCGCGTAGCGTATCGAGGTACCGTGGACGGTGCAAGCGCGTCGCAATCCCGTGCTCCGCGGCTTGTCCCGTGGTGACCGAGTGTGTACACTGCGGGTACCGTATAATCCCGATAATCGGTTCGGGAGTTTCTACCAGGGCGCCGGAACGCTCTGACTACGGGCAGAAATTCCCTCCTCGTCGCGTACCACCCCGTTCGGTGGTGTTTCTGCTTTGTAGCCGATGTGTTCCCGCCCCCCGGCCCCACAGGAGGAGCCATGGAACAGGGACGCCTGCTCTACGAGGGCAAAGCCAAGCGAGTCTTCGCGACCACCGACCCCGATCTCGTCATCTTCGAGTACAAGGACGACGCCACCGCCTTCAACGGAACCAAACACAGCCAGTTTGCCGGCAAGGGCGAACTCAACAACCGCCTCAGCGGTCGGCTGCTGGAGGCGGTCGCCGCCGCCGGTGTACCGACACATTTTGTCCGGCTCCTCTCGGCGACGCAGCAGCTCTGCCGGCGCGTGGTGATCGTGCCGCTGGAGGTGGTGATACGCAACCGTGTCGCCGGCAGCATGGCGCGCCGGCTCGGCATCGAGGAGGGCACCACGCTCAGACACCCGGTGTTCGAGCTGTGCTACAAAAACGACGAACTGGGCGACCCCCTTGTGGCGCCCTCCCACGCCGCCGCAACCGGCATGGCCACGTGGTCGGAGATTCGCTGGATGGAACGGTCCGCCGCCACCGTCAACCGTATCCTGTCCGAGCACATGGCAGCCGTGGGTATCGAACTCATCGATTTCAAGCTGGAGTACGGGCGCCGGGACGACGGGAGCCTCCTGCTGGCGGACGAGATCAGTCCAGACACCTGCCGCCTGTGGGACCGGACCACCGGGGAGCGCCTGGACAAGGATCGCTTCCGGCGGGACCTGGCCCCGCTCCTGGACGGCTACCGCGAGATCCTCCGGCGCCTCGAGGAAGCGACCACGTGAGGCGGGGGCACAGAGATGACCTGCGACTGCAGGTGACCGATATCCACGACCCCGACGATCGGCTTCACGAGGAGTGCGGTGTCTTCGGGATGTTCGTTCCCGACCGCGACGACCCGATCACCGAGTCGATCGGTCGCGTGGTGTACTACGGACTCTATTCCCAGCAGCACCGGGGTCAGGAGAGCGCCGGGATCGTGGTCGCCGGCGACGACGGGCTGGAACAGCACCGCGGCATGGGCCTCGTGGCGGAGGTGTTCTCCGACCGCCTGCTCGACGGTCTTTCGGGGCGGGCGGCGATCGGCCATGTGCGCTATTCAACCGCCGGTTCCTCCACGATCGCCAACGCCCAGCCGCTGATGGCGCAGTCCAAGCTCGGCACGATCGCGATCGGTCACAACGGGAACCTGGTGAACGCCCCGGTGATCCGGGACCTGCTGGAGGACGCCGGCGTCATGTTTCAGACCTCCAGTGACTCCGAGGTGATCCTGAACCTGGTGGCGCGGAGCGCCCGCCACGGTCTGCGACGGGCGATCCAGGACGCGATGCGGGCGATCCAGGGGGCGTTCTCGCTGGTGCTGCTCACGGAGGACAGTCTGATCGCGGTCCGCGATCCCAAGGGGATCCGGCCGCTGGTTCTGGGAAAACTGGGCGAGTCAACGATCGTGGCCAGCGAGTCCTGCGCCCTGGACGCTGTGGGAGCGGACCTCGTCCGGGACGTGGAGCCCGGGGAGATCGTAATCGTGAGCGGCGAGGGCATCGAATCGCTGCAGCTCAACGAGCGTACGCAGAGCCAGGTCTGCTCCTTTGAGTTTGTCTACTTCTCCCGCCCCGACAGTGAGGTGGATCAGGTAAGCGTCTACGCCTCCCGCATGGAGGCGGGCCGCATCCTGTGGCGGGAGGCGCCGGTGGAGGCCGACGTGGTGAGCGGCGTACCCGACTCCGGCGTGGTCGCGGCCCACGGCTACGCGGAGGCCTCCGGAATCCCCTTCGGGATGACGCTGATCAAAAACAAGTACGTGGGGCGGTCGTTCATCGCGCCGACGCAGGAGCTGCGGGAGCGGGCGGTGAGCGTGAAGCTGAACGCTCTGCGGCGAAACGTGGCGGGGAAGCGCATCGTCCTCATCGACGACTCGATCGTCCGCGGCACCACGATGCGTCGCCTGGTGACGATGCTGCGGCGCGCCGGTGCCGCCGAAGTCCACATTCGCATCGCCTCTCCCCCGGTGCAGCACGCCTGCTACTTCGGCATGGACTACCCCAGCCGCAACGAACTCGCCGGCCGCCGCGGCGTTGAGGCGGTGCGGGAGATGATCGGCGCGGACTCGCTGGCGTACCTGTCACTGCCGGGCCTCCATGCGTCTCTCGGCGACACGGGTCAGTACTGCGTCGGCTGCCTCACCGGGGTGTATCCGGTGGCGGCGCCGGTGGGGCTGGAAAAGGACGAACTGCCGCCGGCGATCGCCGAACGCGACGCCGCAGCCGGGAGGCGGGGATGAGCGGCGACCCGAACGACCGTGGCTCCGGCGCGATCGACTACCGCGCCGCGGGGGTGGACGTGGCGGCGGGGCAGCAGGTTGTGCGCGACATCGGCGCCACCGTGGCGGCAACCCACGGGCCGGAGGTCCTCGGGGACCTGGGAGCGTTTGCCGGGCTCTACGCCCTCGGTTCGTACCGCGACCCGGTGCTGGTCTCCGGTACCGACGGCGTCGGCACCAAGGTGGAGCTGGCTCGCGCCGCCGGGCTCTGGGACACGATCGGCATCGACCTGGTCGGTATGTGCGTGAACGACGTGGTGTGCCACGGCGCGCGCCCGCTGTTCTTCCTTGACTACATCGCTGTGGACCGTCTGGACGCGGTTGAGGTACCGGCGGTGGTATCCGGCGTTGCCGAAGGGTGCCGCCGCGCCCGCTGCGCGCTGATCGGTGGGGAAACCGCCGAGATGCCGGGCGTCTATCGCCCCGGGCGTTTCGACCTCGCCGGTTTCTGCGTGGGTGTGGTGGAGCGCGAGGCGCTGGTGGACGGATCGGCCCTCGAGCCCGGCATGGCGGTGGTGGGGCTGGCGTCCAGCGGGTTTCACTCCAACGGATACTCCCTGTTGCGACGCCTGTTTCCGGAGATCGAATCGGCGGATGGCACGGTCGGCGGAGGCGCGGCGTCGGACGGTTCGATGACGGCGACGGCGGCGGCGCGACTGCGGGACGAGTTGCTGACTCCCACGCGCATCTATGCAGCCGTGGTGGCGGACCTGATGCAGAGCTGCCGGGTGGCGGGGCTGGCGCACGTGACCGGTGGCGGGTGGTGGGAAAACCTGCCCCGCCTCCTGGGTACCGTCCGGGACCGACATACCCTGCGGGTGGACGCCGCCGCCCTGGCGCCGCCGGCGGTCTTCGACGTCCTCGCGGGCACCGCGGTGACGCCGGCGGAGGCGTACCGCACGTTCAATATGGGGTTGGGCATGGCGTGCGCAATGCCGTCGGAGGACGTGAACGGGGCGATGGAGGTTGCCGCCTCCCACGGCATCGACGCCGCCGTGATCGGAACGGTGGCACCGCGGGATGGAGATCGCGAGATTGTCGTCTCCGGCGTTCCCGACTCGTGGCAGACGTGGCGGGCGCAGTTCGCATGACGGTCCCCGCGCTGGCGGTCTTCGCGTCCGGTTCCGGCACGACGTTGCAGGCGATCCTGGACGCCGTCGCCGACGGCATCCTTCCACTCCGGGTGAACGTGGTGGTCGTTGACCGCCCCGGGACCGGCGCGGAAGATCGCGCTGCCACCGCCGGGGTCCCCGTCCGCCTGGTGGATCGCAGCGGTCACGACCGACGCTCGCTCTCGGCGGCGATCGACGCGGTGCTGCCGGCGGACACCGCCGCGGTGATGCTCGCCGGCTTTCTCTCGATCGTGGCGGAACCGCTCCTTACGCGCTTCTCCGGCCGCATGCTCAATCTGCACCCGGCGCTGCTGCCGTCCTACGGGGGGCCGGGAATGTACGGGGAGCACGTCCACCGGGCGGTCCTCGCCGCCGGGGAGCGTACGACCGGCTGCACGGTCCACGAGGTGGACGCCGGTACCGATACCGGGCGCATACTCCTCCAACGCCGTATTCCGGTGCTTCCCGACGATACGGTGGCCTCTCTCCAGCGGCGCCTGCGCCCCGTAGAGCACCGCGCCGTCATCGATGCGCTGCTGACGCTCATCAGCGACCTGCGGTAGTATCGGTGCCTCAAAGGAGTGAATCATGAAGGTCCTGGTCGTAGGTTCCGGTGGTCGTGAGCACGCCCTGGCGTGGCGCCTCGCCACCAGTGAGAGTGTGTCCCGCGTTGTGGTTGCCCCCGGAAATCCCGGCATCGCCCTCGACGAGCGCATCCAGTGCGTACCCGATCCCGTTTCCGCCGAACTGGTGGCGGATCACGGGATCGACCTGGTGATCGTGGGTCCCGAGGCGCCCCTTGTGGACGGGATGGCGGATACGCTCCGCGCCGCCGGTGTGGACGTGGTGGGGCCCTCTGCGGCTGCGGCGCAGCTCGAGGGAAGCAAGGCGTTCGCCAAGGACTTCATGCAGGCGAACGGGATCAGGACCGCGGAACACCGCGTGTGTCGCAGCGTGCACGAGGCCCGGGCGGCGGTTGCGGAGTTCGGTGTCCCGGTTGTGGTCAAGGCCGACGGCCTCGCCGCGGGCAAGGGTGTGTCGGTGTGCGAATCCGAGACGCAGGCTCACGCGGCGATCGAGACGATCATGAACGAGCGCCTCTTCGGCGACGCCGGTGAGACGGTCGTCGTGGAACGGTTCCTGTCGGGGTTTGAGGCCTCGGTGATCGTGCTTGTCGACGAGACCGCGCACCTTACACTCCCGGCGGCTCAGGACCACAAACAGATCGGCGACGGTGGCGTCGGCGCCAACACCGGCGGTATGGGGGCGGTGGCACCGAACCCCGCGATCGACCCCGAACTTCATCGGCGGATCGGCGCGGAGATCGTGGAGCCGAGTGTCGCCGCGATTCAGGCGTCGGGCTGGACCTTTCGGGGGTTCCTGTTCATCGGTCTGATGATCGACGACGACGGTCCCCGGGTGCTCGAGTACAACGTTCGATTCGGTGACCCGGAGGCGCAGGCGATCCTGCCGCTCCTGGACGGCGATTTCGGAACTCTGATGCGGGGGCTGGCGCAGGGCCGCCTCCGGAAAGCGGCGTCGGAGGCCGGATACGCCGTCCGCGACGGCGCGAGCTGCACGGTGGTGGCCGCCGCCGGAGGATACCCGGGGCCGTACACCAGCGGCGACGAGATCGAGCGTCGACCCGTTCCCGCCGGCAGCGATATGGATGCCTCCACGGAACTGTTCTTTGCCGGCGTCTCCGCGGGACCGACGGCGGGGACGCTGCGAACCGCCGGCGGACGCGTGCTGGCGGCGTCCGCCGTAGCGGCAACGATGGACGAGGCGCGCCGCCGCGCCTACGGACGACTGCTGCTCGTCTCCTTCGACGGGATGCGTTTTCGCCGCGACATCGGCGGTGCCGACGTAACCGCGCGGGTGGTCGAGGAGAGCGACGCACTCATGCTGCAGTTTCGCAAGCGCGGTGGCCTGCTCCCGGTGGTTGTCCAGGACGCCGAGACTCAGGACGTGCTGATGGTGGGCTACGCCAACGCCAGGGCGGTGGACGAAACGCGGCGTTCGGGGTACGCCACCTTCTGGAGTACGAGTCGCAGCGAGATCTGGACCAAGGGAGCCACCAGCGGTGACTGGCTGAAGGTGGAGGAGATCCGCGTGGACTGCGATCAGGACGCGCTGTTGTATCGGGTTCGTCTGGAGGGGCGTGGGGTGTGTCACACCCGCGACCGGGAGAACCACCCGCGATACCGCTGCTTCTACCGATCCGTCCGCCCGGACGGCTCCCTGCAGAACGACGCGCCGTAGCGCCGCCGACGGTCAGCGCGGGGCGGCCGCGCCCGACGGACGCAGGATCCGTCCCGCCCCGGTCGTTCACCCCGGGGCGATCAGAAGCCGCAGGGCGGCGGCGGCGGTCAGCGAGAGGACGATCACGCGGAACGTGTTGGCCGGTACCCGCGGAAGAAGCCATCGTCCGGCGAACGTCCCCACGATCGCCGCCGGCAGCACCAGCGCGCTGAAGACGAACATTTCCGGTCCCACGGAATGCCATACCCACAGGTGCAGGGGGATCTTGGAAAAGTTCATCATGAAATAGAACACGCTCGCGGTCCCGACGAACGCCTCTTTCGTGAGCCCACCGAGGATGAGATACAGATTCACCACGGGGCCGGCACTGTTGCCGATCATGGTCGCGAATCCTGCCGTCACGCCGATCGGCGGCACCGCCCAGCGGGGGACGCGGCCGGTGAGGTTCGACGCATCACCGCGCCATACGAGCGAGAGGATGACTGTCACGAGGATCACGGCGCCGAGAACCCGGTTGAAGACGTGGGCGTTGAGGTGATTCCCCACGATCACGCCCACCACCACGCCGGCGATCGTGCCGGGCAGGAGGCGAAGGGCCGTGCGGAGCTGAATCCCGTGGCGGTACGACGTGATCGCCACCAGATCGGCGAAGACGTAGATCGGCATGAGAATTCCGAGGGCGGTGCGGGCGCCCAGGTACGCGGCGAGAAACGGGACCACAACAACCCCGGCCGATGGGAACGAGGTTTTCGCGGCACCCAGCACGAAGGCCGCGATCGCCAGCGGCACGAGAAGCGAAGGTTCGAGGGCGGGCATCGATCAGGCCCCTTCCCGCTGTGACGCCACCGTCTCCAGCTGATCCTCGAGGATGACCGCCACGTCGGCTGCCTCCTGAATCGCCTCGGCGATCGCATCCATCGACTCGGTGATCTCCGCCGTGACCGACCCCAGGGTGGTCCGTGCACCGTCCAGCTGTTGTGCCGCCTGCGTGACCTCCCCCTGGGTAGCGCGGGTGTCTTCGCTGAGGTCGCGGACGGCGTTGGTGATCTCCCGCAGCGCGGAGATCGCCTGCAGGACTTCGTTTCCGCCCTGGGTGAGTTCCTGATTCGCCGAGGCGATCTGGGAAAAGGCGTGGCGGACGTTGGAGAACCCCTCCGCCGCCGAGCGGTACGAGCCGGCGGTGCGTTCCACCGCCCCCCGCGCCTCCTCGATCGAGGAGGTGATCGTCTCGACCTGATCGTGGATCTCGTTGACCTCGGCGCTGGTCTGCTCCGAGAGTTTTCGGATTTCGCCGGCCACCACCGAGAACCCCCTGCCCGCGTCACCGGCGTGGGCGGCCTCGATCGCGGCGTTCATCGCCAGGAGCTGCGTTTGCGATGCGACGTTGGCGATCACCGAAACCATCTCGTGAATCTGCTCGCCGGCGTGGCCGAGGCGGTCAACCGTGCTGGACAGCAGGTTGGCATCCTCCTGCGCCCGGGTCACGTCGCGGGTGACCGTGTCGATGTTGTCGTTCTGTTTCTGAACGATCTGGTTCACGCTCGAGAGGTTGGCCACCATCTCCTCGACCGCAGCGCTCGATTCGGTGACGTGGCTCGCCTGATCGTTCGCCTGATTGCTGAGCGATTCCATTTGCCGGCCGGTGTGCTCCGCGGCGCGGTTGATGTTCCTGTTCGCCTCATCGACAACGTGTTCGGTGGACACCAGGTTGTCCAGCGCCTTCCTGACTCGGCGCAGGGTGTTCAACGCCTGTTCGGTGCTCGTGGTGAGCTCCGACCCGGTATTGAGCTGGTCCAGTGTCTGGGCGAACAGTTCGTCGGTGCGGCGCTG
>CAJWEZ010000023.1 GCA_913030605.1 uncultured Spirochaeta sp.
CGTCCTGCTCATCGGTCCGACCGGCTCGGGCAAGACGCTGCTCGCCCGCACCCTCGCCCGCATCCTCGACGTGCCCTTCGCCATCGGTGACGCCACGACGCTGACCGAGGCGGGCTATGTCGGTGAGGACGTCGAGAACATCCTGCTGCGTCTGCTGCAGGCCGCCGACTTCGACCTCGCCCAGGCCGAGCAGGGCATCATCTTCATCGACGAGATCGACAAGATCGCCACCCGGGAGGGACGTTCCAGCGGCGACGTGAGCCGCGAAGGGGTCCAGCGGGACATTCTGCCGATCGTGGAGGGAAGCAAGATCAACACCAAGCACGGTGTCGTGGACACATCGCATATCCTGTTCATCGCCGCCGGCGCGTTCCACATGAGCAAACCCAGCGATCTCATCCCGGAGCTTCAGGGACGCTTTCCGCTGCGTGTTGAACTCGAGGCGCTGGAGGCCGAGGAGTTCTACCGGATTCTCACCCAACCACAGAATGCCCTGATCAAGCAGTATTGCGCGCTCCTGGAAACTGAGGGCGTGACCCTGGACTTCCACGATGAGGCGATCCGCGCGCTGTCCCGCATCGCCGCCGATGTCAACAGCCGGACCGAGAACATCGGCGCCCGGCGGCTGCACACGATCATGGAGCTGTTGCTCGAGGAGGTCTCGTTCAACGCGCCGGACCTCAAGGGACAGACGATTCCGATTACCGAGGACTACGTCCGCGAGCGGCTGTCGGACGTGGTCGAGGATCAGGACCTGAGCAGGTACATCCTCTAAAGGTGGGGCGTGGAACTCCGATGATCATAAGAAGAGGAGTAGGATGATGTTCGAGAATACCGGATTCGGACGGCAGATCGACATACTGCAGCGCTCGATGGACGCCAGCCTTCTGCGGCAGAACGTGATCGCGAACAACATCGCCAACGCGAATACGCCCAACTTCAAGCGCGGAGAGGTCAACTTCGAGTCGCGCCTGGCGTACGCGCTGGAGAGCGAATCGCGGCGGCCACGGTTCCAGGAGGCGCTGACCGACGAGAACCACATTCGCTTTCACGAACCGCTGGACTACCGGGATGTCAGGCCACGACGGGTGACGGATTTCCTCTCCACCGCCGAGAACAACGGCAACAACGTGGACATTGAAGTCGAGTCGATGAATCAGCTGAACAACCAGCTTGCGTACCAGATGATGACGCGCTCGGTCGCCGACGCGTTCCAGCGCATCAATCTGGTGCTGAGATAACGGGAGCGTAGAAGACCATGGGGCTTTTTTCGAGCATCAACACGGCGGCAACGGGACTGACAACGCAGCGACTGCGGCAGGATGTCATCGCCGACAATATCGCCAACGCCAACACCACCCGGACCACCGAGGGCGGCCCGTTCCGCCGGAGCCGCGTGATCCTCCGACCGCGGAGTGAGGGGCCGACCTGGCGCAGTCCCTTCGTGCCCAGGCCGCTGGATTCCGGCGTTGGTCAGGGTGTTCGCGTGGTGGAAGTCGAGAAGGACATGGACACCGAACCGCGGATGGTCTACGACCCGACGCATCCCGACGCGATTCAGAGCGGACCGCGGGCGGGCTACGTCGAGTATCCGAATGTAAATGTGGTCACCGAGATGGTGGACCTGATCGACGCCTCACGGGCGTACGAAGCAAACGTGGCCGTGATCAACGGTGCCCGGACGATGTTCCAGCGGGCGCTCGAGATCGGCCGATAGGGAGGGGATAGATGAACCTGCTTGATCCGTCACAGGTACACGGCAATACGATGGAGATCGCCCGGACGAACCCGAACCATCTTCCGGGGCGATACGACCAGCTTCCGCAGGCGCCGGAGTCCACCGGATTCCGTGATGCGCTGATCGGGAGCCTGGAAGAGGTGAACGGCGCACAAATGGCTCATGAGCAGCTGTCGGTGCAGGCGGTGGTCGATCCGGAGAGCGTGGAACCCCACGATCTTACGATCGCCGCGGCCAAAGCCAATATGGCGCTCGGAATTACGCGGAACGTGGTGGATCGGGTGATCCAGGCGTACCGCGACATCACCAACTTGCGTTAGAATAGACGCAGGCGGTGATGCACCGCCGGATGGTTCCGTCGCGCTGGTCGGCAGCAGGGCGGCGGAACCGGTTCCGGCGGGGGCGCCGATCGGCAGCGGCGCCTGACGCAGAAACGCGACGCGGAACACAGAGAACCGCTGAATCGGGGAGGGGAACATGAACGAATGGCTCAAAGGCCAGATCGACCGCATCAAGACGTTGTGGGGGCAATGGAAGCTTCCACAGAAGATGATCTTCTTCGGAATCATCGGCGTCACCTTCGCGGCCGTCATTATGCTCGTGCTGTTCAGCGCGTCGCCGTCACAGGTGCCGCTGTTGAGTCAGCCGATAACCGACGAGCAGCAACTTGCTGACATCGCAACCCGCCTCGACCAGGAGGGCGTCTCCTACTCGATCACGCCGAACAACGTGATCATGATGGAGGACGAACGCACCGCCCAGCGGATGCGCGCGATCCTGACCCGGGAGGACCTGATCCCCGCGGGGACGGACCCGTGGGCGCTCTTCGATGTGGAACGCTGGACGCTGACCGACTTTGAACGCAACGTCAATCTGCAGCGCAGCATCATGCGCCAGCTCGAGCAGCACATCACCGCCCTCGATGACGTCGACGCAGCCAGCGTCACGATCGTGGTTCCGGAGGAACAGCTCTTCGCCGAGCAGCAGAACCCGGTTACGGCGTCGGTGATCATCACCCCCAAGCCGGGGAGCGACATTCGCGAAAACCGCGCTAAGATCGAGGGGATCGAGAAACTCATCCAGTTTGCCGTCGAGGGCCTGACCCCCGAGAACATCACGATCACCGACCCCAGCGGCGTGACGCTGAACGACTTCCAGAACCTGCAGGATTTCGATCGCCTCGAACTCACGCGGCGTGAGCTGGAGATCGTGTCGGACCAGGAAAACAAGTATCGCCAGGCGATCGTCTCGGCCCTGGCGGAGATCTACGGCCGCGACCGGGTCCAGGTGGTCAACATCAACGTGGACATGGACATGGGGAAACGGACGGAGGAAACGAACGAGTTCTTTCCGATCACCACGGTGGAGGACAATCCCCGTACCCCCTTCGACGAGACGGAGTACGTACTCTCGATCCCGCGGTCCACGGAAACGATCGACGAGAACTACGAGGGCACGGGATTCAACCCGGAAGGCCCTCCCGGCATGGAGGGCCAGACCCCGCCGGCGTACCAGGACCTCAACGGTATGGTCGGGCGCTGGAACAACTCCGAAGAGCGGGTCAACAACGAGGTCAACAGTCGCCACATCGTGGAGGAGAAGAGCCCCTCGATCCAGCGAATCACCGCCAGCGTCGCCCTCGACGGTACCTGGCAGTGGTCCTATAATGACAGGGGCGAGGTTGAGCTCAACCCCGACGGGTCGATCGTACGAAGCTACACGCCGGTGTCGGAGGAGGAACTCAACGCCGCCCGGGCGCTGGTTGAGCACGCGATCGGATACGACGCCGACCGCGGGGATGCCGTGACCGTTCGGCACATCCAGTTTGACCGCAGCGATCAGTTCCGGCAGGAAGACGAGCGGTTCCGGCGCCAGCGGCAGATCCAGATGATCGTGCTCTACGTGCTCATCGGTATCGCCGTTCTTCTCGTCTCGTTCATCGTCTTCCGTCTGATCTCCCGCGAAATCGAGCGTCGCCGACGCCTCCGGGAAGAGGAACTCGCCCGGCAGCATCAGGCGATGCGGGAGGCGGCCCTCCGGAGCGCCGAAGAAGAGAGCGCCGAAGTCGAGATGTCCGTCGAGGAACGGGCGCGCATGGAACTCGAGGAAATGGCGATCAACGCTGCGCGTGAGCATCCCGAGGACGTTGCCCAGTTGATCAGGACCTGGTTGTTGGAGGAGTAGTCTATGGCCAAACAGACCGATCAGGCCGCGCCAAGCAGTGGCCGGAAAACCAAGCAGGCGCTGTCCGGGCGCCAGAAGGCGGCGGTCTTTCTGGTCACCCTGGGGAGCGAGATCTCCAGCGAGATATTCAAGCATCTCCGCGAGGACGAAATCGAAACGTTGACGTTTGAGATCGCGCGTCTGGAGAACTTCAGCAACGAGGACAAGGAAGGTGTCCTGCAGGAGTTCCAGGAGTTGATGATGGCACAGGACTTCATCAACTCCGGCGGCATCGACTACGCCCGGGAACTGCTCGAGAAGAGTCTGGGGTCGCAGAAGGCGGTAGACATCATCAACCGTCTGACCACCAGTCTGCAGGTACGGCCCTTCGACTTCATCCGTCGCACCGACCCGACGCACCTGCTGAACTTCATCCAGCAGGAGCATCCCCAGACGATCGCCCTCATTCTGGCGTATCTGGAGCCGCAGAAAGCGAGCGTCATCCTCGGCAATCTGCCGAACGAAATCCAGTCGGACGTGGCGAAGCGCATCGCGACGATGGACCGGACCTCGCCGGAGACGCTCCGGGAGGTCGAACGCGTACTGGAGAAGAAACTGGCGTCGATATCCAGCGAGGACTACAGCGTCGCCGGTGGTGTCGAAAGCATCGTCGAGATTCTCAACCTCGTCGACCGGTCCACGGAGAAGGTGATCATCGAGAGCCTCGAGGAAGAGGATCCGGAGCTCGCCGAGGAAATCAAGAAGCGCATGTTCGTCTTCGAGGATATCGTCATGCTCGACGACCGCGCGATCCAGAAGGTGCTTCGGGAGGTGGACACCGCCGAGCTCGCCAAGGCGCTCAAGGCGGTGGACTCCGAGGTCCAGGACAAGATCTTCCGCAACATGTCGAAGCGTGCCGCGGCACTGCTCAAGGACGACATGGAGTACATGGGACCGATCCGCATGAAGGACGTCGAGGAGAGCCAGCAGAAGATCGTTTCGATCATCAGGAAGCTCGAAGAGCAGGGCGAGATCGTCGTTGCCCGGGCGGGCGAGGACGAACTGGTCGTCTGAGGAACCGGCAAAGGCAGGGTAGGCGATGGCCAAAAACGTATTCAGACCCGGTGAGGTCCAGTACAAACAGCACAAGGTGTTCCTCAAACCGCCGGACCCGGTGACCCATCGGGCGGCGGCGCAGCCGGCGAGCCTGGAACCTGTGGAAGAGGTCGAGGAATACACGGGTCCGACTGCCGATCAGCTGCGCCGGGAGGCGGAAGCGTTCAAGGAGCAGTGGGACGCAGAGAAGGAACAGATGATCGCCGAAGCCCGTGCCGAAGCCGAACGCATTACCAGCGAGGCTGAGGAGGAAGCGTTCCGTCAGATCCGCGAGAAGACAGAGGAAGCCAACACCACCCGCAAGGCGGCGGAGGAGGAGGCGGAACAGACGCGGACCGAGGCCGAAGCCGAACGGGACCGGATCATCGCCGAGGCCGGCGAACGGGCGAAGCAGATCGAACAGGACGCCTGGCAGCGCGGCCACAAAGAGGGTCGCGAGGCAGGTATCGAGGAGGGCAAGGCGGAGGTTCAGCGTGTCATCGAGCGCTTCCACGTGGTGCTCTCCAAGGCGATCGAACGGCGTAACGAGATCATCCAGGAAAGTGAAACCCAGGTCGTGAATCTCGTTCTCAGCATCGCCAAGAAGGTGATCAAGGTCATCAGCGAGAACCAGAAGAACGTCGTGATCAATAACATCGTGCAGTCTCTGCAGAAGCTGCAGCAGAAGAGCGATGTGATCGTCCGCGTGAACCTGAGTGACCTCGAGATCGCCACCAAACACAAGGAAGATATCCTCAAGATGGCTGAACGGGTGCAGACGATCACCATTGCGGAGGACTCAACCGTGGATCCCGGTGGGGCGATTATCGAGACCGACTTCGGCGAGATCGATGCGCGCATCGCGTCGCAGCTGCGTGAGATCGAGGACCGGATCCTGGAACTTACGCCGATCAAGGCCAAGGCAAAGGCGACGTAGGGGTTCCCGATGCCGGTTGCATTTCTGGAAAAGTACCAGGCGCTGGTCGATCACACCGAGACGATTAAGCAGATCGGCCGGGTTCAGCTGGTGGAAGGGCTGCGGATCGAGAGCCTCGGCCCGCAGGCGCGGGTCGGCGAGCTGTGTCAGATCGTGATCGAATCCACCGGACGGATCGTTCCCGCCGAGGTGGTGGGTCTCAAGGACAGCGTCGTGCAGCTCGCGCCGTACACCGAGACGGAGGGGATCGAGGTCGGGAACCCCGTGATCGGGCTCGGGCGGTCGCTGGAAATCCCGGTGAGTGATCGCCTCCTCGGTCGTGTTCTCGATGGAACGGGCACGCCGATCGACGGTCTCGGCGACATCGGCAGTGGTGTCTACTACCCGATTTTCAACAAACCGCCAAACGTCCTCACACGACAGCCGATCGTGGAACAGGTCGAAACCGGCATTCGGGCGATAGACGCCCTGGTGCCCACCGGCAAGGGCCAGCGTCTCGGCATCTTCAGCGGGAGCGGCGTCGGGAAGTCGACGCTAATCGGCATGATCGCCCGCAATACCAGCGCCGACGTAAACGTGATCGCGCTGATCGGCGAGCGGGGCCGGGAAGTGCGGGAGTTTCTCGAGAACGATCTGGGCCCCGAAGGCCTCCGCCGGAGTGTCGTGGTGGTCAGTACCTCCGATACGCCGGCGCTCGCCCGTCTGCGCGCGGCGTACGTCGCCACCGCGGTCGCCGAGTTCTTCCGCGATCAGGGCCAGGACGTCATGCTCATGTTCGATTCGGTTACCCGGTTTGCCCGCGCCCAGCGGGAGATCGGACTGGCACGGGGCGAAGGCCCCGCCACCCGCGGGTTTCCGCCGTCGGTGGACGCGATTCTTCCGCAGCTGCTGGAACGCTCCGGTGCCGGTGAGGTCGGGTCGATTACCGGGTTCTTCACCATTCTGGTCGAGGGCGATGACATGGACGAACCGGTATCGGATACCGTTCGCGGCATTCTCGACGGGCACCTGGTCCTGAGTCGGCAGCTCGCGCGCCGCAGCCACTATCCGGCGATCGACGTCCTTGGCAGTGTGAGCCGCCTCGAGAGCAAGGTGTGTGACCCGCTCCATCGACGCGCCGCCGGAACCGTGCGTCGTCTCATGGCGACCTACAATGACGCCGAGGACCTCATCAATGCCGGAATCTACCAGCGCGGCAATAATGAGGAGATCGACGAGGCGATCTCCTCGCGGCCGGCGATCAACGCGCTTCTGCGCCAGCAGGTTGAGGAACGCAGCGACTTTCCCGATACCCGACGCCGTCTCCTGGACATCGCCGGGATCGAGGACGAGCCGCCCGAGTCCGAGCCGGAGTCCGGATCCGGGGTCGCCCCCGGCGATCCCGCCGAGGACCGTGCACCGGTGTCGGACGCGCAGATCGCAGAGCCCGGCGACGACGCGGACGGCATGGACGAGGACGTGAATGCGTAGGTTCAGTTTCCGGCTCCAGTCGATCCTCGATCTGCGTCGGAAAGAAGTCGATCAGCGACGTCTGGAGCTTGGGGCGAAGTCGCAGCGCTGCGCGTCCCTGCAACGGGAGATCGACGATCGTCGGGCGCGGCGACGCGCGGTGCTTACGGAGCGGCACGCCGCCGGGACGCCCGGTGGCTCCGACCTTGCCTTCTGGCAGGCGGCGGAAGCGTACGCCGTGCGAATGGAGCAGGAGGCCCGCCGGATCGGCGCGGAGCTGGCAGACGCCGAGAAAGAGCGCGCTGCCGCGGCCGACGCGTACCGCGCGGCACGGCAGAAGGCAGACGTCCTCGAGCGCCTTCGCGAGCGTCGCGAGGCGGCGTACGTCGACGCGCAGAAAAAGGATGAACAGCATCGGCTCGATGAGGTGGCCCAGCGAATGGCCGCCGGAGTCCGGGAGTGAGGAACAGTGGCAGTTCGATACAGTAGGCTCGGAGCAATTCCCCAGATCATCCTCCTGATTCTGCTCATCGCGGCGCTTGCCGTCGGTGGACTCCTGTGGTTCGATTACCTCGGCCTGGTAGACGTCAAGGATCGTTTCGCCCCGATTCTCGGACTGGTCGGGGTCGAACAGCGGACCGGAATCCCCGCCGCCGACGACGTGATGCTCATGGACCGCATCCGTCTGGAGAAGCTCCAGGAGGCGGTGGATCTGCGGGATGCCCAGCTCGCGGACCGCGCCAACGAGCTCGATTCCACGCGGGCGACCCTCGAAGAACAGCAACAGCAACTGGATCAGCGCGCGGCACAGCTTCAGGAACGCGAGAATTCGCTCAATGAACGGCTCCAACGGTACGAAAATAGAAGAGCAGTGCTTGAGCAAAACTCGCGCGACCTGACGAGTATGCGGCCCGATGATGCTGTCGAGATTCTGCTGGGCTACGATGACCAGCTGCTGATCGACACCCTGCGGGTAACCGAGGAACTGGCACAGGCGGCGGGGGAGGTCTCCCTCGTGTCTGTGTGGTTGTCCCGGTTTCCGGCCGATCGCGCCGCGGACATTCAGCGCAAGATGACGCTCACGCCTGCAGACTAACGAGGAGGTACTGCTTGCGTGTACGGAATTTTACCCGCGACCCCATCGCCTGACCGGCAACCCGGTCTCCCGTCGACGGTCGCGGCACCGCGTTCCGACACCGGGACCGCGAGTTTTGCGGACTACCTGGCGTCGTTGCGACGCGATCACGACCCGTCACCACCCCCCGAACAGACCCGGCAGAACGCCGACGCGCCCGCCGAGGGGCACGATTCCCGCAGGCAGGCCGCATCGCGGTCAGACGACGCGCGTGCGAGGCGAACCGCCGGAAGTGGGGCGGACGCTGCCCGCGACGCCGACCGGCGCTCAAAGGCGGAGCCGGGCGCGATAGACGGGAAACCCACCCCACACAGCGAGAAACGAACCTCCGGAGCCGAGGTGCGGAAAGACAAGCACCGCGCGGCGGACGACGGCGACGGCCGCCGGGAGACCTCGGCCGACGACGACGAGGCCGCGGCCGTTGCAGCCTCCGCGCTCCCGGCGGGCGACCGCGTGGGTGCGGAAAAGACGAAAGCAACCGGCGCCGACGGCGCCAAAAAGACCACATCCGCGGTCGCCACGGCGACACACGACGACGGCGATACCGCCGGAACGCGTCGGTCTGCAGCCGCGGCACGAGCGGTGGCCGGGAACACACCGCGTGGCGCCGTCGACGCCGGGGCGGGAACCCGGGGAAAGAGTTCCGCGTCTGCCGGTTCGAAAGGTGGTCCGGCGGCGTCCAAGCAGGGTGCCGTTCCGGTCGACACCGGGCAGCCCGGCACCGCCGGGACGGGGGCCGAGCCGACGGAGGCGACGACCGCGGAAGACACCGCGCGCATGGCGGAAAAGGTCGCCGGAGCAAAACAGCACAGTCGCTCCGGTGCCAACACCGAGGCTGTCGCGGAACAGTCGGTGGCCGCAGCGAAGGCGGGCGGCGTCTCCAGGCGCGACCGGGGCGCATCCGTCGATCGCACGCACCGCGCGGGCACCGTCGGGTCCGTTCGGGAGAGCGGTCGCGAGGCATCGTCCGGCGTTGAGACCGGCCGCCGCGCCGTATCCGCCGTGGGCGGTGAGCGCCAGGACGACGGCAACCAACTGATGCGTGAGATCCAGGTCGACCTCTCGGAGTCCGCCGGTGCCCGTCGCGATGACAACGGCGGCGACGGGCTTCACCAGGGGGCCGACACCGGAGACCGCTCGTCGTTCGCCGCGCGCCTCGACGCTCCCGCTCCGCAGTCAACGGCGCGGGCCGGGAATCTGGCACAGGCCACGGCGACGCTCGCCCGGCGACTGAACGGGGATCTCGGCGACAACATCGTCCGGCAGGCGCGAATCATGCTGCAGGACGCGCAGCGCGCCGAGGTGCGTCTCGTGATCCGGCCTCCGGAGCTCGGGCGCGTGCGGATCAAGCTGCAGATGGACAACGGCCATATAGCCGGGCGCATTCTTGTCGATAATGGAAGCGTACGGGATGTGGTCGAGCAGAACCTCAGCTCCCTGCAGCGCGCCTTCGAGGAGGCGGGCCTTGAAATGGGAGATCTCGAGGTGAGCACCGGTGATGCCCGCGATGAGCGGGGCGACGACCGACAGACCGGCACCGGCCGCGGGGCGTCCACCCGACGCGGGGGCGTAGAATCGCTCGGGCAGAGCGTCCAGGCCATTTCCGAGTACGAACCAGGCAGGCACCGGGTCAACCTGGTGGCCTGATGAGCAAGGAGAAGGAGCACCAATGGATATACCGATGTCCATGAGCGGAACAGAGCAGTCGCGGGTCCAGACGCAGGTCGACGCGTTCAACCGCGCGATCGAGGGGAGCAACGACTCCAGCACGTCGCTGGGACGGGATGACTTTCTCAAGATTCTGATCACCCAGTTGCAGAACCAGGATCCCACCAAGCCGATGGAGGACAAGGAGTTCATCTCGCAGATGGCGCAGTTCTCCTCGCTGGAGCAGATGACCAACATCTCCCAGGGGTTCCGTGACATGAATACGCTCCTGAGTTCCAACCAGGCACTGTCGGTCCTCGGACGCACGGTGGAAGTCCAGTCGGGCGACCAGACGATCACCGGAACGGTGTCCAGTGTCACGAGCGGGGCGATGCCGCAGATCACCGTCGGTGACCAGCAGTACGACTATTCCAGCATTCAACGGGTCATTCAGTAGGGGGTAGCGCGATATGATGCGATCGTTGTATTCGGGAGTCTCGGGACTCCAGAACCACCAGGTCCGGATGGACGTCATCGGAAACAACATTTCCAACGTCAACACGACCGGCTTTAAACGGGGTCGTGTGAACTTCCAGGACATGATCTCGCAGATGCGGCAGGGCCCCTCCAGTCCCAACGAACGGGTGGGTGGTGTCAACCCGCAGCAGGTCGGTCTCGGCATGCAGGTTGCCACGATCGACACGATCCATACGCAGGGATCCCTGCAGACCACCGGCGTCAAGAGCGACGTAGCGGTTCGTGGCGAAGGGTTTTTCATGCTGCGCAACGGCGACGAGAACCTTTACACGCGGGCAGGCGCATTTGGCGTGGACTCCGAGGGATACCTGGTGAACCCCGCCAACGGGATGCGGGTACAGGGCTGGAACGCCCAGACCGTAGACGGCCAGCCGTTCATCAACAGCTCCGCCTCCGTGGAAGACCTCGTGATCCCCGTGGGAAGCAAGGACCCGGCACAGGAGACCTCCCAGGTGTACCTGGCCTCAAACCTCAACAAGAACACTCCGATCATTCCGGCGGACGCCACCGACACGCAGGTCCAGGAGGGTACGTGGACCGTTGAGTACGATGTCTACGACTCCTTCGGCGGAACCCACACGCTGCGTGTCGATTTTACGCGAAACCCCGATGCCGAGAACCAGTGGATCGGCACCGTCTCGATCGACCCGGAGGCCGATGCCGCCCCCAACCAGACGGTGGGTGTGAACGGCGTGAACTCCGCCGACGGCCAGACCTTCGTGGTGGAGTTCAACAACGACGGTACGCTACAGTCGGCACAGAACCCGGAGGGGGGACTCTCCAACCAGGACATGATCCAGGTGGACGTGACCTACGACGTACCGCGGACGAGTATTCCGATCGACCCCGACACGGGGCTTCCCCAGGACGGCCCCGTGCAGCAGACGTTCACGCTGAATCTGGGGCAGCAGGGCAGTTTCGTCGACTCCATGACGCAGTACGCCAGCGAGAGTTCCACCCGGGTGTACAGCCAGGATGGCTATCCCATGGGCTACCTCGAGGACTACCGGATCGACCAGAACGGGATCATCACGGGGATCTTCTCCAACGGGAACAACCGGGAACTGGGGCAGATCGCCCTGGCGACGTTCCGCAATCCCGGTGGACTGGAGAAAGCCGGTGACACAGCCTTCGTGGAATCGCTCAACTCGGGACTCGCCAACGTCGGCACCGTCGGTGTCGCCGGGAAGGGAACGATCATGGCCGGCGCCCTGGAGATGAGCAACGTGGACCTTGCGGAGCAGTTCACCGACATGATCGTGACCCAGCGCGGATTTCAGGCCAACAGTCGAACGATCCAGACCAGCGATCAGATGCTCCAGGAAGTCTTAACACTCAAACGGTAATGGGAGTACCTTAGTCGGGGATGATCCAGGTAACACGACTTGACGGGCGCGAGTTTTACATCAATCCGCACCAGATCGAGTACATTGAGCTGAACCCCGACACGACACTGATCATGCTTTCGGGCAAACGTCTGATAGTCCGTGAGGACTATCAGACAGTTCTGGAGCGGATCATCGACTACCGTCGTGAGATCGGCGTCTTCAAGAACGAGGAGTAGCACCGGATGGATCTTGGAACGATAATCGGCGTCACTCTCGGAGTGGTCATGGTGGTCATGGGGATCGTCCTCGGCGGTGTCGGTCTCGGACCGTACCTCAGTATCGACTCCGTGCTCATCACGATTCTCGGATCCTTCGGGGCGATGATGGTGGCGCAGCCGATGAGCCGTATGCTCGGCATCATGGGCTACATGAAGCACGTCTTCAACACCACATCGTGGAACGAGGAGGAACTGATCAGTCAACTGGTCGGCTTCTCGGATCGCGCCCGCAAGGAAGGCCTGCTGGCGCTTGAGGACAACCTGGACGCGGTTGAGGACGAGTTTATGCGCAAGGGCATTCAGCTCGTCGTTGACGGTACCGACCCCGACATCATCAAGAGTATTCTGTACGCGGATCTCAACCAGCTGCAGTCCCGCCACGAGGTGGGCATCAAGCTGTTTGACGACTGGTCCAAAATCGCTCCGGCCTTCGGGATGATCGGAACACTGGTCGGTCTGATCGCCATGCTCGGGAGCATCGGCGGTGATACCGCGGCGATCGGTCGTGGTATGCAGACCGCCCTGGTGACAACGCTGTACGGGTCGTTCTTCGCCAACCTGTTCCTCATCCCCTTCAAGAGCAAACTGGAAGACCGCGACAAGGATGAAAGCCGGGTGAAGGAAATCGTGATCGAGGGTATTCTTTCGATACAGAGCGGTGACAACCCGCGTATCCTTCTGGAGAAGCTGGTGTCGTTCCTGCCGCCGGATCAGCGACAGGCGGTCCGACAGGAGAGCGGCGCCGACTGACGCCGGCGGTGATGCTGGAGGAAAGCCATGGCTGAGCAGACAAAATGCAAAAAGTGTCCCCCGGAGGGCGCGCCGGACTATATGCTCACCTACGGCGACATGGTCACGCTGCTGCTGACCTTTTTCGTCATGCTCCTGCAGCCGACCACGATCGACCAGTACGAGCTGCGTCTGATTCTGGCGGCGTTTCCGGGACTCGGCGCCGACGCCGGCGGAAACACGCTGGAGGCGGGGCGTCTGGCGGAACTCGGAAACACGGTGGAATCGCTCCCGTCGATGGACCAGGGACGGGCCCTGGACAAGGCACGGCGCAACGCGGTGAGTATCTTCAATCCCGAGATCCAGTCACAACAGGTACGGGTCCAGGAGGATGAACGGGGGCTTGTCATTTCCCTTGCCTCGGACGCCTTCTTCGATCCCGCCAGCGCCGAGGTCAATATTGAGCAGACGCGTGAGATTCTGCAGAAACTCGCGCAGCTGCTCAACGACCCGGACCTGTCGGGACGGACGTTCCGGATCGAGGGACACACCGACAACATCCCCACGGATCCCAACGGCCCCTGGGATTCAAACTGGGAGCTTTCCGCCGCCCGGGCGGTGAACGTCCTGCAGTACCTCACGGAGTTCGGGGTCAACGACGACCAGTTCCAGGTCATGGGACTCGCCGATACGCGGCCGCTGTACGACAACGATACCGAAGAGGGGCGTGCGTACAACCGGCGGGTCGACGTCATCATCCTTTCCGACGGCCACCTCTGAGCGCGCCGCGGGATTGTCAGGAGGCACACCATGTCCGACGAGATTTTTGACGCGGATGAAGAGTCCGGTGGCGACGAGCAGCCACAACAGACGGGAAAGAAGAAGATCGGGTTTCTGCCCGCCATCGTCATCGACATCCTCAAATGGACCGCCATCGTTGTCGGGGCGATCATCTTTATCGTTGTCACCGTGGTGATCACCGTGCGGACGATCAACTCCGGGAATCAGGCGACCGCGACCCGACTGCCGCTGGGCAGCGAGTACGAAGAGGGCTCGGCTCCATTGCTGGAGTGGTACAGCCAGATCGGTGAAATCCGCGGGGTCACCGCCGACGAGGTGCGCCGAACGTTCATCGTGAGCGTACACATCGGCTACGAACCGGAGAGCGAGGCGACGCTCCAGGAGCTGATCAGCCGCAAGGTTCAGATCACCGAGGCGATCGCGGAGTACTTCTCGGCACGAACGGTCGACGAGCTGCAGGGGATCGAGAACCGGCAGCGCGCGAAGCAGGAGCTTCGCGAGGAGATCAACCGCATCATGACCAACGACGTGAGAGATGTGGCGTTCGAACGATACGAATTCTTAGAATTCTAGAAAACGTCGATATTCGGCTTGCAAAAGCCGCGATGTTGTGCAAAAAATGGTACAGGGAGGGGTAGACCTGTAGTATGAATGAAGTCCTGTCTCAGGATGAGATAGACCAGCTTCTCACGGCAATCTCGTCCGGTGACGTCGAGACCGATGAACTTTCGCAGCCCACAGAGTCGCGAAAGATCAAGATCTACGACTTCAAGCGTCCGGACAAGTTTTCCAAGGAGCAGATCCGCACCGTCTCGATCATGCACGAGACCTTTGCCCGTCTCACAACCACGGCGCTCAGCGCCCAGTTGCGGAGTCTGGTCCAGGTTCACGTCGCGAGCGTTGATCAGCTCACGTACGAGGAGTTCATTCGGTCGATCCCCAACCCCACAACGCTGGGCGTCATTAACATGGATCCCCTGAAGGGGTCCGCGATTCTCGAGGTCGATCCCGCCATTACCTTCGCCATCATCGACCGGCTGTTCGGCGGCCAGGGCGAGGGCACAAAGGTCACGCGGGACCTTACGGACATTGAGACCACCGTCATGGAGGGGATCATCGTTCGGATCCTCGGAAACATGCGCGAGGCGTGGTCCCAGGTGATCGACCTTCGGCCGCGTCTGGGGCAGATCGAAACCAACCCCCAGTTTGCCCAGATCGTTCCGCCGTCGGAAATGGTCGTGCTCGTTACGCTCGAGACCAAGGTCGGCGAGGTCGAGGGGATGATGAACTTCTGTATCCCCTACCTGACGATCGAGCCGATCATCTCCAAGCTGTCGGCGCAGTACTGGTACTCCTCGGTTCGTCGTGGTGCCACCACGGAGAACCTCAATATTCTCCGCGACCGGCTCGCGACGATCGCCGTGCCCATGGTCGTTGAGATCGGGGCCATGGAGCTTACCGTGCGGGACGTGCTGTCCCTGACCGTCGGTGACGTGGTACGCCTGCCCGAGGCGCACATCAACGACAAAATGGCGCTCCGTGTCGGTGACCGCAAGAAGTTCTGGTGCAAGCCGGGACAGATCGGGAACAAGCTCGCGGTACAGGTCACCGGCAAGATAGAGGAGATCGAGACTGAAGAGTTTGAAGAGCTGGTTGCGGAAGAAGGAGAGTAGGGAATGAGTGACGGTTCACTGTCCCAGGACGAAATTGATGCACTGCTAGCTGGTACCGGCAATATCGATCTCGGTGACAGTTCGGGAGGTGGCGACTCGTCGGTCTCTTCGGATTCCCTCTCCGGTCTCAAGGCGGCGCTTTCGGAAACGGTGGCGCAGCAGCAGTCGAACATGGCGATGATTACCGGCAACGAGGTCGAGGTGTCGCCGCCCACCGTGAATGGTGGGGCGCCCAGCGGCCTCAGCGGCGACATGGTCCAGATCGTGTTCAATCTCGGTGACGCCGGCGGTCACGGGTACGTAATGAGCGCCGATGACGCGCTGAAGTTTGCCTCCGCATCCATGGGCCTCGACGGGGTGGAACTCGACGATGCCGCCCTCAACGCGGTGCAGGAGGTGTTTTCCCAGGTCGCGGGCCCGGTGATCAACACGCTGAGTGAAAAGACCGGTGCCACGATCATGCCGGAGCCGGCGCAGGCGAGCACGGTCGACGCCGGTTCGTTGACGATGCCGGACGGGCCGGTGTACGCCAGATACACCATCACCGTGGGGGATGACTCCGCGGTTGTCTACGAGCTCTTTGAACAGAGTTTTGCGGCACGCCTTCAGGGCGGTGGCCAGGCTGCCGGTGGCATGCAGGGAGGCATGCCCGGCGGCATGCAGCAGCAGCCTCAGATGGGTCAGCAGCAGCAGGCTCCGCAGCAGTTCGGGGGCGGCTTCGACATGGGTGGTGGCATGCAGGGAGGCGGCGGCATGGGCAACATGGGCGGCATGGGCAACATGATGGGCGGCGGCGGTGGAATGCCGGGCTTCGGCGGCGGTGCCAACGTTCAGTCCGTGCAGTTCCCGAATCTCCAGCAGCAGGGCGCCAGTGGTGAGCAAGGCAACATCGGCCTGCTCATGGACGTCTACATGGAGATGACCGTCGAACTCGGTCGAACCAAGAAGCTCATCCGGGAGATCCTCGGGATGGGTGAGGGCACCATTATCGAGCTGGACAAGCTCGCCGGTGAGCCCGTCGATATTCTCGTGAATCACAAACTGATCGCCAAGGGAGAGGTTGTCGTCATCGACGAGAACTTCGGCGTTCGTGTAACAGAGATCGTTTCACCAATGGAGCGTGTAAGCGATATGACATGACGTGACAGCGCCGGTGGCGGGGCGGCAGACCCAAGACCGGCGAACGTACAGGGAGGGGAACACTGAAACGTACACGTCTTGCGAGCATTGTCCTCATTGCAGGGCTGCTCTGGGTTTCCGCACAATCACTGTATTCTCAGTCCGCCGACGGGACAGATCCCGCCGTTCCGGGGGAGACGTCCGTACCCGCCGCTGGGTCGACGGCCGACTCGGGCGGAGGCGCTCCGGCGACCGGCCGGATCGACCTGCCCCCGGAGGACGAGCTCGTTTTCGCCGGTGGTGAATCCGCAACGGGGCAGCAGGCGCCGGCGGCGGAGGGAGATCTTTCGGCATTCGGCATCTGGGACCTGCTGCGTATGGTTCTGGTGCTCCTGCTGGTGGTTGGCGCGGTCTATGGTCTGGTGATGCTCCTCCGACGGCGTGTGGGGGGCGATGATCCCGACGCAGACTCGCCGATACGGGTCTTGGCGTCGCGAAATCTGGGAGGGAACCGCGATCTGCACGTCGTCATGATCGGGAAGTCGGTGATGCTGCTGGGAGGCGCCGACGCCGGCGTTCAACTGATCAAGACGATCGAGGATCAGGAAACGATCGACGAGCTGGTTCTCGCTCATTCCGCCGCCGCCCCCGCCAGTCGTCGGACGTTTGGCGGCATGCTCTCGCAGTGGTTGGGTAACCTCACGGTCCCCGGTGCCGGAGCGAAGGGTGACGGGGCCGGCTCCGGCGGCAACGCGACGGGGTTTCTCCGGTCGCAGCAGGACCGGCTGAGGCAGATGAGATGACGCGCCGGCGTATCGCGTACCTGGCGCTGGTCCTCCTGGTGGTGGCGTCGTCGGGGACCCTGTCGGCGCAATCGGTGCGAAACTCCGGAGCCAACACCCTGGCGGACCCGTTGCTCAACCCGGCCACCGGCGAGCAGGGACTGCAGATTCCGTTCGTGGATCTCCAGCTTCGGGGGCCGGACGGCGGGCAGGAGGTCGCGTTTTCACTGCGGCTGCTGCTCATGCTGGCGGTGCTCAGCCTGGCGCCCTCGATCATCATCATCATGACCAGCTTCCTGCGCATCGCCATCGTGCTGGATTTCGTCAAACGCGCGCTTTCCCTGCAGCAGGTTCCCCCGACGCAGGTGCTGATGGGCATCGCGCTGTTCATCACGCTCTTTCTGATGTGGCCCACGTTGAACCAGATCTACGAGGACGCGTACGTACCCCTCCAGAACGGCGAGATCGGTCTGGAAGAGGCGTACACCCGGTTCGAGCAACCGATGCGCGTGTTCATGTTCCGGCAGATGCAGGGAGATCCGTCCAGCGTGGCTCTGTTTATGCGCATGGCCGACCTGCCGCGCCCGGATACGCTCGCCGATGTGCCGACCTACGTGCTCATCCCGGGGTTTATCCTCCACGAGCTCACCGTCGCGTTCAAGATCGGTATTCTGCTGTTCATTCCGTTCATCATCGTCGACATGGTGGTCGCCTCGACCCTGATGTCCATGGGTATGATCATGTTGCCCCCGATCATGATCTCGCTCCCGTTCAAGCTCATTCTGTTCGTCCTCGTAGACGGATGGAATCTGATCGTTCAACAGCTGGTCGCCAGCTTTGGAGGGTTCTGATGGATCTTGGATTCGCGGTCATGGTGTTCCGCACAGGGATTTTCCAGCTCCTCGTGGTTGCCGCCCCGGCTCTGGTGATCGGCATGGTGACCGGCCTGATCGTCAGCATTTTCCAGGCCACCACCAGCATTCAGGAGCAGACACTTACCTTTGTGCCCAAGATCGCTGCGATTCTCCTGTCGCTGCTGTTCTTCGGCCCGTGGATGATGCAAATGCTCATTCAGTACACGATCACGCTCATGAATCAGATTCCGCAGATGGCAGGCTGATGGTACTCGAGACGATTGCGCAGAACGCACCCGTATTTTTCCTCATTTTCGTGCGGATTTACGCGTTGTTGCGGATCGCTCCGATCACCTCCTCCGCGGCGATCCCGGGAATTGCCCGTATCGCGATTACCTTCTTTGCAGCCTTCACCGTCTACCCGTCGGTGACCGCTGCCGGCTATCCCATTCCCCCGACGCTGCTCGGATTCATTCTGTTGCTCGTAGGCGAGATGCTGCTGGGAATTCTCACGGCGCTGTTCCTGGTGGTGGTGTTTGCCGTGTTCCAGCTGGCGGGTCAGTTCTTCTCCCTCCAGATGGGCTTCGGCGCCTCGCAGGTGTTCGATCCCCTGGCGCAGATCCAGATTCCCCTGGTAGGACAGTTTCTGAACATGATCGCAATGATGGTCTTTGTGATGTCCGGTGGGCTGCAGAGAATCTTCCTCCACGGCGTCATGGGATCGTTTCAGGCGATGCGTGCGGTGGATATCGCCGGCGCCCGGACCGACCTGTTCGCCCTGGTTGCGGGGAGTCTGCCGCAGCTGTTTTCCCAGGCGCTGATTCTGTCGTTTCCGATTCTCGGCACGCTGTTCCTGCTGCAGATCACGATGGGCCTCTTCGGAAAGGCGGCGCCGCAGATGAACCTGCTGATGCTGGGATTTCCGATGGCGATCGGACTTGCGTTCATCATCATCATGCTTATTCTGCCTTTCCTCGTCGAGGCGTTCGACGGCGTCATCAACGGTGCCTTCGACCAGATCCGGTTGCTCTTCTCGGGAGGTGCCGCGTGAAGGTCCAGCCGACTGCAACATCTCCTGTGGCCGCGCTGCGCGACCGGGACACCGCCTCCGCCCTGGCCACCCTGGAGGCGATGCACCTGCAGTGGTTTGCGGCCGAGGACGAGGGACGGACCGAGGACCCCACGGAACAGAAGATCCGCAAGGCGCGGGAGGACGGAAAGGTCGCAAAAAGTGCCGACGTTTCCAGCGCCGTGGTACTCCTGTTTTCTGTGGTCACACTGGGACTCCTGGGCAATTACATGCTCCGTAACCTCCTGGACATGACCCGGTTCTATCTCGAGCGCGCCGGCAACGTGGACGTGGTTGCATCCGGTGTGCTCATGCGAGCGTTTTTCGGCTATTTCATCCGCATCAGCCTGCCCCTGGCTATGGTCGCCTTCGTGGCCGCGATCTTCGGAAACGTTGTGCAATTCGGGTTCCTCTTCACCACGAAACCGATCGTCCCGGATTTCAACCGTATTGCCCCGCGGTTCGGAAAATGGGTCGAGCGGTCGTTCATGTCCACGGAAGCGCTGTTCAACTTCATGCGGAACACCGGGAAAGTGGTGATTATCGGCGCCATCTCCTTCGTGGTTATTCGGTCGCGCTTCGACCAGCTGGCGAACATGCTGCGTATTCCGTACCTGCAGGCGTTCGGATACGTGGCGCAGTCGGTGTTTGTCCTTTTGCTCTCGGCGGCGATCACGCTTCTCATCCTGAGCCTCTTCGACTACATGTTTCAGCGGCAGCAGCACCGCGAACAGCTGAAGATGACCAAGCAGGAAGTCAAGGAAGAACGGAAGCAGTTTGAAGGTGATCCGCAGGTGAGGAATCGCCTCCGACAGCGGATGCAGGAAATGATGTCCCGAAACGTGGTCCAGAACGTGCAGCAGGCGGACGTGGTGATTACAAACCCGACCCACTTCGCCGTTGCCCTGGCCTACGACCCGGAGACGATGGGCGCACCGACGGTCACCGCGAAGGGCCAGGACGAGACTGCGCTCCGGATTCGGCGGATCGCCGGTGACGCAGAGGTCCCGGTAATCGAGAACAAGCCCCTGGCTCGGGCGCTGTACGCGGAGGTCGAGGTGGGGGAGCAGATCCCGGAGAAGTTCTACGAGGCGATGGTCATCGTGCTGCGGGAGGTCTACCGCATGAGCGGAAAAGGGAAGGTAGTGTATGGCTGATTCACAACAGGTAAGCGGCGCTCCGTCGTTCCTGGCGGGGATCTTCTCCGGCCGTCGGAGTGACGGGATCGTGGCCTTCGGCGTCGTGATTGTGGTGATGATGCTGATTATCCCCCTTCCCACGGTGCTTCTGGACACCCTGATGACGATCAACCTCCTGCTGGCGCTCCTGACGATTCTCATCGTCCTCTATACCAAGAATGCGCTTGAGTTCTCGGTGTTTCCGACGCTGCTGCTGGTGACGACGGTGTACGGTCTCGCCCTGAACGTGTCCTCGACACGACTCATCCTCAGCCAGGGGGCGCAGTTCAACGGTCAGATCGTTCAGGCATTCGCCCGCTTTGTGGTTGGGACCGAGGGTACCGCGGGACTCGTCATCGGATTGATCATCTTCGTGATTCTGGTTGCGGTCCAGTTCATCGTTATTACCAAGGGTGCTACCCGTGTTGCCGAGGTAGCTGCCCGCTTCACCCTGGATTCGCTCCCGGGCAAGCAGATGGCGATCGAGGCGGAGTACAACAGTGGCACGCTCACCGAAGAGGAGATGACCAAGAAAAAGATGGAGCTGGAACGGGAAGTGGACTTCTATGGTGCCATGGACGGTGCCAGCAAGTTCGTGTCCGGCAACGTCAAGGTCGGCATTCTGATCACGGTCATCAATATCGTCGGTGGTATCGTGGTAGGCACTACGATTCACGGTGAGTCGATCAACAGCGCCCTGACCACGTACGTTTCGCTGACGATCGGCGACGGTCTGGTGACCCAGTTTCCGGCGCTTCTGATTTCGACCGCCACCGGTCTCATCGTCACCAGGGCCATCTCCGACGGAACGTTCGGCGAGGACGTTGCCAGCCAGTTCACCCGGCAGGCGCGGATCTACTGGATCGCTACCGTGTTTCTCGGCGGGCTGGCGCTGCTGCCGGGCTTCCCGTGGTACGTTCTGCTCCCGATGGCGGCGCTGACGGCGTTCACCGCCTTCCGTTTGCAGCGGCGTGACCAGCGCGAGGCCCAGGAGGTCCAGGCGGCGGAAGCCAGCCAGGCGCAACCGCAGAGCGAGGCGGAGCCGACCCACGTGGCGCCGCTGGACCCGCTCTCGATGGAACTCGGCTACGGTCTGATCCCGCTGGTCGACAAGGAGAAGGGTGCCGAACTGCTGGATCGTATCACCAGCATACGCCGTGAAACGGCCCTCGAGCTCGGACTGGTGGTACCGCGGATCCGAATCATCGACAACATGCGCCTCGGGCCCAACGAGTACAGTCTCAAGATCCGGGGCGTCGAGGTGGGGCGCGGATCGATCCGCATGGGCCACTACCTCAGCATCAATCCCGGTGGGGTCCGCGAGGAGATTCCCGGGGAGGCGACAACCGATCCCGCGTTCGGGCTGCCGGCGATGTGGATCACCGAGGATGTCCGGGAGCGCGCCGAGCGCGCAGGGTATACCGTGGTGGACCCGCCGTCGATCATCGCGACGCACCTCACCGAGGTTATCAAGCGCAGCGCGTCGGACCTGCTGGGGCGCCAGGAGGTCCGCCAGATGCTGGACCAGCTCAAGCACGACTACCCGGCGGTGGTGGACGAGGTCTCCGGAGCGCTCAACCTCGGGCAGATTCAGAAGGTGTTCCAGGGACTGCTGGCCGAGCAGGTGTCGATTCGCAACCAGGTGGTCATTCTGGAGGCCCTTGCGGATTTCGCCGGCGTCAGCAAGGATACCGGGTTCCTCATAGAAAAGGCGAGACAGGCTCTGGGGCGGCAGATCTGTCTGCAGTTCGCCGACGAGGACCGCACGGTGCGGGTGGTGACGATCGAACCGCAACTGGAACAGCAGATCGTGGACAGTCGCGTGGAAACCGCCGGCGGGGCGATCGCCGCGCTTCCGCCACAGGTTCAGCGGCAGTGGGTTGCCTCGGTATCGGGCGCGATCCAACGGCTGCAGGAACAGGGGTTTCCGGCCGTTGTGCTGTGTTCCGAAGCGGCCCGTCCACTGGTAAAACACAATACGCGGCGTGAACTCCCGGACCTTGCGGTCCTGTCGATACCGGAGATCGCGTCCGACATCCGGGTCGAGTCGCTCGGTGAAATCCGAATTTCAGAAACGAACGGGGGCACATGATGGACTATTTCGTGGAGCGAGGCGCGACCGATCAGGAAGTCCAGACGATCATTCGCCGCAAGTACGGTGAACGCGCCCGCATACTCTCGCGCAAGGAGGTGCGGTCCGGCGGGATTCTCGGACTGTTCCAGAAACGCGCGATCGAGGTTACCGGTTACTGCAGTCACGCGCCGCAACCGCGGAGTGCGCCGCGCGGCTCGATGCACGAGGAGCGTCGCAAGATCCTGGACAGTGTCCGGGCCGCCGCCGGCGAACAGGCGGCGCAGTCTGCAGGAACGGCGCAGTCTGCGGGAACGGCGCAGGGTGGCGAGCGAGCCGCCGCTGCGGGAGTGCCTGGCGCCGGGGGCACGGCCCAGTCGCAGTACCCGGCCGCTGCGCGCTCCGGGGCGGAGCAATCATCCTCCGCCGCGGCCGCGGTACCCGCCGGACTTGACGTCGTCCTGTCGGAGATCCGTTCGCTCAGGGAACGGGTCGACCAGGGGGGTGATGCACCGACGGAACCGGCCGGTATTCGCCGGATCAGGGAGGTCCTGGAAGACAACGACTTCTCGGCCGCCTACATCCGGGGCATCGTAAAACGCCTGCGGGCGGAGTGCGCCTTCGAGGAACTGGAGGACGAGGAGCGCGTGTTTCAGCGGGTCGCCGGCTGGATCGACGAGTCGATCAGCATCTACCCGTGGCAGGAGCGACGCAAACGCCCTCACGTGTTCGTCCTCGTCGGCCCCACCGGTGTCGGCAAAACGACGACGATCGCGAAACTGGCGGCGATGTACGGTGCCGTGGCGGATCCCTCGTTTGACGTGCGGATCCTCACGATCGACAGCTACCGGATCGGTGCCCTGCAGCAGATCGAGAAATACGGGGAGATCATGGGGATTCCGGTACACGCCGTGGAATCCGCCGGAGACATGCGCAAGCACCTCGATCTCCACAGCGACGCCGATTTCATCTTCGTCGATACGATCGGCAAGAGCCCCAATGACCTCACCAAGCTCGCGGAAGTGAATCAGCTCGTTCGCTCCGCGGGCGGAGAGGTGCATCTGGCGGTCAGCGCGACTACCAAACGCAGCGACATTTCCGATATCCTGCGTCAGTTTGAACCGTTCAACTACCAGGCGGTGGTGGTCACCAAACTCGACGAGACGTCCTCGGTGGGTGGAATCATCAGTGCGCTGCAGGAAAAACAAAAGTCCGTGAGTTTTGTGACCGATGGTCAAAGTGTACCGCAGGATATTGCACGCGCGAAAAAGGAGATCTTTCTGGGTCGACTGCGCGACATGCCCGCATCGCGGCAGGTTGCACACGCGCTCACCGAGGAGTAGTGGATGACCGATCAGGCAGAGACATTGCGCGAAATCATGCGCCAGCGTGGGAAAAACGGCAGCGACGTTGTCCGGAACACCCGCATCATTACCGTCGCCAGTGGCAAGGGCGGCGTCGGCAAAACAAACGTTGCGACGAACCTGGCCCTTGCCTACGGTGCCATGGGTCAGAAAGTCGTGCTCATGGACGCGGACCTGGGGCTCGCCAACGTCAACGTGGTTCTGGGGATCATCCCGAAGTACAACCTGTACCACGTGATCCGCAAACAGAAGCAGATGCGCGACATTCTCATGGATACCGACTACGGGATCCAGATCGTGGCCGGCGCATCGGGGTTTGCGAAGATCGCGAACCTGAGCGAAGAGGAACGTCAGGGGTTCATCGAGGAACTCCAGCATCTCTCCGACGCAGACGTCATCATCATCGACGCCGGGGCCGGGGTGAGTAACAACGTCCTGGCGTTTGTCGCCGCCGCCGACGAGGCGATCATCGTGACCACCCCGGAACCGACGGCGATCACCGACGCCTACGGGATCATCAAGATCATCGCCACGGAGATAGACAACCTCAATCTGGGGCTCAAACTCATCGTCAACCGGGTCAAATCGGTGACGGAGGGGAAAAAGGTGGCGGAACGCGTCATCAACATCGCCGGGCAGTTCCTGAATCTGAAGATAGACTATCTGGGCTACGTCTACGACGACCCGTCCGTTCAGCAGGCTGTGGTGAAGCAGAAGCCGTTCCTGGTGATGGATCCGCGGAGCAAGGCGAGCATCTGCGTGCATCAGATCGCCAGCCGTCTCGAGAAAGTCGAATACCGCGAAGGGGGCGGAGTGGGGCAGTTCCTGAAGCGCCTTTTCGGCAGACTGCAGTAACTTGACGGCGTTTTTGGGAATATCTTACTCTGTAATGTATTGAATGGAACGGTATCTGCGGGTCGCCGCGCCGGTTGGCGGCGGAGCACTGGTAGTTTCGCTCATCGTCGGCATGTTTGCGGGGGTGTCTTTCGGCACTGTTCTGCTTCGTGCCCTGGTGTCGGGCGTTGTGTTCGCAGCGATTGGCGCGGGCGCCACGGCGATCGCGCAGGCAATGCTTCCGGGACTGGTGGACGCAGGATCCGGTGACGTCTTCGCAGGCGGTGAGGATGGCGATGGAGCGTCCGCAACCGCCGGCGACGCATCCGGGGTGCCGCAGCAGTCGGCCCGGACCGGATCGCGGTTGAACATCGTCGTCGATGACAGCGACGACAGCGACGACGGGTCCGGTGAACTCGTGGAAGAGGTGGAGGAACAGTCTGCCCCCGACGAGCAGGCCGTGATGAGCGCGGCGATCTCGGAGGAACAGGATGGAACATCGGTGGAGATCGATGATACCATGCTGGACGAGATGCCGGACATCGGCAGTTTCGCCGGTGCCTTTGTGTCGTCGGAGTCAACCGACGACGACGCCGAGGACGGCGGCTCCGAGGCCGGCGGCGACATGGGTCCTTCCAGCGGTGGCTCAGGTCGTTCGAGTCCGCGGTCCGGAAACGCAGGTCAGGGCGCAGGCCAGGGGTTCAGCCCGGAAACGATAGCAAAGGCGCTGCGCACGGCCATGGAGCGCGACAGCGGATCCGAATAACGTTGTGAGCCAGTTGGGGAGGGGCATGAGCGACGGCGTTCTGACAGAAAAAACCGAAGAGGAACTCTGGAAAACCTACCGGAAGACCAAGGACCCTTCGATCCGAAATCGACTCATCAAGCAGTACCTCCCCCTCGTCAAATACGTTGCCGGCAAGCTCGCCGTGGGCATGCCGCAGAACGTTGAGTTCGACGACCTGGTGAGCTACGGCGTGATCGGTCTTTTCGACGCCATCGACAAGTACGATCCCGGAAAACACGTCAAATTCAAGACGTACGCGGTGACCCGGGTGCGCGGGGCCATCTTCGACCAGCTCCGCCAGCTCGACTGGGTGCCCCGTTCGATTCGGCAGAAAACCCGGGAGCTTGAGGACACGGTGCGCCGTCTGGAGGCTCAGCTGGGTCGGGCCGCCACGGACCAGGAGATCGCCCGGGAGCTCGGGGTCACCGAGAAAGAGTTCGAGAAGCTGATCCTGAAGATCAGCGGAACCACGGTGCTCTCCCTGAACGACGTATGGTACTCCGGCGACGAGAACGACCGCATGTCGATCGGTGACAGTATCGAGAGCCCCCAGAGCCGAAATCCGGACGCCATCGTCGAGAAACAGGAAGTCAAACGGGTGATCGTTGAGGCAATCAACGAACTGCCCGATAAGGAAAAGAAGGTGCTGGTCCTCTACTACTACGAGGACCTGACCCTCAAGGAGATCGGAGCCGTTCTTGGCGTAACGGAATCACGAATCTCACAGCTGCACACCAAGGCGATCATGCGCCTCCGGGGACGGCTGACCAGTGTCAAGCGGGGTATTATGTAGTTATGGTTTCGATGGAGCACCTCCAGGCGTTCATGCGCAAAGCCGCGGAAGATGACAAGGCGAAGAAGTACGTCAACGTCAGCGGCGAAACGCTGGAGGAAGCGCTCCGCGAGGCCTCCGTGGAGCTGGGAATCCCGGTGAAGCGGATTGAGTACGAGATCCTCGAGAAGGGGTCCCGTGGCGTTCTGGGGATGGGCAAACGTCCCTACCTGCTCGTGGCGTATCCGGCGCAGCAGCAGGTCGAGCTGGCCGACGGAGACGAATCCTTCGAAATGGATTTCGGGTTCGAAACCGATGAGCCAACCGACACCGACGGGCAGGCGCTCGTGCGGTTGACCCCGGAAGGCATCCTTCTGAAGGTCACCCAGCCGGTGGGCAACGGGGCGCCCGTGACCGAGCGGGGTGCGATGCAGGTTATAACCGCCCGCACCCGCGACAAAGTGGACACGGGCATGGTTGCCAAGGTGGTCAAGCGCGCCGACGGCGACTGGATCAAGATCGGCGACTTTAACTACAACCCCGCCAACGACGCCTACATTTCCTGCGAAATCGTGGATGGCGAGATGCGCGCCGTCGTCACTCTGACGCCTCCTGGAGAGGGAGGCGCCGACCCATCCGCCGATTCGATCCGCGCGGCCCTGGAGAACAGCGGGGTCATCCACGGGATCGACGACGACGCACTCCGCCGTCTGGAGGACCAGCCGCAGTACCGTGAGCGCATCAGCGTAGCAGAGGGAACGAAACCGAAACACGGTGCCGACGCCCGCATGATCTACAACTTCCAGACCGATACCCGCGAGGTCCACCTGCAGGAAAGCAAGGACGGCAAGGTGGACTTCAAGGAACTCAACCGCATCGAGAACGTGGTTGAGGGTCAGGTGCTGGCGCGGAAGGTGCCGCCGGAGCAGGGAGAGGCGGGCCAGACCGTGACCGGCCGCATGATCCCTGCCAAGGACGGGAAGGACATAGACCCGCCTCTGGGCGACAACACGCGCCTGTCGGACGATGGACGCAGCGTCCTGGCCGAGATCAACGGGCTGGTCAAGCTTGTGAACGGCAAGATCACCGTCGAACCGATCTACGTCGTCAGTGGCGACGTAAACATGAAGGAAGGGAACATCCGCTTCCTGGGGACGGTGATCGTCAAGGGCAACGTGGACGACGGATTCAGCGTAAACGCTGCCGGAGACATCGAAGTCATGGGCAACGTCGGCAAGGGCGTGCTCGAGGCGGAAGGCGACATCATCGTGCACCAGGGAATCGCCGGCAAGGGCGAGGGGCGCGTGGTCGCCGGCGGTTCGATCTGGTCCAAGTTCATCGAGAACGGCAACGCCGAAGCGGGCGACATGGTCGTCGTCTCAGACGGTATCATCAACAGCACGGTATACTCCGACAAGCGCATCATCTGCCGCGGACGACGCGCGTCGATCGTCGGTGGCCACATCCGGGCGGCGGAGGAAGTGGACGCGAAGAGCCTCGGGTCCGTCGCCGGCATGGAGACGCTCGTCGAGGTCGGCTACGATCCCAAGAGCCGGGAGCGACTCCTGGAGCTGGAGCACCAGGACGGCGAGCTCGCCAAGAAGCTCGAAGAGATCTCCCTCAACATGGCGACGATCGAAAACATGCGCAAGAACAAGCGTAAGATCAGCGCCGAGAAACTCAAACAATACGCCGTGATGAAAGCGCAGCGCGAGAAGATCGTGAAGGGTCGGCAGAAGATCGGGAACGATATCAAGGCGGTGCAGGACTACCTCGACCAGCTCAAGACCAACGGGCGAATCAGTGTATCCGGCACTGTCTTCCCCGGCGTGAAGATCACGATCAAAGACGCGCAGCTTCCCGTTCGCCACGAGACGCGGGCTGTCACCTACATCGCCGAAGAGGGCATGGTCAAGGTGACCAAGTACGAGGAAAGCCAGGCGGATATCAGCGTCAGGAAGCGGGGAGGTCGCGATGGCGATACAACCGATTGACCTTCAGACGCTGTTTGTACGGCTCAGCCAGGTGGGACGCGAACAGTCCGCGCTGAAGCAGGCGATCGCCCAGAACCAGGCGGTGACCGGGAACGAGATCGCTCAGCAGTCGCGGGACGCGGGGAACACCGTTCGGCAGGCGGACGAAGTCTCCGAGGGGCCGGAAACCGTGGACGAGGAAGGAAACCCCACGCAGCAGCAAGCCTCCGATCAGCGCGAGGACCGCGAGGAAACGGAATCCGGCGACGCGCACGACGAGGACGTGTTCCGCGATCCCGACCTGGGACAAAACATCGATCTCACGGGATAGTCCATGACCTTCGGACTGTACCTGCTTCTCACCGCTGTCCTTCTCCTGTTCTTTGCCATCTGGGTGCGCCGACTGGTTGTGCGGCGCCTGGAGCCGGAACGCGTGCTGGCCGATCTCCGGGAGGAAATCGGCGGCCTCATGGCGGAACTCAACCAGACCGGAGATCACAATATCTCACTCCTCGAGGACCGGATCAGCGAGCTTCGGCGCCTGATCGCGGACGCCGACCGCCAGATCGACGACCTTACCGCGCTGCTCGCCGAACAGGATCGCCGCCGGACGGAGCAGGCACCGCCGGCCGGTGGGGACAACGGTCGCTCGGACTACGGGTCCGAGGCCACTGGGACCGCATCTCCAACGGCGGCGGAGGACGCCGTCTATACCGTCTCCTTCAGCGGAGCCGCCTCGCGTCAGGGTCGCAGCGGCACCGGAAACGAGGCGCGGGAGGCTGAGACATCCGCCCATGCTCCGGTGGCCGATGCGCAGGTGCCCGAGGTGGAACCCGCGGCAGGTCAGCCGGCGGCAGGTGAGCCCGCCGCCCGTTCGCCACGGGAACAGGTTCGGGAACTCCACGCCCAAGGCGTGTCTCCCGATCTCATCGCCTCGCAGACCGGGATGGCGATCGGCGAAGTGGAGCTGATCATTTCGCTGGGCAGCAGACGGAGGGGCCCGTGACCGTCGGGATCGACCTCGGCACGACAAATGCCCTCGTGGCGGTTGTCGACGGAGGAACGGTGCGACTGATCCCCAACAGCCGCGGACGGCTGGTGACGCCCTCCGTAGTCGGGGTGGACGCGCACGGCGAGCTCCTGGTGGGGGAGGCGGCGGCTAACCAGGCCGTTCATCGTCCCGGTCACACCGTGCGCCAGGCGAAACGTCTCATGGGGCGGCGCACGACCGTTCCCCTTGGGAGGCTGTACCCGAGTCCCGAAGAGGTCAGCGCTACCATTCTCCGGTCGCTGCGCACGCAGGCGGCCGCATTTCTCGGTGACGATGTCCGTTCCGCCGTCATTACCGTACCGGCGCATTTCGACGACCACCAGCGCTACGCCACCTACGAGGCGGCGCTGCTGGCGGGATTCGCTACGGTCCTTTTGCTGAACGAACCGACGGCGGCGGCTCTCCCGTACGCGACCCGCGACACCCGCCGTGAACGGATGGTCGTGTTCGACTTCGGCGGCGGTACCCTGGACGTCACGTGCCTGGAGCGGGACGGACACGACTTCGCCGTGCGGGCGACCGTCGGAGACGGTCAGCTTGGCGGCGCGGATATCGACGAGGTGCTGGCGACGGAGATCCGCACCGCCATGCGTGATCAGACCGGTGCCGACACCGGAGATCCCCGCCTCCAGCAGGTCGCGCTGGATCTTGCGGAACGCGCGAAGATCGACCTCTCCGAGGTTGAGCATACGGAGGTCAGCGTGCCGTTCCTTGCGGGTGGACCGGACGGGGCAGGACACGTTCGATACCGCCTGGACCGAACGACCTTCGATCGGCTGGTCGCGCCGTTTGTGGCGCGAGCGCGGACGGTGGCGCAGCGGGCTGTCGCCGAGGCAGGGTTCGATCGCGAAGGATTTGACAGGCTGATTCTCGCCGGTGGCAGCAGTCGCGTACCTGCGATCCGTTCCATGCTCGAGGAGACGTTCCACGTACCGGTGGCCAACCGGATCAACCCCGAGGAGGTGATCGGCACCGGCGCAGCGCTCTACGCTGCCAACCGTGACGCACCGAGCGACGGGTTCCGGCTTCGGGACGTACTGTCTGGCACGCTGGCGATCGAGCTCGCCGACGGCGGGTGCGTCCCGCTGGTGCGAAAGAACCAGACCGTACCGACGCGACAGTCCCGGGTGTTCACCACCGTCAGTGACGGCCAGCAGGAGGCGGAGATTCACCTGGTACAGGGGAATCACAGCCAGGCGTGGCGAAATCGTTCCCTGGGGCGTTTCGTACTGCGGGACATTCGTCGGGCACCGCAGGGGGCTGCGAGGATCGCCGTGACGGTGGAGGTGTCTTCCGACGGCATCGTCACGGTCCGGGCCGGGGACCGGGACACGGGTGCGTCCGGAGAGATGGTTGCCCGCGCCCGGCCCGAACCGGTGCGGCACCCGATCCAGGGTGGACGTGATCGGTACGCGGCGTCCCTCCGACGGCGCGCGCGAGCACTTCGCCTCTACGCGGTCGACGGCCTCAGGGAAGAGATCGACGAAGTCGTGTCGATAATGGAAGAGGGAGATCCGAAAACGGGGGAGGATACGATGACCGTGCTGGAGACACTTCTTCGCGAGACCGTGATTGCCGCGAGTTCGGCGCAGCAACGGGAGCACCGCCATGCGTCCCGTTGAGGCGTACCGCGTCCTCGGTGTGGCGCCGGAAACCAGCGCCGACGGGGTCAAGGCGCGATACCGACAGCTGGTCAAACATCTGCACCCCGATGCCGGCGGGGCGGGTGCCGGAGCATCCGGTACCGGAAGCGGGGGTGTCGAGGGCATGGAGGCCGGGGTCGACGGCGGTACCACAGTGGACCTGGCGAGACTGGTGGAGGCGTACCGGACGATCGTTGCGCTTCCCGCACGCGAGGGCCGGGGCAGGCGGCAACGCCGGGAGCGGCCGGTCCCGAGTCGACGCAGGGCCGACGGCGCGGCGCGATCGGACCGTGCCTCCACGGCGGCGGACCGCGCATCGCGGGGGGCGAACCCCGCCGGCGGCACCACGGCCCGTCCCCCGCGACGTTCGGTGATCGAGCTCGGGGCCCGCGCGACGCACGCCGGCTCGCCCGCCGCACGCGCCGCGGCGGTGCGGGAACTGGGGCGCTCGGGCCGCTACGGGGCCCTCGTGTTTCTCACACAGGCGCTCTTCGACGGCGCTCCGTCGGTTGCCGTGGCGGCGGCGGAGGCGATCGTGTCGGTTCCCGGCGCACAGGTTGAGTCACAGCTCATTGAGCTGTTCGTTCAGTTGTCTGTTCCCCAGCGGCTCGCGGTACTCACGCGGCTGGCTGCGGGAACGCGGCGCATGCCGCGCCTGGTGGCCTACGCCGCCGCCGATGAATCGCCCCGTGTCCGTGCCCGCGCACAGGAGTTGCTGTAGTGAGTGTTGCATCATCCCTTCTCGATCGTGTCGATCATTTCGCCATCAGCCTGGAACAGTTGATCGTCGACGGCGGCGGCGAATTCTCCTCGCTGCGTGAGGAACTCCCGTCGTTGTCCGAGGAAGCCCGTTTCTTTCAGGCCGACGCGATCAGCGACGTTCTGTCGGAACTCGAGCCGCTCCTCGACGATCGTGATGCCCGCGAGGTTCTGCCCCTTCTGTTTCAGCTCCGGGATGCCGTGTCCACGCTCCGTGAGGGTGACGGAGCCCGGAGCACCGCTGACCCTTTCCTTGAATTTGACTTCCAGGAGGAGATCGACGACGTCCTGACCCTCTCCGAAGAGGCGCAGCGCACCATGAACTCCCGCGTGGCGGCGGGACAGTCCCTGTACCTCGTGGTGTTGCGGGTCCGGCCGGATGTGCTCGATGAGGTTGAGGCACTCCTGGAGGCGCATCTCCCGCTGCTGACCTACCGGCGGCAGGACCGTACGGCGCGGCTGGCGCTGGTGGTGCTGGACAACGCGGCACCCGCAGTGGGCCCGCTCCTGGAGGATGCCTTCCAGGACGGCGGCGTGGTCCGGGAAGTCAGCGTGCGTCAGCTGCAGCCGGGACAGATGCGGGGTACCCGGAGCATCGCCGACGGATGGTACGCCCAGATGCCGGAAATCTCGTTGGCCGCCGATCCCGCCGCCCTTGAGCGCATTTCGATCCTTCTCGACATCATATCCCCCGACGCGGCGGGGGAGGCGTTACCGGCGCTGTGGACCGAGCTGCAGAGTTCGATCACCGCTACCCTGACGGTTGACCTGCGGAGTCTCGTCTCCGGAATGCGGGACGCCCTCGAGGCGATGGCAGTGGAGGCGGGAACGCAGGTGCATCTCAACTTCACCGGTACCGTGGGCTCGGTGGGGGCTGAGATCGCCGAGAACCTGCGGCGGGTGCTCTTTGAGCTCCTGGCCAACGCCATCATCCACGGTATCGAGGCACCGGAGGCGCGGAGGAACGCCGGGAAGGCACCGGCCGGTGAGATCAGGTGTGTGGTGTACGAAGAAGGTGACGGGCTCTCCATCCGCGTACACGACGACGGGGCCGGTTTCAACGGTCGCGAGGCGCGTCGCGCTGCCGACGGCGGTCTGCGCCGGGCGCGGCGGATAGTGCAGGAGCTGCTCGGCGGGGCGCTGCGTGTGAAGAGCGGTGGCACCGGCACCACCGCGGTGATCGCGCTCCCCGCACGGCGGGGGATCTACCGGGCGCTGGTGGCGACGCGGGCGAACACATCGGTGGTAATTCCGTCGGGACTCGTGGAATGGGCCGGTGAACTTGTCTCGGACCGCGTTGTGGTCGACGCCACGCGGGCGCGGTTTCTGCGCTATCAGCGACAGCTCGTTCCGCTTGTTGAGCCGGAAATCAGCGGCCGATCGGCATCCGACACGGCCGCAGGTGATGGCTTGGAGGCGGTAATGGCGGATGACCCTGCCGACACCCCCCGCGCCGCGAGCGCGGTTTCGGCACCGCCCGCGGCGACTGCGGTGATCCGTATCGCCGGGGTCGCAGTGGCCCTGGCCCTGGACGAGATCGGTCACGAAACGCTGGTAGCCGCGCGGGGTGACGGCCGCGTCCGGCTCGAAGCCGATCCGGACTCCTGGGGACACGCCGTGGTCCTGCAGAACCTTCCCATCCGGTAAACAAAAAAAGGAGGCGATGTGCCTGGACGTCTAAACAGCACACCGCCTCCCGGGAATCATTTCTGATCCGCTTACACTCCTAGTATCGGTTGATCCAGCGGTGAGTTAAGAAAAAACTGTACGGTCGAGAAGATTTCGGTGATAGGCAACGGCGTCGCGCAGGGTCCGGTAGAACGATTCCGACACGGCGATCGCCTCGGCGGTCGTTGTCGGTCGCGCCCGGGTCACCTCATCCAGCGCATCGCCGGCCACAAACCCGGCGATCTCGCGATCCGGCAAAACGGCGAGGCGCCGGTCAACAGCATCGAGGTCCGACAGGTCGACGGCGCCACGCGTCGCGAGACGCTGACAGACCGAGAGTCCCTCCTCGGCGATACGGTCGATCTCCCGGAGCGTCTCCCTGAGAGCGGTGAGCGTGTCGCGTCCCCAGCGGGGCGACGGGCCGGACGCCGCCGCGAGGTCGGTACGCGCGTCGGTGGCAGCCGAGATGCTGCCGTGCCGCGCGTACCACGCGTGAAGCGGCTCATAGGGAACGCCGGCGATCGCACTGCTGTCCGATGACAGAAGAACGGTCTCGACCTCCGGATGCTGAGCGGACTGTTCCGCGAACCAGCTGCGGTACACCTGCATCCGACTGTCGCTGGGGATCGAGCCGCCACCGGCGGTCGCCACCGTGGTCGCCCGGGCGCCGTGGAGATACTGCCACATGCCGTGCTCAGCCGGATTCACGCGTGTGGCACGCGCTTGCAGGCGGCCCTCGAAAAACGAACCGCGGCAATGCGTCTGGTAGCGGGGAAACCCAAGGTCGGCCCCGGCGAGGGCGATGGATGGAGTCCCCATCAGACGGGCGAGATCCCACGCGGAGGTGGTTACCGAGCCGCCGGCTCCCAGTTTCCGGGTCCGGTCGGCGGCGCGGTCAAAGAACGCACCGAGCGGGAAGAGGGACGCCGACATGCGCACCGGGCCGCGCCAGAGGCGGAGCGTGCGGGGATGGGTCGCCGGCTCCGCCACGAGGAGGGCGCCGCCGCCGTCGGCGCGGTCGAGGTGGCGCGTGTTCCAGTACTGCGGGTCGGAGATCACCGCAATGTCGGGGGTGATACCGTGACGGGCGAGGGCCGCAACCGCCGTGTCCACAGCGATCAGGATCGCTCCCTTCGCCGCGTCGGCGAGCTCCGGGAGGACGTCATCGAGGGTCGGACCGGCGGCACATACCACCGCGGGCACCCCGGTGGCGATGTCCATTAGGGGTTCGATGCCCGCGAACACTCCGAAGCGGCCGGTCGAACGGATCGTGTTTCGTACCCACAGCTGTCCGAAGCGGCGGAGCGTGTTGCGGTTGACGTCGATGCGTTCACGGTACCTGGCGATCGTCTCTTGCAGGGCGTCATCGACATCCGGGAAGAGACGCGTTTCGCCGGGGACGCGGAGCAGCGCAAACCGCCGAATGCCGGCCTCCTGAAGCGACGGTACCAGCAGGCCCGGCAACCACGCCGGGAGGATCCGATCGGGTCCGTGGTCCAGCCACCACTGACCGGATCGCTGTTCGAGGGCGCGCTGGAGGATTGCCGGGTGGCACGAGAGCGCCACCCATGGTCTGGGGGCCTCACGTTCGCCGGCAGCCTCAAGCGCCTCAAAGACGTATCCCAGGCCGAACCCGAGGATCAGCGTGCCGTCGGCGTCGGCGTCGCCTTCTATGGCCGCGGCGAGGCGCTCCGCCTCCCGGGCCGGCGCGAACGAGCTGTGGATCCATCGACCGTTTACGGTGAGACTGGCAGCACCGTCGCGGGCGGTGGCGGGCTCCACCGCGGGCGGCGCCCCGGCGGGGGGAGCCTCCGCGAGCAGTGCCCGCAGGTCGGCTGCCAGACGCGGGCGTGCCTCCGACACCGCGTCCAGTACCGCGCCGACAGGGCCGACCGGGCCGTCTGACTCCGTCATTGGAGCTCCAGCCGGATCGTCATACCCTCGGTGACCGGCGTACCGGGCGAGGGATCCTGGCTTACCACCCATCCGCTGCCGTCGATTACCACGTTCACATCGTCACGACCAAGGAGTGGTAGCAGCGTCCGCACCGGCAGGCCCGTGTAGTCGGGAACGGTGTCTCCGAGTTCCGGCAGCGATGGGTCTCGCGCGACGATGCGTCCCGGATGGGTGGTGACCGTGTCGGTGTCCCGTGGTATGTCCCAGTAGGGCACGAGAAACTCGATCATCTGATCCGCGGCGGGGGCGGCGATGCGGCCACCGTAGAACCCGTTTTCCTTGGGGTAGTCGATCATGATATACACGCCGAGCTGGGGAGTTTCCGCCGGCACCAGCGCGAGGGTCGATGCGATGAAGTGATCCTCGGAGTACCCACCCACGTCGGGGTCGAACACCTCCGCAGTGCCGGTTTTCGCCGCTACCTCCACGCCGTCAACCTGAATGCGGCGGGCGGTGCTGTCCGGTTCGGTGGCGGCGTTCATGAATCGCAACACGGTCCGCGCAGTCTCCGGCGAGAGGACCTCCCGAACCGGCTCCCGCGGGAATCGACGTATCACCTCCCCGGTGGGTGAGACGATGCGATCGACGATCTGAGGCCTGAGCAGGACACCGTCGTTGGCAAGAACCGTCGCCGCCGCAAAAAGCTGCACCGCGGTCACCCCGATTTCCTGACCGATCGCGATCGTGGGTCGCGTGCGTCCGGACCACTCCTCCGGTGGTGCCAGAAGCCCCCGTTCCTCGCCGTTGAGGTCGATGCCGGTGCGTCGGCCGAACCCGAACCGCGTGAGCATCGCGTAGAACGACCCGGCGTCCACCGTCTCCGACGCGTACGCGGCACCGACGTTGCTGGAGTACTTGATGATCTGTTCCGGCGTCACGACGCCGTAGTCGGCGAGGTCGGTGATGACCAGTTCTCCATCGTCGGCGATATACCCGCCCGATGTGTCGAAGGTGTCCGTTTCCGATATGCCGCCGAGTTCGAGAAAACTGGCGATTGAGAACACCTTGAAGACCGAACCGGGTTCGAAAATCTGGGAGATAAAGCGATTGCGGCGTTCTTCGACGGTGAAATCCCTGAAGTGGTTCGGATCGAAGGAGGGGAGACTCGACACCGCCAGTAGTTGGCCGGTGGTCATGTCTCCAACGACGATCATCACGTGATCCGCGTCGTGGTCGTCCAGAAGGGTCTGGCCCAGCTCGTCGGCGGCGCTCTGGATCGCCAGGTCGAGTGTCAGGAACACCTGGTTGCCCATCGCCAGCGCCTGGCGGGCGGCGTCCGTGTCGTCGTGACTGGGGAGCAGTTCGCCGGAAAACATGTACTCGATGCCGGTCAGCCCGACGTTGTCGACTCCGGCGAACCCGATAATCGGCGCCGCCGCCCCGCGTTCGGGATAGCTGCGCCCGGTGTCGGCCTCAAGTCGGACGCCGGGGAGCCGTCCGTCCTCTCGCGCTGCGCGGATCCGATCGCTCTGGCTCGGGGTAATCGTCCGCTGTACGATCGTGAACCCCTCGCTCGCCGCCAGGCGACCGGCAAGTTCGCCAGCGTCGAGTCCGAGGATGTCGGCGAGGATTCCCGCCGTTTCCTCAATGTTCTCCATCTCCGGTTTCCACGCCGTCACGGTGTCGAGGCGCGTCTGGATCGCGAGAATCCGTCCCCGCCGGTCGAGGATCGGGCCCCGTTCGATCTGTGGCTGCGTTTCGATCGGTGTCCGTCCGTCGCCGGGCAGCATGATCGCTGCGTAGCGGGCCACGATCAGGACCGCCATCGCCGCCACCATGATGCCGACGATCGTGAATCGCCGTCCCCGCGTGTCGATTCCGTTATGGTCCAATGAACACAACCCTTCCGTGTATTCGGGATTCCGGGACCGTCCCGTAGTGTCGCGAGTCGATCGAGTGGGACGGATTGTCGCCGCGAAGAAAAAACCGGCCGTCCTGGGCGCCGGCGAGGCGTTTGACGACGAGGGCACCGGGATGAAGCGGATGTTCCACGACTACGACGTCTCCTGTCCGGGGCGGGCGGGTGACAAACGCGAGCCGGTTTACCAGGACAATCTGTCCGGACGAAACGGTCGGTTCCATGCTGTCACCGTGCACTGTGTACAGACGAACTGACGCATACAGGACCACCACGAAAGCCAGAACTGTCAGCGCAACCGTGGCCACAGGAATACGCACACGCAACTATAATATGCTCCATTTTTCTTGTCGATACTGGTACCATGGTCAGCGTGATCGAGCACCAGAAGGTTGAACGTCGGAAACGGGTGAAGCGCAAGCTGGATACAACAGGATCGACCACGCACACGGTGGCACCACCGCGCCGCCGGCCACGGAGGGCCGTGGTCGCAACGCCGGGCGAAACGGTCGGCGGAGTCGGCTCCTCCTCCCGGCGGTCGTGGCGTGGAATGGGGCGTCGGGGAGGCAGTGCCGTTCTCTCCGGGGTACGCCGGAGTGCAACGGCTCTCGCGTCGGGAGCCACCCGGTTGGTGGCGGCGGGACGATCCAGTGTGAGAGCGCTCGATCAGCGGGACGCGCCGCTGCTTGCGGCGGCGCTGGGGTTTGCAGTGATGGCCAACATGCTGCTGCTGTCGTTCGATGCCGACCGGATTCTCCTCTCCGGAGCCGTCTCCGGGATTACGCTTCCGCAGGAGCAGGAGCTGGTGGCACGTTCGTCCCTGGCGCCGCAGCGGGACGACTTCGCGGTGATCGGAGAGGTCGCCGGCGTGGATCCGGAACGGTTTGCGCGGCTGGAGGTCTCGTCCTATGAGGTTCAGCCGGGGGACACGCTGGGCGAAATCGCCGGCCGCTACGACCTGACGATGGACACGCTGATCAGCTTCAACCAGATAGAGGACGTCCGCCGGATCCAGGTGGGGGAGACGTTCCGGATACCCAACCGGGACGGGCTGCTGTACACGGTCAAACGCGGCGACACGGTGGCGTCGATCGCCGCCGACAACGACACGACGGTAAACAGCATCCTGGATGCCAACGACCTGCGGAGCCAGGAAATCACGGAGGGCCAGGTCCTCTTCGTTCCGGGGGCGCGGCTCAACCAGACGGAGCTGCGGATCATTCTCGGCGAGCTGTTCGCCTGGCCCACCAACGGGACCTACACCAGCGGATTCGGGATGCGCGAGGATCCGTTTACGGGGCTTCGACGGTCTCACAACGGGATCGATCTTGCCAACCGCGTGGGGACTCCGGTCCGGGCTGCGGCGTCGGGACGCGTGGTGCACGTTGAGAGTCAGATCGGTAACTACGGGCGGTTCGTGATCGTGCGCCACCCGGACGGGTTCCAGACGCTCTACGCGCACCTCAACGATTTCTCGGTTCGACCGGGGCAGTACGTGGATCGTGGGCAGCGTCTGGGGGTGATGGGAAACACCGGTCGCAGTACCGGGCCCCATCTGCATTTCTCAGTGATTCGCAACGGGACATTTGTGAACCCGTTGCGTTACCTCAACTAATCTGATAAAGGTGGTGAACATGCGCAGATTAGTCATTACGCTGGTCATCCTGCTGGCTGTATTCTCATTCATCAACGCTTACACTCCGGTGTAAGCGTTTTTTTGTTTCCCGTGGCAGTGCTTGTACTTCTTGCCGCTGCCACAGGGGCACGGATCGTTCCGACCGACCTTCGGGACCGAACGCTTGACCTGCATCTGCTGCGGCTGGCTGCCGGCGGCCCCGCCGCCCCGTGCCGCCGTCGCGGTGGCGGCGGCCGCGCCGCCCCCACCTCCGGCACCGAGGAGGCTCATGTCCCGGTGCTGAGCGGTGCCCTGTGAGGCGCCGGCCACCGGTTTCCGTTCTTCCATCCCCTGTGCCTTGATCGCGAACATTCGCTTGGCGATGCTCACGCGAATGCCGGCGAGGAGTTCGTCGAACATCCGGAAGCCCTCGAGTTTGTATTCGAGCAGGGGGTTGCGTTGCGCGTAGCCGCGGAGGTACACCGCCTCCCGCAGTTCCTCCAGTTGCTCGAGGTGATCCTGCCAGCGCTGGTCCACGGTCCGCAGGTACTCGATGCGGATAATGAAGTTGAAGCGCTCGCGGCCGACGATCTCGACCTTCTGCGCCATTTCCTGCGACATTTCCGCCAGAATCTCGTCCCGGAGCTGTTCGGGACCGAACTCCAGGTACGCCGTGAGGTCCCGAGTCGGGAAATAGAGCAGCTGGTCCTGCAGATGATCGAACAGCTGCTGCAGCTGCGCCTCGGAGAACGCCTTGGTGCTCTCGGCCTCGTCGAGCGCCTCGTCCAGCACATCGGTGGCGGTTGCAATGACCCGGTCAACGAGATTGCTGTCTGCCATGATCGCGTCGCGCTGCTCGTAGATCACCTTCCGCTGCTCGTTTACGACATCGTCGTACTCGAGCAGGTGTTTTCGGATATCGAAGTTCCGTTCCTCGACCTTGTTTTGGGCGCGCTCGATCGATTTGTTGATCAGGGAGTGGTTGAGCGGCTCACCGGGCTCGAGGCCCCGCTCCATGATGCTCTTGAGGTTGAACCGACCGCCACCGAACAGGCGCATCAGGTCGTCGTCCATGGAGAGGAAGAATCGAGATTCGCCCGGGTCGCCCTGACGCCCACTTCGACCCCGGAGCTGGTTGTCGATACGTCGTGACTCGTGGCGTTCCGTTCCCAGAACGTACAGCCCTCCCAGGCGGCGAACCTCCTCGTAGTCTTCGCGCCACTTCTCGCGCTCTACGCGTACCGCTTCGAGGTACTCCTCTTGCGAGGCATCCTCTTCCAGCGCCCGCCGGGCGCGAAACTCCGGGTTGCCGCCGAGTTTGATGTCGGTACCGCGGCCCGCCATATTGGTGGCGATCGTGACGGATCCTTTTGCCCCGGCCTCGGCGATGATGAGCGCCTCCCGGGCGTGGTTCTTGGCGTTGAGGACCTCGTGGCGGACCCCGCGTTTCCGCAGGAGCTCCGAGAGCTTTTCCGAGTGTTCGATCGAGATCGTGCCCACGAGAACGGGTTGTCCCTTCTCGTGGAGACGGGCGATCTCGTCGCAGATCGCCTGGTACTTGTCCTTTTCCGAGATGTAGATCACGTCGTCCTGGTCCAGCCGGGCGACCGGCCGGTTGGTGGGAATGACCACCACGTCGAGGCCGTAGATCTTGCCGAACTCCTTGGCCTCAGTTTCCGCCGTACCCGTCATGCCGGAGATCTTGTCGTACATCCGGAAGAAATTCTGAAACGTCACGGTGGCGAGGGTGCGGTTGCGGGCCGCCACCCGGATCCCCTCTTTGGCTTCGATCGCCTGATGGAGTCCTTCGGAGTAGCGTCTGCCGTGCAGAATACGCCCGGTGAACTCGTCGACGATCTCGACCTTTCCGTCCTTCACCACGTACTGCTGGTCCTTCAGGAAGAGGCGGTGCGCGCGCAGTGCCTGCGTCGCGTAGTGAATGTACTCGAAGTTCTCCTGATCGAAGACGCTTCCGGAGATGATGCGCCGTCCGCGGAGCAGCTCCTCAAGGTGATTGAGGCCCTGGTCCGTAAAGCTGATCTTCTTGCCCTTCTCGTCGACCTTGTAGTCGCCGTCGGGTTCCTCAGGATAGTCGCCGGTCTCCGGATCCTTGGCGGCCTCCTCCAGATCCAGAACCACACGGTTGACCTCGCGGTACTTTCCGGTGTCGTCCTGCGTCTGGCCGCTGATGATCAGCGGCGTGCGCGCCTCGTCGATGAGGATCGAGTCGATCTCGTCGATGATGCAGTAGTGGTGACCGCGCTGTACCTTTCCGCTGAGGTCGTAGCGCATGTTGTCGCGGAGGTAGTCGAACCCGAACTCGTTGTTCGTTCCGTAGGTGATGTCCTGGCGGTACGCGTCCTTCCGCGCCTCGTTGTCCATCGTGGATACGATGTAGCCGACGGTGACGCCGAGGTAGGCGAAGACCGGGCCCATCCACCCCGCGTCGCGTTCGGCAAGGTAGTCGTTGACGGTGACAACGTGGAGGCCCTGCCCGGCGAGGGCGTTGAGATAGGCGGCGGCAACCGAGGAGAGTGTCTTTCCCTCACCGGTTTTCATTTCCATGATCTTCCCCTGGTGCAGTACGATCGCACCAAGCAGCTGGACGTCGTAGGGCCGCTCGCCGAGAACCCGTCGCGCAGCCTCGCGGGCAAGCGCGAACGCTTCCGGAAGGAGCTCGTCGAGTTGGGCACCCTTCGGCGCGGTCGCTTTCCACGCGCGGGTCTGGTCCTGCATCTGCTGTTGAGACAGGCCCTGGGCCCACGACTCCTTCGCGTTGATTTCGTGGAGGATGGGAAGAAGATGTTTCAGATCTGCATCGGATTTGGAGCCGAACACTCCCTGGATGAGACGCTCGAGCATATCGAGCTAGAGTATACCTCCGGTCGGTGAGGGTCAAGTTGACAGGGGGAAGGGCCGGTGGATACTATCGCCGACAGTGGCATACCGACCGCGCCCCACCATCCACCTCAATCCGAATCACCGCCGCCGCCGTGCCCGGGTGCGGGCCGCGGTACTCGCCCTCCTGATCGCCACCGCGCTCCTCGGGCTCGCCGGATGCGACACGCGACAGCCGTCGGTTCTTGAACGGGAGGACCTCTTCCAGTTGGAGCTCGGGCGCCTCGAGGACCAGCTCGATATCATCAGTCGCGACGGACTGATGCCGCGGGCGGAAACCTCTGTCGCCATGCGCGACGGTCTGGTGTACATCGGCGATGGCGCCGCCAACAAGGTCATGGAGTTCACGTCCTACGGAGACCTTGTCCGGCTGATCTACCACCCCGATCAGAACCCCTCTCCTGTTACGCTGGGGCAGGCGCAGAACGGCGCCTCCGACGATCTCACCCGCGTCGCCACCGCGTACCGCTTCGGGCAGCTCGGGAACATCGCCGTTGATTCGCGGCGCTACGTGTACGCCGAGGATCGCCTTCCCCCGGAACGATCGGTGTTTGACGACCAGCTCGGGGTGCAACTGAACCGTATCGTCGTGCGTTTTGACGACGCCGGAAACGCCCTGGACTATCTCGGGCAGGAGGGCATCGGCGGAACGCCGTTTCCCTTCGTGGAGCGGCTGCTGGTCACGGTGCGCGACGAACTGGTGGTCATTACCAGCACGATGAACGCCAAGCTCGTGTACGTGTACACCCCCGGCGGCGAACTGATCTATACGGTCCGGATCGGGCTGGACCGATTGCCGGTTCCCTCCGCCGACGACGATTCGATCGCCGTCCTCGAAGAGATCGTCGCGGGAGTGGACCAGTACCGCCTGTACCTCAAGATCTCCTACTACCGGACCGAGGTCGCGGAGGACACGGGTGAGGAGTTTGGGATCCGCTTCGACCACAGCAGGATCTACTGGCTCGATCTGGAAAGCGGCCGGTACGAGGGCTACGTGGAGTTGCCGCGAAGTACGGCGGGCGAAGAGGCGCTGCACTACGAGCTTGTCGGAGTTGCCAGAGACGAACAGATATTCCTACTGGCACGCCAGGGGGTGGGCCAGACCCGTCTCATCATCATGAACCAGGACGGGCGAGTCCTCCGACGCCGCATACTCAACATCCCGGAGGTCGAACTGGTCCTGCGTCGATTTTCCCTGGCCCCGAACGGCGTCCTGACCGCGCTCCTCGGGTTCCCGGACCGCGCGGACGTGGTCTGGTGGCGGTCCGACCGCCTCCTCCCGGAGGTGGCTGGAGGTGGCGATGGTTCACCGTGATCGCGTCGTGACCGCCGCGGAGATGGCGGAGATCGACGCCCGCGCGCAGTCGGTGTTCGGCATTCCGGCGGTGGTCCTGATGGAGAACGCAGGGCAGGCGGCGTGGCGCACGCTGCGCCGGCATGCAGCCCCCGGTGAGGGGGCGATACCGGAGATCGTGTTTATCGCGGGGACCGGCAACAACGGCGGCGACGCGCTGGTCATGGCGCGACAGTGTCTGGTGGAGCGCGTCGCCGCCGTTACCGTGGTGACGCTGCGTCGCGAGCTTCGCGGTTCCGTTGCCGCGCAATGGGATATTCTCGAGCGACTCGGACTGCTGCGCGTCGTCTGGGACGATGACCCCGACGCGTGTCGCGTGGCGTGCGGTCGTGCCGACTGGATCGTGGACGGGATAACCGGAACGGGACTTCGCTCACCGCTGAGGAACGAACTGCGGCCGCTGTTGGACGCCGTGAACGGAGCCGAAGCGTCGGTCTGCGCGATCGATGTGCCGTCGGGATTGCGGGACGGCGCCGCGACCGGAGACCCGATCGTGGCGGCGGATCTCACCATCGTGACCGGCTATCTGAAACGCGCACTGTTCGCACCGCGGTTTCGCCACCTGGCGGGGACGATCGAATGCGTCGATCCCGGCTTTCCTCCCTCCCTCGTAGAGGATGCCGCGATCGTCACCGGTGCGGTGCGGATGATGCCTGAGGTGACGGTGTCCCCGAGCCCGCCGAGACGGGACGCCCACAAGGGGAACCGCGGTCGGGTCCTTGTGGTGGGTGGCGCGGACGATACCGCCGGTGCCCCCGTTCTGGCGGCGGCGGCGGCGCAGGCAATGGGAGCCGGCATGGTTCGACTGGTGGCGCCGGCGGCGTCGCAGGCGGCGATGCTTGCCCGTGATCCTGCCGTCATGACCGGTGGACCGGATGCCGACGCCGCGGCGCTGTGCCGATGGGCTGACGCGGTCGTCATCGGTCCCGGGTGGCTGGATCTTGATGACGGTGCGCTGACCCGGTGGTTTCGGGAGGCAGAGGCCGCCGGTACCGCGGTGGTCATGGATGCCGCGGCGCTGCGCGTCCTCTCTCGAGGCGCCGACGCCTGGCGTTCGGTGCTGGGCGGGACGGTACCCACGGTGCTCACACCGCACGTCGGAGAGTGGGACGCCCTCGCCGAGGCGTGCGGAATCGATCGCGGCACCGACATATGGGAGGCGCTGACCGCGTTTCCGTCGCGTCCCGGGCTGTGGATTCTGGTCAAGTCGTCGGTGTCACTGCTGCGGACGGATTCCGGCGCGGTCGAAATTGTCGACGGCAGGGTCCCGGCACTCGCGACCGCCGGCAGCGGCGACGTTCTGGCCGGCGCGATCGGCGCCGCGCTGGCCCGTGCGCGTGCCGGCGCCGCCGCTGAAATCGCCTCCGCGCTTCGGTGGGCGGTGTCGAGGCACCTCGCCGCGGGGCGTCGTCTCGCGGCAACCGGGGGATCCGCAACGGCCCTGGTGGATGCGCTGCAGCGCGACGATCGTGGCGGGGCCGGCCGTGCCTGACGACGATCGCCGCCACCATCCCGAACCGTCCGGGCCGACCCCGTGGCGCGGCACGGACGAGGGAACCGTGTTCCACTACGACCGCGCCGAGCGGGAGGCGGGCCGGTCGCACGCGTGGGAACCACCCCGCGGTGGCTTTTTCCGGCGGAACAAGGGACTCACGCTTACGATCATCGACGTCGCGATCGTCCTGCTCCTGTTCGCAATTGTAACGTTCGTGATCGGTCCGCTTCGGTCCCGTGGCAGGATCGACCCCTATCGCCTCGCCGCGGAGGCGGTCGTGTTTGACGGGCAGGTGCTCATCGCGGTGACCGTCACGGACCCCGACGCCGGGCGTCACGAGGTTCCGCCGGCGGACTCGGTGGTGACGATCTCCGTCGCAGACCAGGAGGCTGCGGACCTGGTGCCCACCGTCAGTCCTACCCGTACGGTCCGCCTGCGGGCGGCGCTGGAGGATATCCGGCCGGCGATCCGGGATGATGAGGTGGTGATAACGGTCCGGATCGGTGACGAAGAGGATACGCTCCGGGCAAAGCCGGAGGGCGAGGCGTTGCCGGCGCCGTAGTGCCGACGTTGACCCACAGGGCCATTGGGGCTACCTTTACACTATGTACCAGATCTATTTCCTCTCCATCCTGACCAACATTCTGGCGGGCATAGCCCTCGGATTCGACCGGATGGATGAGCGGCTTCGACTGCGCTCCGTCTTCAACCCGGAACTGTTTCAGAACCCCGGGTTCCGGCTCGCAATCGGACTGATCGCCTTCGTGGTCGGCTTTCTGAAGCTGCTGTCGGTCAGTCCCGGTGACGTGGCGGTCGTGGGAGACCTGGTTCCGGCGTTGACCGGTATGCTGTCCGGGTTTGCCCTGGCGTTCCAGTACTATCAGGAACGCGTCACCACCGAGAGCGGCACGGTCGCATCGCTGGACCGCATCTTCGGACGCCACAGCTCGACCCTGGGCATGGTGGCCCTGATCGCGGGCGTCGTGCACTTCTTCCTCAACCGCGTGCTCTTTCTGTAGCCCCGCGCCGTGCTGTACCGCGAAGGCCGTCTGGTCACGACCGCCGGCGTCGCCGTGGAAAACGGACGGTACTTCCTGGCGCAACGAAAACCGGGTGGCGCGCTGTCCGGGCGGTGGGAGTTTCCCGGTGGAAAGTGCGATCAGGACGACGGGAGCGAACCGCGCTGTCTCGTCCGTGAATTCCGCGAAGAGTTCGCCGTGGACATCTCCGTTCACGGGGAGATCGGCGCGGTCCCCTTCGAACACGGCGCGGTTGAGTTAATGCTCGTCGCGTACGGCATTTCTTTTCACACTCCGCCGACACGCCTCATCGAACACGTAGACTCCGGATGGTTTTCGCCGGAGGAGATGGTCGCCCTGGACCTTGCTGAATCCGACCGGCGGCTGATCGAACGCGTTATTCTGGGCTGACAGCGCATGCCGGTTCCCGATATCGAATTCGCCGTCGGAGTTCACGGTGTTGAAACGTCGCTGGGGCCGGTATACGCCGGTCTTACCCGGCGCGGTGAGGGCGGGGGACACCCCGCAGGCGCCTCATTCTGGCCGGCGGGAACGCACGCCGAACGGGATGTCGACCTGACCAGGCGTGTGCTGGCCCACACCCTGCACCGGCACGTCTCCGACTTTCGTCTTCTGAAACAGGTTCACGGTACCCGCGTGGTTCGTCGCGAGGCCGTTCCCGACACGATCCCTGCTGCCGACGCCCACTTCACTGCAGTCAGCGGCCCCGTTCTGGTGGTGAACGTCGCCGACTGCTGCCCGGTGATCGTCGTGTCCCCGGACGCAGCGCTCGTCGGGATCGCCCACTCCGGCTGGCGCGGCACCGCCGCCGGGGTCGTGCCTGCCCTCGTTGCGGCGATGACCGACGCCGGTGCCGACCCCGCTACGATGCGGGCGTGGATCGGCCCCTGCGCCGACGGCGACGCCTACGAGGTCGGCGCCGATGTCGCCGCACGGTTTTCGCGGTGGTCCAAGGCCGTAGCGCCGCACCCGCAGGATGATACCAAGCGGCTCCTGGATGTCGGTACCGCGGTGGCAGCACAGCTGCGCGCGGCGGGGATCGCCGACACGGCCGTTCGCCGCAGCTCCGGTGGCACGATTACGGACCGGCGATACCATTCCCATCGTCGCAGCCACTTTGCCGCCGGTCGCATGGCCGCATTTGTGACGATCGGGTGATCCCGTACCGGCGGTTGGACGGTCACGGTGCTTCGTTACTACCTTTTGCACATCAACTGAAGAGATTCACTCAACAAAAGGAGTTTCACAATGGCAGACATTGTTCCTGAAATCGACGCACGCCGTGCACGACGCGGCTATTCCGACAAACCGGTGGATCGCGCCACGATCGAACGCATTTTCGACGCCGCGACCAAGGCCCCAAGCTGCAGCAACAAACAGCCATGGCGCTTTTTGATCGCCTCGGAGGGCGAGGCACTGGAAAACGCCCGCGCCGCCCTCAACGGCGGCAACTACTGGGCGAAGGTTGCGCCCGTGCTCGTGGTGGTGACTACGCGCGATGAGTTCGACTGTCGGCTGAGCGACGACCGCAACTACGCGCAGTTCGACACCGGTATGGCGGTAATGGGTCTGATGATGCAGGCAACCCGCGAAGGTCTGTACGCGCATCCCATGGCGGGATTCGACCCGGCGGTTCTCCGGGAGAAGTTTGCTATCGAGCCGGAGACGCGGGTCATCACCATGGTAGCGATCGGTCACCCGGGGGACGCATCAAACCTCAACGAAAAGCACTCCGAATCCGAACGGTCGGAACGGAGCCGGAAGAGTCTGGACGAAATACTGCAGTGGAATAGCTGGAGCGCCCTGGCGTAGCACGCCTCCGACGCTTCGAGTACCGACGGCCCGGTGTCCCCGAGGGATGCCGGGCCGTTTCTGTATGCGCGCCGCGCGCCTCAGGTCCCCAGGTTGAGGCGGCGGGCAACCGCCTTGGCGTAGCCGGCGAGACCGACGTGATCGTCGAGGCGCGTGTGCTCCCACGCCGCGAGGCAGGAGAGATCCTCGTCGCAGTCGTCGCTCAGGGCGTGGGCGAGGTGAATCGCGTCGTCCACCGCCTTGGCCGTGCCGGACCCGATGTGGGGCCGCACCAGACTGGCGGCGTCGCCGATCAGTACCACCCTGCCGAAGACGAGGCGCGGAATCGTCAGGTCCACGATCTTTTGCAGGAACGGCTCTTCGGTCTTCAGAACGACTTCCCGGAACGGACCGCAGAGGTCATCCTCGGCGAGGTCGCGCATGACAGTGAGTGTCTCCGGTGGCATGACCCCACGGGGCACGGTGGTGTGGTGCACGTACCCGTCGGTGTCGGTCATGATCCGGTCAAGCTCGTCCCCCGGTGCCACATTCTGGTACCACACCCAATTGATCCGCCGACGTCCGGGGCGAATGTCTCCGTCCTCCCGTGGTACCTCGTAGAGCAGGATCGACGATCGCTCTCCCTGGTACGAACACAGGCTGTCGACAAACGCATCGACCGTCTCCCGACTGAGTTCGTCCTCGTTGACCATCCCTCGCCACGCCACGTAGCCGGCGTAGGTGGGTTGTATTCCCGGAAGCAGCAGGCGTCGTGATCGCGAGCCGATGCCGTCGGCTGCGACCACGACATCCCCGGAGATGACCTGCCCGGTATCCAGTACCACCTCGCCGTGGGCTCCCCAGTCCGGCAGATCCTCCATGGCCACGCCGCGACGTATCGTGTCGGGACCGACGACCTGCTCCAGTTCCCGCAGCAGCACGTCCCAGGAGGTGTAGGCCGCGGCACTCTCGGGCATGCGCATGATGGACCCGTCGCGACGAAAGATCTTGCGCTCCACCGCCGGAATACTCGCCACGCCGGGAAAGGCGACGCCGTGTTCGGTCAGGTACTCGAGCATGCGCTTCTGGACGACCACGCCGCCGCCGGTGCGCAAAGGCTCCCGGGCGCGTTCGATGACCTCCACCGACCAGCCGTTGCATTTCAGACCGGCGGCTGCCACCAACCCGGCGTAGGATGCCCCGATGATGATCGCGTGACGTCGCTCCTGTTGATGTGCCATGTCCAGAAAATACGCGCGACGCCTTTGCAGGTAAAGGTCTGCTGACGGTAGACTGGGCGCATGATTCCACAAGTGATCGGAAACCGGAAATCCCGCGCGTTCCGGGCGTGCGAGCGGTACTGCAAAGAGCGGAACATCGAGTTCCAGACCCGGGACCCGAAGGAGAAGCCGCTCGGGCCGCGGGAGCTCGAAACGATCGTCGCTGCCGTCGCCAGCCCCGACGAGCTCATTGACCAGGAATCCCAGGCGTACCGCAAACGGGGACTCGCGTGGATGGAGTACGACCCGGTGGAAGAGATCGTGGACGACCCGTCCCTCATGCGGCAGCCGATCGTGCGAACGGATCGCGGCATCGCAGTCGATCCGGACACCGCTGACCTCGACCGACTCTTCGGTCGGCAGTGAGGTTTCGACGATGACCTCCGCCCAGCTGCGCCGCGCGTTGCGGCGCCATTTCGGTTTCTCGTCGTTCCGGGCGCACCAGGAGGAGATCGTCCAGGCGGTCGTGGCCGGGGAGGACGTCTTTGCGGCCCTCCCCACCGGCGGGGGAAAGTCGCTCTGCTACCAACTCCCGGCCACCCTGATGGACGGACTGACCGTCGTGGTGAGTCCGCTCATCGCCCTCATGCAGGACCAGGTCGACGCCGCAGTGGAGAACGGACTGCGGGCGGCGTTTCTGAACAGCAGTATGGACGCCGGTGCGGTCAGGGAGACGTGGAGCCGTCTCGCGCGGCACGAGGTCGACCTGCTGTACGTGTCTCCTGAACGCCTGGCGAACGGCGAATTTCGCGACCATCTGACGGACTGGGGCCTCGCGGCGGTAGCGGTGGACGAGGCGCACTGTATATCGGAATGGGGCCACGAGTTTCGTCAGGAGTACCGGAACCTCGCGATCCTGCGCCACGAGTTTCCCGATGTTCCAATCGCCGCATTTACCGCGACCGCCACACGGGAGGTCCAGGAGGACGTGATCCAACAGCTCTCGCTGCGCGAGCCGCTGGTGGTTCGCGCGAGCTTCGACCGCCCCGAGATCACCTACCGCGTGGGGCGCAGGACCGACGAAGAGCGGCAGATCGGCGAATTTGTTGCCTCCCACCGGGGAGAGGCGGGCATCGTCTATCGGAGTACTCGCAAGGCGGTGGAGGCTACGGCGGAACGGCTGCGCGCTGCGGGGGTCGCGGCGGTACCGTATCACGCCGGACTCGACGCGGAGACACGGCGCCGACACCAGGCGGCCTTCGTCAACGACGACGTCACGGTTGTGGTGGCGACGATCGCCTTCGGTATGGGAATCGACAAATCCAACGTCCGGTGGATTCTGCACGGCGATCTTCCCCGGAGCCTGGAGGCGTACTACCAGGAGACGGGCCGGGCCGGTCGCGACGGGGATCCCGCCGAAGTGCTCCTGCTCCACGCCCCGCGGGACATCGCCACGATCCGCTGGCACATCGGGAACATGGAGCAGGATTCCGAACGCGAGCGCGCAGAACGCAACCTCCGCGAGGTCCTGGCCTACGTGGACAGCGCCGTGTGTCGCCGCAGGCTCCTTCTGGCACACTTTGACGAGGAACACAGCGGCGGCTGCGGCAACTGCGATGTCTGCCGCGGCGATGTCTCCACCGAGGACGTCACCGTTCCGGCACAGAAACTGCTCTCGGCGGTCGTCAGGACCGGTGAGCGCTTCGGTGCCCACCACCTGGTGGACGTAGTCACCGGGGAAGCGACGGAACGGGTCCGGCAGTTGGGCCACGACCGTCTGCCGACGTTCGGGGTGGGTGGCGACCGAGGCCGCGGCTGGTGGCTCTCGCTGGCCCGGGAACTCGAACACGGCGGGTATCTGGAACGGCAGCGTATCGAGGGGCAGAGCCGCCCGGGTGGTTTCCGCCTCACATCCGAGGGACGCATGGTACTGGCGGGGAAGCAGACGGTCGTCGCAACCGCTTCCGACGCTGCCGAAACGCAGCGTCGGTCACGGCGATCCTCCGGCGCCAGCCGGGATCAGGCGGCGGACGCCACCCCGTTGCGGGAAGACCAGCAGCGGCTGTTCGAATGCCTGCGGCAGGTTCGTCGCCGACTGGCGCGTTCCCGGGGTGTTCCGCCGTACGTCGTGCTGTCGGACAAGACGCTCAAGGTCCTGGCGCGCAACCGGCCCACCGACCGCGCGGGACTCCTGCGGTGTCACGGTATCGGGGAGGCGAAGCTGGACCAGTACGGCTCGGTGATTCTTCGAACGATCTCCGAGTTCCTGGCCTCCGGAGATTGCCGATCCACCGGCGACGACCCTACCTTGGATGCATGAGTTACTATATAACGGTAAAACTTCACGCCTCGATGGACGAGGCGATTGAACGCGTCAGCGCGACGCTGAAAGAGCAGGGCTTTGGGGTCCTCATGGACCTCAACATTCAGGACACCCTCAAACAGAAAACGGGAACCGACGTGGGTGGGTACCGGGTCCTCGGCGCGTGTAATCCCGCGTTTGCGCGACAGGCGATCGCCACCGAGCCCGCGATCGGAACGATGCTCCCGTGCAACGTGCTGTTCCGGGACGCCGGCTCCGGAGTGACCGAGGTCGACGCGGTGGATCCCGTTGCGTCGATGCAGGCGGTGCAGAATCCGGATCTGGCGGCGATCGCCGGTGATGTTCGGGACCGCCTGAGTGCGGCGATCAACGCTGCGGCGATCTGAGTCCCCGCCGACGGACGGTGCACGGGCACCGGTGCGTGCCGGTACATGCCCTTGCATTTCCCGTGCATAAGCATACATAGTGGGGGCGATGACCGATGCAGGGGCACCCAGCGGATCGAAACAGGCAACGTTTTCGCTGGCCGTGGTGGACGCGGAGCACGGAGTTGCCGGCGCCGCCAGTGCGTCGCGGTACATCGCCGTGGCGTCGCTGGTGCTCCACGCCGCCGCCGGTGCCGGGGTCGTCCTGACGCAGTCGATTGCGGATCGTCAGCACGGCATCGAGGGACTGGACCTCCTGTCCGGCGGCATGTCGCCGGCAGCGGTTCTGGAGAGGGTCCTTCAGGACGACCCGCGCCAATCCCTCCGTCAGGTCGCCGTTCTCGACTGGTCCGGGGCGACCGCGCACTTCACCGGACCCCAGTGCACACCGCTCGTGGCGACCTATGAGGAGACGGGACTCGTCGCCTTCGGCAATATGCTCGCGGATGCCGCCGTCCCGTCGGCGATGGCGCGGGCGTTCCACGCCGTGTACAACCCCGCCGCCGTCGATGGACCCGGCTCCGAAATGCCGGATCCCCTTGGTGACTCCAACCCCGACATGCCACCCGGTCGAGACGACGAACGGCGATACCGGGCAAATAGAATGGCGGAGGCGCTCGTGGCGGCGCTTCGGGCGGGGGAGGCCGCGGGGGGTGACCGTCGGGGCAAGCAGGCGGCGGGGCTTCTCGTGGTGGCTCCCCACGCCGGGTACAGCGGCCGCGATGACCGCGCCGTGGATTTACGTGTGGATGACCATCCGGAGCCGGTGGCTGAACTCCATCGGGTATTCCGGGTGTTTATTGAGAACCAGCAGAGAGAGTTTGCTGAGTAGTTCTGCCGGGGGGCGATTCTCGGTGGTGCGGCACGGCGAACGTGTCTGCAAGAGGAGGGCGTATGAAAAAGCTGGTGATGGTACTACTGGTACTGTCGGTCGGTGTCACGATGGCGTTTGCCAGTGGCGCGGGGGAACAGGCCGCGGGACCGGAGACGCTGGTGGTCGGGCAGATCGCCGAGCCGAAGTCCCTGGATCCGCACACGGTGACGGCGGTCAATGATTTCCGGATCCTGGTCAATATCTACGATGGGCTTGTCCGGTTCCAGGATGGATCCCTGGGGATCGAACCGTCGCTGGCGACGGACTGGGAGATCAGCGACGACGGCACCGTCTACACCTTCCACCTGCGGGAGGATGTGACCTTCCACGACGGAACGCCGTTCAACGCAGAGGCGGTGAAGTTCAACTTCGACCGCATGCTCAACGAGGATCATCCGTACTACAACACGGGGCCGTTTCCCCTCTCGTTCTACTTCAGCGCGATCCAGGAGACGCGTGTTGTGGACGAGTACACCGTCCAGCTGGTGCTGGGGGAACCCTTTGCGCCGCTCATGTCGAACCTTGCCTATCCCACCGGCCTCATAGTCTCACCCTCTGCGGTTCGGGAGTACGGTGAAGACTACGGACGCCATCCAGTGGGAACCGGTCCGTACCAGTTTGTGGAATGGGAGAGCAACACGCAGGTGACAGTGGAAGCCAACCCCGACTACTGGGGTCCCGCAGCCGGCGTCGATCAGATCGTGTTTCGGCCGATCACCGACTCCAACACGCGGGTTACCGAGATGCTCTCCGGTGGTCTGGATCTGATGGTCGAGGTCCCGCCGGACAGCGTGCAGGTCTTCGAGCAGCGAGACGAGTTCACGGTATACGAACAGGCCGGACCGCACCTGTGGTTCCTCATCCTGAACATGCGCGAGGGACCGTTCACCAGCAAGGCGATGCGCCAGGCGGTGAACTACGCGATCGACAAGGAAGGACTCGTGGAGAACGTGCTGCAGGGGACCGCGACGGTCGCCGACAGCCCAATTCCGCCGGCGTTCGACTGGGCGTACAACGAGGATCTTGACCCGTACCCCTACGATCCCGCCCGGGCAGAAGAGCTGATCCAGGAGGCCGGATACAACGGCGAGGAGATCGTGTTCTACGTTACCGAAGGTGGCTCCGGTATGCTCGACCCGGTCCCCATGGGAACCGCGATCCAGGCGGACCTGGAGGCGGTGGGCCTCAACGTGTCGATCGAGACCTATGAGTGGAACACCTTCCTCGGTCGGGTGAACCCGGGGCTGGAGGGAAAGGCCGACATGGCCGAAATGGCGTGGATGACCAACGACCCCGACACGCTGCCCTTCCTGGCGCTTCGTACGGAGGCGTGGCCGGAAAACGGCGGGTTCAACTCCGGGTACTACTCGAACCCCGAGGTTGACCGGCTCCTCGCGCAGGCACGCACGAGCAGCGACCGGTCGGAGCGGGCGGACCTGTACCGCCAGGTACAGGAGATCGTGTACGACGATGCTCCGTGGGTGTTCGTTGCCAACTGGCAGCAGAACGCGGTGGCGGTGAGCGACCTGAAGAACTTCCGTCTCCAGCCGTCGTTCCTGTTGCAGCTCGGCCAGGTCAGTTTCGACTGACCGGTCGGATCGATCGATCGGTATGGCGGGGCCCTCCGGCCCCACCATACCGGCGTCCGGACCACAGGTATGCATCGATACATCATCAAACGACTGATTCTCATGATCCCGGTACTGCTGGGAATCTCGATTATCGTCTTTTTTATCATGGCGCTGATTCCGGGAGACGCTGCCCAGGCGATTCTCGGCTCCTTCGCCACACCGGAAAACGTGGCACGGCTCCGGGCTGAACTGGGGCTCGACAAACCACTCGTACAACGCTACTTCATCTGGCTGGGAAACATCGTTCAGGGCGACTTCGGCCGCTCCTACAGTCTCGATCGGCCGGTGATCGATGAAGTGCTGGACCGTCTGGGACCAACGATGCTCCTGGCGGGAACCTCGCTGATCCTCGCGTCGATTCTCGGGATGTTCGCCGGCATCGTGGCGGCGATCAAGCAGTTCGGCTGGCAGGACGCGGCGTTCACCTTTGTTGTACTCATCGGAATCTCGACACCGTCGTTCTGGCTCGGGTTGATGTTCGTGCTGCTGTTTTCGCTCCAGCTCGGCTGGTTTCCGGTCAGCGGCATGACCGCGGTGGTGGGAGGTGGCGGATTCCTCGACGTGGTCCGGCACCTCGTACTCCCGTCGGTGACGCTGGCTGTTGTGGCGACCGGTGTCATCGCCCGACTGACTCGCTCGACGATGCTGGAGGTGCTGCGGCGCGATTTTGTGCGGTCCGCCCGCGCCAAGGGCCTGCCGGAACGAACCGTGATCATGAAACACGCGTTCCGCAACGCCCTCGTGAACATCATTCCGGTCCTCGGAATCCAGGCGGGCTTTGTGATCGGCGGTGCCGTCTATATCGAAACGGTGTTCCAGTGGCCCGGCATCGGCCGCATGCTGGTCAACGCCATCCTCACCCGTGACGTCCTGCTCGTGCAGGGTGGTGTCGTGGTGGTGGCGGCGATCTACGTCGTGATCAATCTGATGGCGGATGTGCTGCAGCACGTCCTCGATCCGCGAATCAGCGTGTAGGGGGCGACGGTGGCTGTGCATTCAAAGTTCAGACGTTTTTTCTACAACCGCCTGGCGACGGTGGGGTTGTTCATCGTGCTGGTTGTTCTCGTGGTCTCCGCGGCCGCGCCGATCCTGCCGCTCACGGACCCCAACCAGACGGTCCTCACCAACCGGCTTCTGCCGCCGGGTAGCGAGGGACATCCCCTCGGTGCCGACGAGCTCGGACGGGACATGCTCTCGCGCCTGATCTGGGGAACACGGGTCAGCCTCGCCGTTGGCCTCTCCGCCACGGCGATCGCCGCCCTGGTGGGCTCGCTGATCGGAATATTCGCGGCGTTTTACGGCGGATGGCTCGATAACACCCTCATGCGCGGCATCGACATGCTGATGGCCTTCCCGTACATGCTGCTTGCCCTGGCGATCGTTGCCGTCCTCGGTGCGGGGCTGTTCAACGCCCTGGTCGCGATCTCGGTAGTGAATATCCCGTTCTTTGCGCGCAACGTACGTGGGGCAACGGTCGGGCTCGTCCGGTTGGAGTACGTGGACGCCGCCCGCCTGAGCGGCAAGAGCGACATGGAGGTTCTCTTCGGCGAACTGCTGCCGAACGTTCTCCCTGTGATCTTCATCACCATTTCGACGACGGTTGGCTGGATGATACTGGAGACCGCGGGTCTCAGCTTTCTCGGTCTCGGAGCGCAGCCGCCGACGGCCGATCTGGGGTCCATGCTCGGTGAGGGGCGCAAGTCGATCCTGGTGGCGCCGCACGTGGCAACGCTTCCGGGACTGGTCATCCTGGTTCTGGTTATCGGGATAAATCTGCTTGGCGACGGGCTCCGCGACGTGCTGGACCCCTACCTGCGGTCCGGCGCCCTCGTGAGTCCCCGACCGGCGACAGAGGTCGATACGGACCTCCGCCGACGGCTCCGGTCCGGCGATGCCGTGGAGCCGGGCACGGAGGTGAGTCCGGACGGCCCCGGCGGAAACGACGGCGGCGGGAACGACGGCGGCACGGTGCCTCTGTCGGTCCGGGAGCTCAGGACGTGGTTCTGGCAGCGGTCCGGGCGCACCAGCTCCGCCGTCCGCGCCACCGACGGCGTATCCTTCCAGGTGCCGCGGGGCGCGGCCCTGGGCATCATGGGCGAGTCGGGCAGTGGAAAGTCGGTGACCGCGCTGTCGGTGCTCGGGCTCGTGCCGACGCCCCCAGGGCGTATCATGGATGGCAGCATCCGATTCAACGGCGAGGAACTGATCGGCGCTCCGATCGAACGACTGCGGCACTACCGCGGCAACCGGATCGCCTACATTTTCCAGAACCCGATGACCAGTCTGAATCCCCTGATCACCGTGGGTGAACAGATCGCAGAATCGGTCCGTCACCACCAGGGCGTGTCGAGGGCGGCGGCCAGGGAGCGTGCGCAGGAGCTGATGGACAAGGTTCAGATCCCGAACGCGGCGGCCCGCGTCGACAGCTACCCCCACGAACTGTCCGGCGGCATGCGGCAGCGCGTGGGCATCGCCGTTGCGCTGGCCAACGACCCCGACGTCATCATCGCCGATGAACCGACCACCGCCCTCGACGTAACGATCCAGGCACAGATACTCAAACTCCTGGACGATCTCCGGCGTTCCGAGGGCGTGTCCCTGGTGTTCATCTCCCACGACTTTGGTGTGATCAGCGAACTCTGCGACCGCGTGGTGGTCATGTACGCCGGACAGGTGGTGGAATCCGGCACGGTGGATGAGATCTACCGGCACCCGCTGCACCCGTACACCCGGAGGCTGATGGCGTGCGTGCCGCGACTGGGCGATCGGGCCCGGGCCCTCACGGCGATTCCGGGGCTTCCACCGGCGCTTGACGACCTTCCGACGGGGTGTCGGTTCGCCGATCGCTGTGACGTGGTTACCGACGCCTGTCGCGAGGCCCCCGTGGAACTGCGGGGACACGGCGCCCGTGAGGCGCGCTGCATCCTGGTTGAGGAGACCTCCGCATGAACGCATCGTCAGCGATGAACAACGAACCGCTCATCCGGATCGAAGCGGTGGAGCGTACGTTTGGGGGGGCGCGGCGTTTCCTCGCTCCGCCGTCGCCGCTGATCCACGCCGTGAATGGAGTGACGCTGACGCTCCGGCGTGGTGATGCCCTGGGCGTGGTCGGTGAGTCCGGATGCGGGAAGAGCACCCTCGCGCGAATGATCATGGGGATTATTCCCCCCACCGCCGGAACGATCCGCTACCGCGATACCGACATATCGTCGCTTCGGGGGGCAGACCGACGGCGGTTGTACCGCAACATCCAGTTCGTGTTCCAGGACCCGCAGAGTTCGCTGAATCCGCGGAAGACGGTACGGGAAATCCTCGAAGCGCCGATGAAAAAGCTGCTGAACCTCGACGCCGCGGCCAGGGAGCGCAAGGCGCGGGAGCTCATGGACCGGGTCAATCTGCGTGCCGAGTTTCTGGACCGCCACCCCCATGAGTTTTCCGGCGGTCAGGCGCAGCGCATCGGGATCGCCCGGGCCCTGGCGGTGGACCCCGACGTGCTGATCCTCGACGAGCCGGTGAGTGCTCTCGACGTATCGATCCAGGCGCAGATCCTTTCGCTCCTCAAAGAGTTGAAATCGGACCTGGACCTCACGTATCTCTTTATCAGTCACGATCTGGCGGTGGTGGACTACCTCTGCGAACAGGTCGCCGTGATGTACCTCGGACAGGTAGTGGAGCAGGGCAGCGTCGGCGAAATCTTCGAATCACCGCGGCATCCCTACACCCACGTCCTGTTGCGCAGCGTTCCCGAGCCGGGGAGCCATCGGCCGACGCGGATGGAACTCTCCGGGGAACTGCCCAACCCGGCGGCGTTGCCTGCGGGGTGCAACTTTGCACCGCGGTGCTACCGGGCCACCGCCCGGTGCCGGGGTGAGGAGCCGGACCTGCGCGGGTACGGCGACGGGGGGCACCGAGCGGCGTGCCATTTTGCCGACGACCCCGTGCCACCGCCGGAGGACGCAATCACGGAGCGCAATGCATGACAAAGAACTCGAATGAGGCAGCCGACAATCCGGTATCGATCGCCCTGGGGACCCACCGGCAGGGAATCGATCGCCTCGATGGCGCACTGGTGTTTCTGCTTGCGGAACGGTTCGCGATCACCGACGAGGTCGGCCGAATCAAGGCCGAATCGGGATTCCCCGCGCTGGATGCGGACAGGGAGGCGGAACAGCGGGCACGACTGCGGGTCATTGCGGCGGACGCCGGAGTGGACCCGGCGCTGGTGGAGCCGGTGTTCGACGCGCTGACAGCGACGGTGCGGGCCCGGCATGAGGAGATCCGTCGGTCGACGGTGGGTGAGGACGGGTAACGGACGGCGGGCCGGTGCGGGCTATCCGCTTTCCTCTTCCCCGGCGACCTCGGTCTCGTCTTCGGGGTTTACCGGTTTGTTGGCGGCGATCAGGGCCCCCAGCGGATCCTCGCTGTTTACGAACTCACGGATCCTGAAGAACTTCGGATTCTCCCGAACCGCATCATCGCTCCCGAGCTTTGACCGCTGCTCGTAGTCGTGCAGGTTTTGCAGCTCCCCGTAGAGCCGCGAAAACCGGTCGTGCCACTGCAGGGCGTTCTGCTGGTGCTGTGCCAGGTAGTCCAGGAGTTCGGCCCGGTCCACATCGCGGATACGTGTCTCAGCGGTGTCGACATCGTCACAGACGCCGACGAGCAGGGCGTGCCAGATGGCAAAGTAGACCTTCTGCGGGGTCTCGTTGCAGGTCGGGCAGTACAGGTCCTCCCGGATCACGCCGCTGACGATCGGCGAGCCGGTGATCATGTCGCCAACTTCGTATTCCCTCAGCCCCGGTTCGAACGCCTTGGTCTGAACCTGGTCGATTTCCGCTCCGCAGTTGCGGCAGTGACGGGGAGGGGTGAGGAAGACGGTATCAAAGATTCCCATACGTACAGCATAGACCGTGGGAGGGTCCGGCGCAACTCCCGATGGGGCGCCGGCGGAGCGGGGGCGACGTGCAGTCGCCCCCGCTCCGGACCAGCCAACCGGACGCGGTCAGCGCCAGTTGCGGGGCTCCTCGGGACGGTTGCCGAGAATCTCGTCGATCCGCGCGAGCACTCCGTCGTCGAGCTTCGGATACAGGTCCAGAGCCTTCATGTTCTCCTCGACCTGTGATGCCTTTGACGCGCCGGTGATCACGGTGCTCACGTTGGGATTCTTGAGCGTCCACGCCAGGGCGAGCTGGGCAAGACTCGCTCCCAGATCATCTGCCACGGGCCGCAGCTTCTCCACCGTGTCGATGCGCCACTTGCCATCGGGGGTCTCGTAGCGCTCCTTGAGCCACTCGTAGCCCGGCAGCGTCAGGCGACCGTCCTTGATGCCCTTGCCGTACTTGCCGGTGAGGACACCGGAGGCGAGGGGGCTCCAGATGGTGGTACCGAGGCCGTGGTCGCGGTACAGCGGACCGTACTCAACCTCCACGCGATGGCGGTGAAACATGTTGTACTCGGGCTGTTCCATCGTCGGCGGTGTCAGTCCCAGACGGTAGGCAACCTCGTAGGCGTGGCGAATCTCTTCCGCGCTCCACTCGCTCGTACCCCAGTACAGCGCCCAGCCACGGTCAATCACGTGACTCATGGCGCGCACCGTTTCCTCGATCGGCGTCTCCTGATCAGGCCGGTGGCAGTACACGAGGTCGACGTAGTCCAGTTGCAGCCTGTCGAGGGCGGCGCGCACGCCTTCCACGATGTGTTTGCGCGAAAGCCCCCGGTCGTTGGGCCCCGGTCCGCCCCAGAAGATCTTGGTGGAAACCACGTAGTCCTTCCGGGAGAGTCCGAGCTTTTTGATCGCTTTGCCCATCACGATTTCCGACTGGCCGCCCTCGTAGGCTTCGGCGTTGTCGAAGAAATTGACTCCATGGTCCAGGGCTACCTTCATTTCGTCCGCGGCGAGGTCAACATCCACCTGTTTGCCGAATGTCACCCACGATCCGAAGGACAGGGCCGAAACTTTGAGGCCCGACGATCCGAGTCGTCGATATTCCATAGTGCGTTGTGCTCCTTTCGATGTGGTTCTCCCTCAAAGTAATCACACCGGGCCGCTGACGGTAAGAGGGGTGGCGGTGGTATACTTGAACGCAGCAATGCACCGCCCCGGAACTCGCGTCGCCACCGCTGTTCTTCTCCTGCTGACGCTGCTCGCCGGCGGCACGGTGGGATACATGGTGATCGAGGGCTGGAGTCTGAACGACAGCCTGTACATGGTCATCATCACGCTTACCACCGTAGGGTTCGGTGAGGTCCGGCCGCTGTCGCCTGCGGGTCAGCATTTTACCATCCTGTTTCTGCTGGTGAGCGTGGCGACGGTGGGGTACTCGATCTCCACGGTGGTGAGTTATCTCTTCGAGGGTCAGATCCTGTCCACGATGAAGGAGCGACGGATGGCACGTATTCTCAGGCGTCTTCGGAACCACTACATCGTCTGCGGCGCCGGCGACATCGGTCGCGAAGTCGCCGAGGAGTTCCGGCAGGCGGGAACACCATTCGTGATGATTGAACGCGATCCGGCGCACTCCGAAATCGCCGACGATGACGATATTCCCGTGATCACCGGCGATGCGTCGGAGGAGGCCGTGCTTCAGCAGGCGTGCATCGGTGATGCCGTGGGGCTTGTAGCGGTCCTGCCGTCGGACGCCGACAACGTGTTCGTCACGCTCACAGCCAGACAGCTCAACCCGGCCCTGACGATCGTGGCCAAGGGGACCGATGCCCAGGCGACCGCCAAGCTTCGCCGCGCCGGTGCCGACCGCGTGATTACGCCGGCGAAGATCGCCGGACGGCGGATCGCCTCCTCGATCCTGCGACCCTCGGTGGTGAATTTTCTCGACGTGATTGTAGACGACACC
>CAJWEZ010000024.1 GCA_913030605.1 uncultured Spirochaeta sp.
GGAGCCCGTTGACGATCATGTCCAGCGACGCCGCCATCATCGCCCGGACGTCGTAGCCGAACCCCGCCCGCGAGGCGATCGTGTTGCCTTCCAGGACCGACAGGAAACCACCGGCAACGATGTGGGGGTCGATCGTCCGGATCTCCCCCGCCGCGGTCGCCTCCTGCACTGCGTCGATCAGCGGTGCCATGATTGCACCGTAGCTCTCCTCGGTCAGTGCCTGGCGGTGTTCATCACTGATCGCCGGCATATCGTGATGAATCATGGACAACATGAACATCGGCGGGTGATCGAAAAACCACCCCGCCGCCCGATTCAAACGCTGTTCCAGCGATCCGGAGGCGTTCACGAGGACCTCCCGCAGCTCGCTGCCGATTCGCCGGAACATGCGCGTCTGGACGGCGACAAACAGTTCCTCTTTCCCCTTGGGGAAGTGGTAGTACAGCGAGGGCTTGCGAATCCCGACCGCCCGCGCAACATCGGCGAGAGTGACCGCCTGATATCCACGCTCGCGGAACAGATCTTCGGCGGTCTCGAGAATCGTTTCAACTCCGATGTGAGGTCGCGCCGGCACCTCGAAAAGGTAGCACGACCACGCCCCGGCGGCCAATACACCGACTTGACAGCCGGTTCTCCTGAGGGTGTAATTCCCGGTATGAGCGAACAGTCACTGGAACCCGAACTTCGCCCGTCTGAGATTCAGTACGAGAGCGGCGGCGCGATCGAGGAAATCTTCAACAGTCTCACCCACGCGATCGGCGCGGGACTCGCCATCGCCGGTCTGACCGCGCTGCTCATGCTGACGGACATGGACCCGTCGCCGTGGAAGTACATCAGCTTTACGGTATACGGCGTCAGTCAGATCCTCCTGTATCTGTCGTCGGCGCTGGTGCACAGTTTCGCGTCCCTCCCGCGGATTCGCTACTATCTGCGCATCGTCGATCAGTCCTTCGTGTATCTGCTCATCGCGGGAACCTACACGCCCGTCACGCTGCTGGTCATGCGGGGCCCCTGGGGATGGACGGTGTTCGGCATCATCTGGGGCTTTGCGCTGATCGGCATCGTGCTGAAGTCGATGGTGTTCCGGACCCATCACATCGTCACCGACCTCCTGTACATTCCCATGGGCTGGACGATGCTCATCGCGATCCGTCCGCTGCTCCGCATGGCTCCCACCGGTTTTCTGTACTGGATGCTGCTCGGCGGCCTGTTCTACACCGGCGGTGTCGCATTCTACGCGTGGCGTCGCCTTCCGTTCAGCCATACGCTCTGGCACCTGTGTGTGATCGGCGGCAGCGTCTCGTTTTTCATGGGGTTTTCGCTGTACCTGGCGTAAATGAGGTTCCCTCTTGTAAAAATCGTGATCTCGGTGTATCATCGTTGAAAAAGTAATTTATGGAGTTTTCCACGATGCAAACCCAGAAACCTTCGGTCCTCGAAGCGTGGGTCGGCGGCTACCTTGGCCCGTCGTACCGCGTCGAACTCAAGGACGATCACCTGGTCTACGAGGTCTACGAGAAGGGCTACGAGCTCCACGCATCGGAAGAGATCCGTCCGGGCGCCGCCCGGTGGGGACGCTTCCTCAATGACCTCGCACAGTGCGGGGTCTGGGACTGGGACGCGCGCTACAAGGGAACCGACAGCGCCGACGGCACGACGTGGTACGTCTCCATCGGCGCGGCGGGTCGTACCAAGACCAGCCGCGGGCTCAACCACTACCCGCCGGGTTTTGTCGACTTCATGCGAGCGATGCGAAGGCTGCTCGACGGGCGTCAGTTTTCCTGATCGCCTGTCGAATTTAATGAGCACGGATTCACAATAAAAAACGATTGTTTTTTTCAAACCGCCTTCTCGTACAACACCCTTTGTGCTACACTTTCGCGGTAAACAAAATCCTCACACAGCATAAGGAGTGTGCAATGATTTCGAACAAGATTCGAGTTCTCTCGATGATTGCGCTGGCGTTGCTCGTCGCGCTTTTTGCCGGGTGCTCCGGTTCCGATGATTCCGCATCCGCCGCCCCGGCGTCCAACGATACCCAGGCGTCGGCAGAGTCCGCCGGTGGCTACACCGACGGCGTCTACTTCGCCCAGGAGGACTCGTTCAGCGAGCAGACCGGCTGGAAGTACATGGTGATCATTGAAGTCCAGAACGGCGAGATCGTCTCCGCCACCTGGAACGGCGCCAACCGCGACGGCGGCACCGACAAGGTGACCCGTTCCCGCAGCGGCGAGTACGGCATGGCCGAAAACGGTGGCGCGATGGCTCCCTGGTACGAGCAGGCCGCAGCGGCGGAAGCGTACCTGATCGAGACCCAGGATCCGACGGCGATCGAATACACCGACGAAGAGGGTCACACCGACGCGATATCCGGTGCGTCGATCCACGTCAAGGAGTTCTTCACCCTCGCCGAGGAAGCGCTCTCCGGTGAACCGAACGGCTACGGCATGTGGCAGGACGGCCACTACCACGCCGAGCAGGCCGAGTTCGGCGACAGCGGCTGGAAGTACTTTGTGGACCTGACTGTGATCGGCGGACGCATCGTGGCTGCCAACTGGAACGGTATCCCCGAGGATGGCGGCACGCTGAAGAAGCAGCGGTCGATGGACGGTGAGTACGGCATGCTCGAGAACGGTGGCGCCATCGCCGCATGGTACGAGCAGGCGCAGGCCGCCGAAGACTACCTCCTCCAGGTCCAGGATCCCGCGGCGATCGAGCTGAACGATACCGGCCACGCCGATGCGATCTCCGGCGCGACGATCCATGTCAACGACATGGTCTCCCTCGCCGAAGAGGCTCTGGCGGGCGCTTCCCGCAACTAAGCGATTCCCGGTAGGATATTTGCCCCGGCCCTGCGGCCGGGGCTTTTTTGTGTCTATCGAGAGGGAGGGCCCATGACCATCCGAGAGTTTCTGCATATCGTCGAAATCCGAACCAAGGTTGTCAGCGTCTCAGGATTCGCCATCGGCGCGGCCTACGCGTGGTACCGGTTCGGACCTCCGGATCCCGTGGCGCTCGCGGTCATGTTCTCCGCGGTTCTCGCCGTGGACATGGCGACGACCGGGTTCAACACGTTCTTCGACTTCTTCTTTGGCGTCGACCGGCGTACCACAAACCGCGAACAGGACAAGGTCCTCGTGCACCAGGGCGTCGCTGCCGGTCCAGCACTGCTGGTCTCCCTCTCACTGTACGCCGTGGCGGCGGTCCTCGGGATCGTGCTCGCCGTCCGCGTCACCCCGTGGGTGATTCCGATCGGCGCCGTCGGCATGCTGGTCGGGTTCCTGTACAACGCCGGTCCCCGCCCGATCTCCAGCACGCCCCTGGGCGAACTCTTCGCCGGCGGATTCCTGGGCTGGGTTCTCGTTGTGCTGACGATATTCGTCCTGTCCGATGGAAGGATGCGCGCCACCGATCTTCTCGCCGGCGTTCCGTCGTTCCTGTTTGTGGCATCGATCCTCACGGTCAACAACACCTGTGACATCGACGGAGACCGTCATGCCGGGCGTCAGACGCTCTCGATCGTACTCGGACGCCCGGCGGGGGAAGCCCTGGTGTACCTGTTCGGCGGTCTGGCGTTCGCGTCGGCCGTGGCGCTGGCAGCATCGGGGATCTGGCCCCGCATCGTCTCCGCCGGTGTGCTGCTCGCCGCCCTCATCGCGGTGCCACAGTACTACCGCATGCATCTGCGGGGCTTTTCCCACGACACAAAGGGCCCCTCGATGGGGGCGATCGCGCGGATATTTCGCTGGTATTCTCTGGGAGTTACGGTGCCGCTTCTGATCGCGGCGGCGGGATGGCTGCCCGGGCTCCTATGAGGCCCGGGACAGCAACCGTTCGGTCAGTTCGCGCAGAATGACCTGATCTCGACCCCTCGGAAGGCGCCGGATCTCGCGTTCGGCACGGCGGGTGTAGATCTCGGCGGCGGCCATTGCCCCCGCTCGACCACCGGCTTCGGCGACCTCGGAACGAACCCGTTCGATCGCCCGTTCCTGCCAGAAGCGCAGGAGGCGCGGTTGCGCCGCTCGACCGCCGATCTTCTGCAGCACCCGGATCAGACGCGATCGCTGTGCCGAGTTTGCCGCCAGGATCACCGGCAGCGTCAGAACGCCCTGCCGCAGGTCCGTAGCGCCTGGTTTGCCCGTTCGGCGACTGCTGCCGAACAGATCGAGCAGATCGTCGATGATCTGGAACCCTACGCCGATGTTGTAGCCGATCCGTCGCAGAATCTCCACGGTGCGGGGATCGCCTCCCTCGTCGCGAGCGGCCTCCGACGCACCGAAATGAAAACTCAGCGCGAACAGAACCGCCGTTTTCCCCACAATGCGGTGCATATAGCGCCGGACGGAGAAGCCGGTTTCCTGGCCACCGTTGGTTTCGGCGATCTCGGACGAAATGATATGACTGACCGCCGCGCTCAGCAGCGTGGCGTTCTCCGGCTGCGCGTGGTCCGCGACCAGCGAAAAGCAGCGCGAGAACAGGTAGTCACCCATGAGCACCGCTGCGCGGCTCCCGTATTCCACATGGAGGGATGCCCCGCCGCGCCGGGACGCCGACTCGTCCACGATGTCGTCGTGAATGAGCGATGCCACGTGCAGCAGCTCGATTGCCGCCGCGATGCGGATGATGCGGTCGGAGACAGCAGCGCCGCCCGTCTGAATCCGGGCGGCGATGATGGTAAACGCCGGTCGCAGGAGCTTGGCGTCGCGGGTGACCAGATCCCGAAGGCCCCGGGAAAGCGTTCCCCCGGGGCGTGTGACTTCTTCGAGAATGACCGCCTTGACGCGCTCGAGCTCGCGGCGAATCTCCGGGAACTCAGCCCAAATCATTTGTCTCGTGGCTCACCGGTGTAGAGATAGGTACGCTTCGCGATACCCTGCTTGTTCCACCAGCGCTTGAGCCACGGCATGACCCAGTGGTCCAGTCCAAACCCGCGGCCGGCACCACCGAGCATCACGATCGACGCGGCGATGTACCACAGCAGTTCGGGGTTTCCCCAGCCCGAAAAGATGAACATAATCCCGAAGCCGATGGAGACCACCGCTGCGGGGAACGTAAACAGTCCGCCGATCAGCGCCAGTCCGATCAGAACCTGCATCACCACCACGCCGGCCTGCAGCAGGAACGCCAGGGTCGGTGCCGCGCTCAGGACGTGCTCGGCAAACCAGGTGTAGAGACCCAGCGCCTGCATCAGCGGCTCCACGGAAGCGGCGGCGGCTTCGGCCCCCGCTTCCACCGCTTCGCTCGCCGCGCTGGTCGCGTCTCCGATGTTCACGCCCGGGAGTCGAATCGCCGATGCGGCGATGTTCGCCAGGCCGTCCGCGCCGGGATTGAGCCACCCGTCCAGGATCTTGTGAATGCCCTCGGAGACCCACTTGGCACCCAGGAAGATCCGCAAGGGGACCGCCCAGTACACCGGCACCTTCCAGGAAAAATGTCCCCGGAACATGGAGCGGTTGTCCTTAATGTTCAGGAACTCCTCGCGGATGTATTCCCAGCACGCGTTGACGCCGGCAAGACCGAACAGGTAGTGCAGGTTGATCAGGTGCTTGATACCCAGGGCAAAAAACCCGGACATCGAGGTGCCCACAACGTGGGCCACACCGTAGCGACTGCCCACCGAAACCATGAAGCCGTGGTAGTTCGACTTGAAGGCTTCTTTTTCCTTGTTCTCAATGTCGGCGATGATGTTCTTCGCGGCGGTTTCGCCGGTCTGCAGCGCCGTTTCCACGACCTGCGGAAGAACGTGCTCCTCCTCCACATACCAGAGGATGTCACCGCAGATGTATACGTCCTGACGGTCCACCGACTGCATGTAGTCGTTGACCAGGACGCGTCCGCGCTGTCCCACAACGTAGCGTTCGTCGTCGTCGAACGAACACCCGGCCATGCCGTGGATTCCCTCGATCGTGGCGACGGAGCACTCACCGCGGGCCATGTGCCCCTTGGTCAGATCGACGCGGGTGGAGAACTCACCACCGTGGATTCCGGCGGTCCAGATGAACGTGTCGGTCCGGATCTCCTGCTCGCCGATCTTCACCTTCCCTTCCTCGGCACCCGTGATCATCGCGTTCAGCATGATCTCCGCGCCCATGCGCTTCAGGTGGCGTTCCGCCTTGGCCTTCGGCTTCTCCGGGAAGATGGGAAGGATCGAGTCCTTGGCCTCAATGATGAGTACGCGGACCTCGCGCTCGTCAATGTGGTACTTCGGGCACAGAACGTCGCGCCGCTCCAGCAGCTCTCCCGCCAGCTCGATACCGGTAAAGCCGGCGCCGGCGATCGTGAAGGTGAGCATCTGACGCCGCGTCTCCGGATTCGGCTCCTTGGCCGCCTCGCGAAACCGGTTTTCCACGTGGGTGCGGATGCGGATCGCGTCCTCCAGGGACCACAGCGTGAAGCTGTGCTCCTGCACACCGGGAATATCGAAAAACTCCGGCGCACCGCCGGCACCAATGACCAGGTAGTCGTAGGAATAGCTGGCGGTGTCCGAGGTGAGTTTCTTGCTGTCGAAATCCACGCCGGTGATCTCGTCGATCACCACGTTGACGCGCTTGCCGCCAAAAATCTTGTGAAAGCTGACCTGAACCGCTTCGGGTTCCGTACGGGAACCGGCAATTTCGTGCAGCTCGGTCATCAGGGTATGGTATGGGTTTTTGTCGATCAGGGTGATCTCGATGTCCTGCCGCCGCTTGTACTTCTTGTACAGCTGTTTCGCCGCAGCTACGCCGCCGTATCCGCCCCCGAGGATGACAATTTTCTTCTTGTCGCTCATTGGACCTCCAGGTTGTTCACTGTGAGTGTGCCCGGATTATGGCATAGTCCGACATATTAATCCAGTGCCCATTACAATGAAAAAATAATGAACGTTTTATTGTGAAATCCGATCAACAACGCCGCAGTCCGGTGTTACCGACGTCCGAACCGTGTCACACCGCATCCGGCCGGGTATACTGGGGGCATGTTGCCTGCCGCAGTGCGTACCAGAGCCCGCCGAACGCTGTTGTTTTTCGGGGTCTTCAACGCCCTCAGCTTCACGCTGCTCACCGGAAATCTCATATCGCTGTATCTCCTACGGCTCGGAGCCGGGAATACCCTGATCGGTATCGTGGCGTCCTTCGGGTTCGTCTCGTTCTTCTTTCTTCTCGTGGGAAAGTGGCTCGTACCGCGGGTCGGTGTGATGCGGCTGTTTGCCTGGGCCTGGCTGGTGCGCTACGTCGCGATCCTCCCGATTCTGGCGGCACCGGCGTTTCTCGGCTCGCCACACGACGCGATGGTGTTCCTGCTGGTTGCGGTCGGAACCTTTGGATTCCAGGCCGCCCGCGGGGTCGGAATCATCGCCAATGCTCCCATGTTCAGTGGGTTTGCAACCGGCGCCGACCGTGGACGCCTGCTCAGCCAGTTCCAGATCATCACGGCGGTGATGTCGATCACCACCGGTACCGCCGTGGCGTTCCTGCTGGGACCCGACGCGGCGATCACACGCTATCTTCTGTTCCTCTCCATGGGTGTCGCCGCCGGTCTGATCGCCACCGGCCTGGTATTCTCGCTCCCGGAACTCGACAGCGAACGCGACAGTGCCAGGACGCCTCTTCTGGCTACCGTTCGTGAGGCCGCCGGTCAGGACGGATTCCGCGCGTTCGTCCGCGCGTTTCTGCTGGTCGCTGTCGCCTCCGGAGTCGGCCGCAGTTTCCTGGTCGTGTTTGCCAAACAGGCGTACGACATGACCGACCGCGCGGCGTTCCTCATGGTCGCGATCGGCAGCCTCGGGAACGTCCTCGCCGGCTACCTCGGAAGTGTCCTCCTGGACCGGCTCGGCGCCAAACCGATCATCCTGTTCTCTCTGGGCGCGTTTCTCGTCAGCCTGCTTCCGGCGGTGGCGACGCCACACATCACCGGTCCGGGGCTGTACGTGCTGGTGGGGCTCGTATTTTTTCTCGCCACCCTCGGCTTCACCGGCGCGGAAAACGCCAGTCAGGCCTATTTCTTCGGAATCACCCACCGGGATTCACGGCTCAACCTCGGCATTCTGTACTTCCTGACCCTCGGCCTCGGTGGGTTTCTGGGTTCGTTCGCCGGTGGCATCGTCCTCGACGCGCTGGCCGCCGCCGTGAGTATTCGGTGGAGCTTCCGGTTCTTCTTTGGAGCGACGATCGTGGTCCTCGGGCTGGCGATGCACGCCACCTGGCGACTGGAGTCTCTCGGCGCCGAAACGTTCCGCGGCGCCCTGGAAGTGATTTTCTCGTTCCGCGACCTCCGCGCCGCCGGCCTGGTGAACCGGCTCACCCGCAGCCGAACGCCGGACGAGGAGCAGCGCACGATCCGCGACCTGGCCCAGTCCGGCTCCCAGGTGCCCATCGCCGAGATCCTGCGCCGGGTCGAGTCGCCGGGCTATGCGCTGCGTCATGAAGCGCTCGATGCGCTGGCGGCTCTCCCGTTCTCGCCGACGGTAGAAACGGTCCTGGTACGCCACCTGGAGACCGGCGAGCACACCACCGCATCTCAGGCCGCCTGGCTTCTGGGTGTCCGCGGCAGTGAGGGGGCCCGACCGGCGTTGTGGCACGCCCGCAGGTCCGACGACCGGCTCCTCGCGGGACGGGCGCTGGTGGCACTGGCACGACTGGGTGACCCGGACGCCCCCGATGAGGCCGCGACGGTTCTGGAACGTGCGACGAATGCCACCGGCGCCACCGTCGACTTTGGTGACGTCATGCACGCCGCGGTGGCGCTTCAGGTGGCGGGCACCCGGGATCACCTCGGGTCCCTCGGGGAGGTCATGTCGCGGCGCGGCATGCCGGACTACGTCGTCGACGAGCTGGTCTTCGCGATCGCGCGCATTCTGGGTTTTCACGACTGGTTCTATCCATACTACGCCGCCTACGTCCACGACGCCGACGACGAGGAACGACTGGTCTCGCAGTACGGCGACGCACTGTCGCCGCAGGCGCAGACGATCGTGGACGCGCTGGAGAGATCGGGAAAACCCGCGGAGGCCAGACGAAGACTGCGAGACTACTGCGCCACCGCGACCGGTCTTCCGTGGCCCGATTCGTCGGTAGTGGAGACGATGCCGGACCGCGGGCGCATGGTGTTCTGCGCCACCGCCGCGATCATACGCCACGAGCTCGATCGGCACGAGCCTGCGCCGTCATCCGCCCCGTCGCAGGTGTAGGCCGGCAGGAGGGCGCTACACGGTGCGGGTCGCGGCAAGATACGCCACGTAGACCACGTAGACCAGAATCAACGACGCGCCCGCCATGCGCGTGACCTTGCGCCGGCGCCACAGCGCCGTCATGAGCAGCAGGCTGGTCCCCACCATGAAAAGAAAGTCCACCGAGAAGTCGGTCTGCCCTACCCGGATCGGCAGGATGAGCGCGGTTGTCCCCAGTACCATCAGCGAGTTGAAGATATTGCTGCCCACCAGGTTGCCGACCGAGATATCCATCTCCCCCTTCGCCAGACTGACCAGCGTCGTAAAGAGCTCCGGCAGGCTGGTCCCCAGCGCGACGATCGCGATCCCCACAAACCGCTCGCTTGCACCGAACACGTTCACCGCGAGCCAGCTGGCGCCGCGAACGAGCAGCTCCGCGCCACCGGCGAGCATACCTGCGCCGGCAAGTACCAGGACCACGTCCAGCCAGATCGGTCGGCTCCGGACATCCTCTTCCTCGATCTCGTCCGCCAGTGGCGGTGGTCCTTCACCCCACCGCGATCGGCGGTACAGGAGAGCCACGTACGCGACAAGAACTGCTACCAGGACCGCGCCCTCCCAGCGTCTGATCGTGCCGCCAATCCAGGGAGGTGTGGCCCCGAACTGGAGCGCCACGAGCGCGAACAGGACGTAGGTCAGCAGCATGACCGGGACATCAAACCGGACAACCGTACGGTCAACCACCGTCGGACGCACCACGCCGGCGATGCCGAGAACCAGCGCGATGTTGATCACGTTGCTGCCGATCACGTTTCCCACGGAGATGCCCATCTGTCCCCGAACCGCGGACAGGACGCTGACGAACAACTCGGGCGCCGAGGTGCCGAACGCCACGACCGTGAGCCCGACCACCAGCGGGGAGATGTTGAGATTCAGCGCGATGCCGCCGGCACCGACCACCAGGGACGACCCGCCAAAGTACAGCAGGGCCATGCCCGCCACCAGGAACGCACTGTAGAGCAGAAGGGACATCTGAAACGGCACGGCCCAGACTGTAGAGGAAAGCGACGGCGATGTCACGGGGAGTTTACACGGTGCCGGTGCTGGCGTAGCATGGGAGCATGCACCTGCAGTTTCCTCCCCGTTTTTTGTGGGGTGCGGCGACTGCCGCGTATCAAATCGAGGGAGCCTGGAACGCCGACGGCAAGGGACCGTCCATCTGGGACGAGTTTGTCCGGCGCCCCGGGCGGATCGCCTCCGGCGATCGCGGCGATGTCGCCTGCGATCACTACCATCGCTATCCCGAGGATGTCGCCCTGATGGGTGATCTCGGTCTGAGCGCGTACCGTCTCTCGATCAGCTGGCCCCGGGTGATTCCCGAGGGCACCGGCCGCGTCAATCGGACCGGTCTCGACTTCTACCGACGTCTGATCGACACGCTCCTGGAGCGCGGCATCACTCCGGTGGTCACGCTCTTTCACTGGGACCTTCCTGCGCGCCTGCAACGACGTGGCGGCTTTGCCGCCCGGGAGATCGTTGACGACTTCCGTGCGTACACCGACACCGTGGTGCGCGCGCTTCGCGACCGCGTGCGGCACTGGATAACGATCAATGAGCCGTTCTCGTACTCGGTCCTCGGACACCTGACCGGGGAGCAGGCGCCGGGGCGACGGAATCCGTGGCTCGGTTTCCGGGTCGCCAGGAACACGATGCTGGCCCACAGCGAGGCGTACCGGACGATCAAGTCGATCGATCCCGAGGCGCAGGTCGGTGTCTCGCAGCTGCTCATTCCCGCGGTTCCGGCGCGGCCGGAGGACGTCACCGCCGCCGAGCGCGCGGACCGTCTCATCAACGGCCTGTTCATGGATCCGCTGTTCCACGGCGCGTATCCCGACACGGTCCGCCGCCTGCTGCACTTCTTTATCGGTCGCCACAGCGCCGACGCGCGGTCGGTGCAGGGCACCTACGATTTTCTGGGTCTCAACCACTACTTTCCGGTTCGCGTGCGGCGTGCGCCGATTCCCGGATTCGGCTTTTTGCCGGTTGGAGCCCTGCGGGAGCAGGAGCAGACGGCTATGGGGTGGCCAATCGCCCCGGACGCGTTCGAGCGCCTCCTCGCGCGCATCCGGGTGGAGTACGGCAACCCCCCAGTGTACGTCACCGAAAACGGCGCCGCCTTTCCGGACCGCCCCGCCCCCGACGGTTCGGTCCCGGACCCGCGACGCATCCGTTTTCTCTCCGACTACCTCGAACGGCTGCATCGCGCGATTGGCGCGGGCTCGGATATCCGCGGATATTTCGTGTGGTCGCTCATGGACAATTTCGAGTGGGCCTACGGGTTCGAAAAGCGCTTCGGACTCGTGTACGTGGACTACCGAACGCAGAGACGCACGATCAAGGCGAGCGGGCACTGGTACGCCCGTCTGTGCCGCACCGGCCGCCTGGAGGCGGCCGCCCCGATCGATATCGAATAGCCCCTGCGGCGATCTACCGGAACGTCTGCGCCCCCGACGCGGTCCGCGCCTCGATCAGGAACCGACCGGAACCACCGGTCAGGTGGTTTCCGGCTTCGATGTCCCCGAATCGAATCCGACCGGAGCTGCTGGTCAGGCGGTAGGTCAGGTCCGAGAGATCGTTCACCAGGTCTACATCGATCCCGCCACTCGACGATTCGAAGCGGGCGTCCGCGGTCAGTCGCAGCTCCCGGGCGCGGATGTGCCCCGATGCGGTCTGCACCGCGACAATTCCCTGGCAACGCGCCATGTCCACACCGCCCGATGCGCTCTGGAGCATCATGGAGCCGACCGCCTGTTCGACCCGCACGGCGCCCGAGGCGGTCCGAACCTGCAGGTCTCCTCCCACGTCGCTGAGCGTCACGCCGCCACTCGCACTCCGGAATGCCAGGTGTCCCTGTACCCCTCTCGTCACGATCGCGCCGGACGCCGACTCGATATCCAAATCGATCCCGGTCGGTACCTCGATCCTGATCACCGGAGTCGCGCTGTTGCGGTCAAACCATGACGGGCGTCCCTGGACGTGAATCGTCACCGCCTGTCGACGCACCCGGTCCGCCACGGTGACGCCGTCCGGTATCCCGTCCACAGTGACCCGGACCGTGTTGCCGGGCGTGCCGCGAACCTCGACGTTAAAGCTGTCGCTGTTGACCTCGACCATTCGGAGGTCCGCGTACTCCCGGTCAAAACGTTCCTGCTGTCCCCCGCCACACACCGGCATCGCCGCCAGGGCGAGCGCTACTACTGCTGCTGCATACTTCATATCTTCAGTCCTGCGAAGAAGTGGGGATACACGCTCACGCCGTCCCCGAACATGGTGAACGAACTGCCACTGTGCATGGCAGCCGACTCCTGATCGATCCAGTCCAGCCGCCCGTCCAGGGCCACTCCCCCCACAATCGCAAAGCGACGGGAGAACTGAAGGCCGCCGGACACGCGGACACTGGGATACGCGGTCTGCGCGTTGTCACCGGATTCCTCGGATTTCGCCATCAGGTCCACGTCGAGATAGAAAAACCCGTTCCAGACACGTGTACCGAGGCCCGCCGCAAACTCCACCGTGGTGTCTCCGCTTTCCAGATTTGTCTGCTGGACGCCGAGCTCATAGATCGTGTAGAGCGACGGAGTTCCGTGCTGCAGCGCAAAACGCGTGAGCCCCCGGTCGTCGAGAACGACGGAGAGATCCAGCACGCCGAAGCGCACGAAATTGATCAGTCCGAGGGTGACCCCGTCCACCTCCTCGGCGATGTTGACAACCCCGAACTGGGCGCCCCGCACCGATCCACCAACGTTCACGACCCCGGCCTGAACCCCGTGAATCTCGCGGGAGAGCGTAACAACACCGGTCTGCAGTCCCGACACGCTGGAGGCGATCGAAACGACACCACCGGCCTGCACGCCACGCACGTCACCACCCACAGCGTTGAGGACGCCGGCGCCCTGGACGCCGTATACCGAACCGTCCAGCAGATTGAACACCGACGACGACTGAACGCCGCGCACGTTTCCGTCGGTCACGTTGAACACGGATGACGCCTGGACGCCGTGAATGTCGCCACGGTGGATGTTGAACACCGTGCCGCTCTGGATTCCCTGGACACGCCCTTCGCGGATGTTCCCGATGTAGCTGGCCTCGATTCCGCGCGTCACGCCCGTGCCGAGGTTGAGTCCGAGAGAGGCGACCACCCCGTCAGTGTGGCCGGCTTCCGCCGCCACCACTCCGAGGACGAGGTTGTGAATGCTCTCCCCTTCCGCAACCGAGGGCTGCGGATACCATCGCATGCCGGGCACGAAATCGACGACCACCGGTTCCCGCACGAGGTCCGCGCCGCCGGGACGGGTCCCGCCGGGTGTCACCGTGCTTCGCGAACCGCCGAACGCCGCACGTGTCGTAGAGCCCACGGTAGACAGGGCGTCCATCGCGCGATCGCGAATCGTTTCCTCCTCGTCACCACGCGTCCTGTTCCGCTCCAGGGCCACGCGTTCAAAATCCAGTTCCGAGAGCGTCGTCTCGCCGCCGCCGCGAACCACCACGTCGGTGCTTCGGTACTGGTCGCCGTGGCGCACCTCAACCCGGTAGCTCCCCGGAGCCAGACTCACTGCCAGCTCCTGGCCGCGATACTTTTCGAACTCCGCCATCAGCTGCCCCGTGGACGCCTGCCGCACGTACACCCGTCCCGACAGGCTCGCGTCGAGGGTGAGACCGGCGGTGCGCGCGCTCAGGTCGGTCAGAACGAGGTCGCCTGCTCCGGTGAGCTGGATCTCGTACGACGGGTGCTGTGGACCGGCGAACGTCCCGGAGGTTCGGGACAGCGTCTCCGCGAAGGCGTACTGGTACACCTCGTTCAGCGTTACGCGGCGATCGCCGGTTGAGTCCGCGGCGCCCAGGAGGCCGCTCACCACGTAGTGGGTGAAGAACGACGCCCCGATCTCGTCCGACTCCTGCGATGCCTCGTCGTCGGAGCTGGATGTGAGGAAGGCGTACCCGGTCATCTCGGCGGCGTCATCGAACAGGAACGGCTGCGTTCTCCGGCCGCCCTTGAGCCGCGTAAAACTCCCGGAGGAACAGCTGTCCAGCAGCGCGACCGCCACGTCTGCGTCGACGCTCTCGATCGACCGCCGCAGACTGCGGTACGGCAACAGGTCGTCCCCGAGAAGCAGCCCCTGTTCGTCGCTGTGGCCGGAGTAGTAGAACAGGAGTTCGACCCGGCGCGCATCGCTGCGGGCGGCCTGCATGGACCGCTCCAGGCGACCGAGGGTCGATTCGATCTCCGTAGGGGTCGGGTTTTCGAGGAGAATCGCGTCACGGGGGGCCACACCACCGACGCGGTACATCACGTCCGCGAGACGCGTGGCGTCGGACACCGCGTAGCGCAATTCCACCCGTTCGGTGCCGCCGTCATTGGCGCCCACAAAGAGGGCAAAGCGTCGCACCCCGCCGTCCTGGGCCCACGCCGGACCCGTCGTGAGGATCAGACAGATCGCCACGGCGACCACGCGCCGGCGATATCGAAAACCGGCCGGCATCAGCGGCCTCCTTTCTGCAGCGTGATTTCCTGGACGCCCCGGCCGTCCTCGGCCGATACCCAGCGGTCAACGACGGTACGGACCGCTCCGGCGTCGTCGGCGACCGCCTCCGCGTCGTCGACCAGCCGCCCGATGTCGAAGTCGTCGGGCCCGTAGACAAAGAAGAACCGTTCGTAACGTGGTGCATCGTCCAGAATGTAGCTGTACGGCAGGGCGACCGTGCCTCCCTGCTCCAACGCCGCGGACTGCAGCGCCGACTCCGGATAGTGCAGGGTCAGGACGCCGTTCCCATCGACCGAGAAGATCGCCCCGTAGCCCACGCCGGCGGCGTTGTACGCGATCTGAAGACGATCGCCGGCGCGAACCGCGGCGTTGTCGTCCAGCTCCTCAACGGAGCCCGCATCAGCGCTCCGAAATACCGCCAGGGCCGGCTCGAGGCCTTTTACCCGCTCTCCCCCGGCCAGCTCGTCGGGATTCTCCGCGACGCCGGGGTTGGACGAAAACTGCAGGGGAAGGAGCGCCAGCACGAGGACCGCAGCGGCGATCGCCGGGACCAGCGCGGGATGCGCCTGAAAGCCGCGGAGCACACGCCCCCAAAACGCCCCGGAGACCGATTCGGGATCGCTCCCCGCCCGTTCCGTCGACCGCGACTCCTCCGCGGCCCGCTGCCGCACCTGGTCGACGAACCACCCGGCGGGATACTTCTCAAAATGCTCGCTGTCGCTCCGTTCGAGTTCCCGGACCCGCTCCATGGCGTGGCGGTCGTTCTCAATACGTTCGACAGTCTCCTCGTCTGCCTCACCGAGGCGGTACTGTTCCAGGAAAAAATCGGGAATTCGTTCGCTCATCTTACCGCTCCTTCAGCTCGAGTCCCGCACTCCGAAGGGTGCGAAGTCGTTTTCGCACGCCGGAGACCGAGAGCCCGCAGGCTGAGGCGGTCTCCTCCAGTGTCATGCCGTCCACGTAGTGGCAGATCGCCATCGTGCGCGTGTCGGGTTTCTGGGTTTCGAAGAGCCGGCCGAGAAAGTGGTCGGTCAGGACGCGATCGGCGTGATCCCCGGAGTGAGCGATTTCTTCCACGATGTCGCCAACGGCGTCGCTCCGGTTGCGTCCGCGGGCTCGAATCCGGTTGGGGCACACGTTGGTCGCCATCGTGTACAGCAGACTCGACGGCGCGCGTCCCTCCAGCCGGTCGGCGTAGCGCAGCAACCTGACAAAGGTGTCCTGCGCCGCATCCATCGCCTCGTCCTCGTCCTTCAGCAGCTGACGACAGCGGCGCATGACCATCGCGCCGTACCGCCGGTAATACGCTTCGATGTCCAACGTTCCGTCGGGCATAAGCAGTCCTCCGCAGATAGCGTACGTCAGCGGCCAAAGGAAACCCCACCATAGATTCGGGCCTCGAATCGCTGGGTCGGATACACCGCCCACGAGGTATCTTCCGGCTGCAAACGCTGATTCAGAATGTTGTAGTTGAGACCGACACCTACGACCAGTCCCCCCAAATTGATTTGCGCTCCCCCACCGACGTACTGGTACAGGCCGGCATTCATGATCTGCGACCCTTCGTCGGTGCGCATGACCACCCCGGTACCGAGTCTGGCGTAGGGGTCGATAAAGGAGCCGCCCCGAAAGAGATGGTATGCGAGAAACAGGTCGCTCTTCCAGTCGTAGAGGTAGGTTTCGTCGGGGGTGTCGGTGGGTGATACGCCGAGAAAACGGCCCAGATAGCGACCGCCGATCCCGATCTGGTTGAACCAGATCTCGGCTTCGAGACCGGTGAACAGTTCCTCATCGTCCGTATCCTGGTATGACCGGGACACGTCGCTGACCGTCCGGGGGTTTTCAGCGAATGGAGCCGCCCCCAGAGCGACGATCTGGCCACCGACGTGGGCCCAGGCCGGGCTCGCCGCAGCCATAACCAGTGCGGCCATCGCAACCACCGTGCCAGGCCGCCGCATTGCCGTCCGTTTGTGCTTCATACCCGATGAAACACCCTGAGACGGGGCAAGTGTTACCGTTCGATGAGCATCGGAGCTACACCAGCGGGACGAACTGAAACGCGCCGTGCCGCGTTTGAACGAGACCGTCCGGCCCACGGACCACCCGCGTCATGGCGGCGTAGGAACCGACATCCACGGGGATCACAAGCCGGCCTCCCGGCGCAAGCTGGTCGGTGAGCTGCGGCGGAATTGACTCCGTCTGAGCGCTCACAATGATCGCGTCGTACGGGGCGTGCTGGCGGCACCCCTCCCGACCGTCGCCGCACATCAGGCGAACACGGTCCAGTCCCAGCTCACGAAGACGCCCCCGCGTCTGCTCGCACAGGATCTCGTTCCGCTCCACCCCGGTCACCAGCTTGGGATCTCCGACGATGTAGGAAAGCAGTGCCAGGACGTAGCCGGAGCCGGCGCCCACTTCGAGAACACGGTCCGATGCCGCCACCGCCGCCAGCTGCAGCATGAACCCCACGGTGTACGGCTGACTGATCGTCTGCCCTTCGCCGATGTCCAGGGGACGGTTTTCCCACGCGACCTCGGAGAGGTCCGGTGACACAAATGCGTCGCGCGGAACGTAGCGGATCGCGTCGAGGATCACGCCGCGCGGAATGCCCTGCTGGTGGAGCCGCTCGATCAGCCGCGCCGGCGCCGTGTGAAGCCTCTGTCGGTCCTGCATCCTCTCCGAGTGCATTGTCTCAGCCGGCCTCTCGTGATTCCTGGTACGCATTTCGCGCAAACGAGTGCGTGATCCGATCGATGATGATCGCCAGAAACACGATACTCACACCGGCTTCAAACCCCTTGCCGATTTCCACGCGATTGATCGCCAGGAGGACTTCCATGCCCAGACCGCGGTTTCCGATCATCGAGCCGATTACCACCATCGCAAGCGCCATCATCGTCGTCTGATTGATCCCGACCATGATCGACGGGCGGGCGAGCGGCAACTGCACGTCGAAGAGTATCTCGCGGCCACTCGATCCGAACGCCTTTGCGGCCTCCACCACATCGGGAGCCACTTCCCGGATTCCAACGTTCGTCAGACGGATCACCGGCGGAATCGCGTAGATGATCGTTGCGAACGTCGCCGGTACCCGACCGAGGCCGAAGAGCATGAGCGCCGGGATCAAATACACGAACGTCGGCATCGTCTGCATCGCGTCGAGGATCGGTTTCAGAATCGCCTCGGTACGGTCGCTGCGCGCCATCACGATCCCGATCGGAATCCCCACGAGAATCGAGACGAACACCGAAACGATCACGACGGACAGTGTGTTCATCGCCAGCTGCCAGTAGCCGAACGCGCCCACCATGAACAGCATGAGCATCATCACGACGCTCGCCCGCACACTGTTCAGCGCCCGCCACGCGGCGAATCCAACGAGAGGAATCACCACGAACCACGGAATGAACACGAGCACCGCCTCCACTGCGAGAAGGATCTGAAGCCCCACCGCACCGATGAAGTCGAACAGCCATGAGAGGTTCTGGAGCACCCAGGCCATGGCGGCGTCGACCCAGTCGCCGACGGGAATTCGTATCGCTTCAGGAAACGGAAACATGCTTATCCTCCTGTTCCGTGGACGACGTTGTACTCAGGCTGTCGAAGATCGCGCGGTACCGAACTACGCCGGTGAGTCGACCACGCCCGTCGATGACCGGGATCGGATAGCGTGACTCGGCGGCGATCGGAAACAGATCCTCGAGGAAGTCGTCCGGGGAGCAGGTACCGATCTGTTTGCGGGCCAGCGCCCGCAGATCGTCCACCGACAGTGGCTTTTCGCGGTCGATATCGTCGATGCTCACCACACCGAGGTACTCGTGGCGCTTGTTGACCATGAACGCCCACTCCCGGCGGGCATCCGCGAGAATGCGGCGAGCCGTTCGTGGGCCCTCCCACGCGTACAGGAGAACCTCCGGGTCCTCCGCAATGTGCTCCGCCGTGAGGACCTTGGCCGGTGACGCGTCCTGTACAAACTCCTGTACGTAGCTGTCGGCGGGGGCGGTCACCACCTCCTCCGGCGTCCCGATCTGGATGATCTCCCCGTTGCGCATGATTGCAATGCGGTCGCCCAGCTTGAGCGCCTCGTGCAGATCGTGGGTCACGAAGATGATCGTCTTGTGCAGTGTGTCCTGAAGATCCACCAGTTCGTCCTGCATCTGCCGGCGGATCAACGGATCCAGTCCGCTGAACGGCTCATCCATGAGCAGGAGATCCGGTTCCGTCGCCAGGGCCCGTGCCAGCCCCACGCGCTGCTGCATACCACCGGAGAGGCTGTGGGGGTAGTAGTCCTCCCACCCGGCCAGCCCCACCGTTTCCAGCGCTTCCAGCGCCTTTTCCCGGCGTTCGGCCTCCGGCACGCCGCCGGTCTTGAGCCCGTAGGCTGCGTTGTCCAGCACCGTGTAGTGCGGAAACAGGCCGTAGTGCTGGAACACCATGCTCACCCGGTGGCGCCGGTAGTCCTGCAGCTGCTCCCGATCCATGGCGGTCACATCGGCGCCGTCTACGGAGATGGTTCCCGCGGACGGCTCGATGAGTCTCAGGAACGTCCGGATCAGCGTCGACTTCCCGCTGCCGGACAGCCCCATCAGCACAAACAGTTCGCCCTTCCGCACCGAGAAGGAGATGTCCCGCATCGCGAGGACCGCTCCCGTCTTCTCCAGAATCTCATCCTTGCTGGACTCGCGGTGCTCGGCGGCAAGGATCCGCTTCGGATCCTTGCCGAACACTTTCCATACGTGTTCTACGCGTACAAATGCGTCGTCATCCACGTGAATGGCCTCCGTTACAGCTCCGCCAGCGCCGCGTCCACGCGCGCCGCGACATCATCGCTCACCCAGCTCGTCCAGGTGTCGTGGAACTCGTTCAGAAAATAGATCGCCGTCTCCTGGTAAGACAGGTCGCCCTCCTGGAGCGCTGCGAGCATTTGATTGTTCTGCGCCAGGCTCGTGCTGTAGTTTTCCAGGAACTCCGTGAGCTGCGGATCCTCTTCCACAACCGAGCTGTTGACCAGCACGTCGACGGATGTGGGCGGAAACTCACTGCCTTCCAGCATGACCATGTCCAACCGACCGATAATCGCGGTGGGTTCCCAGTAGTATCCGACCCACGGCTCGCCCTGTTCGTAGGCGCTGACCATCGACGCCGCGAGGGCGGTCCCGGAACCCGGAAGAAAGTCGGTGTAGGTGTCGTACAGCCCGTTCTCCTCCATGATTTCCTGACTCAGACCGGTCGCCGCCCACCCGGGAGGTCCAACGAGAATGCGCCCCTTGTCGGGGTTCTCAGGGTCCCGAAAGAGCTCCCAGTACTGCGGAAGGTCGGAGACGGACTGGAGTCCCGGCGCCATCGGCTCAATACCGCGTTCCGGGTCGCCCTCCACCATGTAGCGCGGGATGTACCAGCCCTGCGGCGCCGGCGGCATGTTGGGTCCCAGGTTGACGACCTGACCGGATCCGGTGACCTCGTCGTACACGTCCTGAAAGTTCTCGTGCCAGGACTCCATGTAGATGTCGATGTCTCCGGCGGCGAGACCGTTAATCAATGGAATCGTGTCCCCCGGGACGTACTCTGCGTGGTACCCGCCGTACCCGTTTTCCAGGATGAACGCTGCAACGCGGTTGTGCACCTGGATGCTGTCGTAGTTGTTGTCCGCGAACACGATCGTTTTGGTGCCATCTTCCTGGCTGCCGGCGGCAAACGCCCCGGTTGCCAGCAACATAAGCACAGCGATATTAAGTATTTTCTTCATGTTGGATCCCCCATTCCTTTGCTACGAATCTTTCGTACTCAAACCTTATCAATGAAACTGCGTGGGGTCAACGCACACAACTGCGTATCTTGCTCGCATTTGGGCGGATTTTGTCCGTTTTTCGCGATAAATCGTCGTTTGGTACACTAATCGTTCCCGGTTTTCCGATTCAATTTCTTTTGCGTCCGTAATCTTTCGTTTTCGATTTGTCCGGCCGCCGTTGAGAGACCCACCGAACTTCGGTACGATTCGCGAGATGGAGTATGCCCAATTTCCGCGCTGGCTCGCCGACAGCCACTTTCACAGCGTCGCCATGGCCGACCGTGGCCTCGACCCCGGCGCGATCCTCTCAGACCTCCGTGCCGGCGGCGCCGGCCCCATGCTGGACGTCGCGATCACGCCGGACGATGTGGGGAGACAGCGAGCGCTCACCGGGGCGGTGCCGGGAGTGTTCTACTCCTGCGGGCTGCACCCCGGCAGCACCGGTCGCCCGGACTGGCAGGAGGCGCTTGCGGCCGTGGAACGCGAGATCGCCGGCGGCACCTACCACGCCGTCGGCGAGACCGGTCTCGACTGGTACCGCATGTACGCCCCAAGGGAACGACAACTCCACCTGTTTCAGGCGCACCTCCAGCTGGCTGCGCGTCACCACCTGCCGGTCATCGTGCACAACAGACAGGCCGACGCAGACACACTGCAGCAGATCCGCGACGCGCACCTTCCAACACCGGGGGTCATGCACTGTTTCAGCAGCGATCCGGAATGGGTCGATCGATTCGTGGATGCGGGAATGTATATCAGCTTTGCCGGAAACCTGACGTTCAGGAACGCGGAAAATCTGCGCGAAAGCGTGGTTCGGGTCCCGGAAGACCGGCTTCTCATCGAAACTGACGCGCCGTTTCTGGCGCCCCACCCGTTCCGCGGCCGCGACAACCACCCGGCCATGGTGGCCCACACGCTGGTTCGCGCCGCCGAACTCCGGGGCGTGCCGCCGGAACACCTCGCCAAACGGACCGCCGAAAACCTCGCACGCCTGTTGTCGGTGCCGGTGTTCGGCCCGACGGCGGAGGACTAGCCGCCCACGGTTGTCGGAAGGCGGATCGTGACCTTCGTGCCATGCCCCTCGCGGGACGCAACGAACAGCGTACCGCCGTGGGCTTCGACGATGTTTCGCACGATCAACATGCCCAGCCCCGTCCCGCCGCGGGCGGAGCGCGAGAAAAACGGCTCGAACACCCGGCGCGCGACCTCATCGCTCATGCCCTCGCCGGTATCCTCAACCGCGAACTCGATCGTTCCTTCGGCACGGCAAACGGTCACCGTGATCTCACCACCGTCTCCGCACGCCTTGCGAGCGTTGTCCAGCAGGTTCAGGAGCGCCCGCACCATTCGCTGAAAGTCGACGACCAGGGGCTGGTCGTCCTCGATGTTCACGGTAAGCTCGATCGAGGTTCCGCGGATCTGCTCCTCCACGTAGCGCCGAACATCCGCAAGAATTCGCGACGGCGCCACAACCGACATATCCAGCCGAACCTCACCGCGGGCATAGTCCAACAGCTCGCCGGACAGGTGCCCGAGGCGCTCTGCCTCCGTGGCGATGCGCGCCGCGTAATCACGAACTCGCTCGGGGTCCGCGGCGGCGGCAAGCAGCATCTGGGAGTAGCCCTTCAGAACCGCAACCGGGTTGCGAATGTCGTGCAGGATCATGTTGGACATCTTTCCCAGGTTTGACAGGCGCTCGTGTTCCAGAAGCTCCCGCTGGGCGTGTTCCAGACGCCGGTACGCCTGTTCCAGCTCCTGGTTCCGGTGATAGAGGTCGGCCACGAAGCTGTCGTTACTCTCGCGAACGATCGCGGAGAGCGAACGCATCACCGAGGTCGCCAGGGGTGGGTAGCGCCGTACCAGCTCGACAAAGTCGTCACGACGGAGATACAGGAGGCGGCTGTCCGCAGTAGCGACCGACGTGGCGCTGCGGGGCAACTCGTCCACGAGCGCCATCTCCCCGAAAAAGCGGCCCGTTCCGTACGTCGCCAGCAGGTTTGCGTCCGCCCCCCGGTAGTGTTTCCACACCTCCACCTCGCCGGAGAGCACGATAAACAGACGGTCGCCCTGTTCCCCCTCACGGAAAATCACCTCTCCGCGGGCGTACGCCGCCTCGTGGCACTGGGCAGCCACGGCGTCCACCACCGCATCTTCGAGGTTGCGAAAAAAATACGCGTTCCGCAGAACGTCCTTGCCGTCGGTCATCGGCGCCTCCTGGTGCCGTCGAAACCACGGGTTTCATCGGCAAAAAAAAGAGCCTCCCGGCGGGAGGCTCCTCGTTGGTATCGTGGCGATTACCAGTTGTCGACCATGTCGTCGGGATCGCGACTGACCTCGGCAAAGAGGTCGGTGGTGGCCCGCAGGTCATCGAAATAGACGTAGTACGTGCCGTACGCCTCGTCGATATTGGCATCGATCACGAAGCCCAGGATCTTCAGTCCGGTCTCGGTGTTGAAGTGGGGATTGCGCTGATCAAGCGACGGCGGAACCGCCACCGTGAGCTGTTTCCAGCCACTGAAGTTGAGCGTTCCCATCGGCAGAACGTTGACGTTGCCAAAGTAGTCTTCCACCACCACGCTGAGGCGGTGATTGAAGTTGCGTCCGACAACCCACACCGACAGCGTCTTCACGATACCGGGGACGGCCAGGGGCCGGACCGGTCGCAACGACACGGAGACGTCGCCACGGCGGTAGAAATTGACTTTCATACCGATGACGTTCTCGTCGGTGGCGTTCACCCCGGCGTTTTCCTCGCCCGGAATCGGCTGCTTGTCGGCGGGTCCGCCGGCGAGACGTCGGTGCATCACCAGACCGCGGTCAGCGGGGATGGACGACAGCCAGAACCCCGGGTCCTCGAAGCGATCGATCGAGATCTCCTGCAGGTTCTGCTGTGCGGTATCCACACCGATGTCGGCGGGATTCGGCGTTGATTCCTGGGCCAACACCCCGGCCGCCAGCACACATGTCAGTACAAGTGAGAGTAGTACGTTCCGTTTCATCACTTACATTCCCCCGCCTTCTGAGCCGGACCACAGCTGTTCGACGTACTGCGGATCGCGGAGCTCTTCACCGTCGAACGGATCGCGGTACATGTCCGTCTCCACCTTGATTTCGTCGAAATACACGAAGAACCCGTTCACCCGTTCCTGGGGCCGCGTCCACAGCACAATCTTCACCAGCTCCAGCGAGCGCAGATCGGATTCAAACTGACCGTTACGCAGCTCCGCCGTGTACCGGGACGACTGCGGAATCCACGTGGGAATCTGGATGCGCAGGTTGCGCCAGCCGCGGAAGTTGATGTCTCCGAGCTTGAGCACGTGGGTCATACCGCGGTAGTCGCGGAGGTGGATGTCGACGTAGTAGTCGAAGTTCGACCCCCACACCCACATGTCCAGATTGTTCACCTCGCCGGGAATCGGGATTCCCCGCGGGACCGTCTCCCCGTCCTGGTTCTGCTCGACCGGGACAAACTCGACGTAGTTGTACCCCTGGCGGGTGAAGGCAGCCTGCACACCGAGGGACTGCAGCGTCCGTCCGTCCGGCTCCTGGCGGTACAACGCCTGAGGCCAGGTATTGACGTACGCCATGCGAGGATACCCGTCGGCAATGAACTTGCCGGCGTTGACCTCCCACTGACTCTCGTCAGGATTGTCGAAGTCCTCGATAACGATAGACTGATAGTTGGTCGTTGCCTGCTGCTGTGCTGCAATAGCCATAGGTATCAGCAGCACAACGACAAGGCCAATACCGAGCAGGCGACCTATTTTCATGCTCAACTCCTTATCGCGTTCATCGTCGAAACTAAATGGTAGGCTGTCACTCCCCGGGCATTATAGGAACCGGTATTCGCCTTTGTCAAACCATCTTGCCCTCAATATCGGACAAGGTGTCGAGGAATATGAGGTTCCGGCGAATTTGTTGCCCCGATACCACTGAGGTCCCACACCAAAGCCCCCGCAATGTCGAACCCGAGGTCGCGCAACCGCTCCGCCGTCGCCGCGAACGGCACCACCATCACCAGACGGAATGGATCCAGCGCTCCGCCGAGTTCATCGACCAGGAGCGGACCGCCCGCGCCAACCGCCAGGACCACGACTGCGTCCGTCCCGGCACCGGCGAGCTCCGGACGGATCGCTGTTGCCCAGTCCGCGACGGTGGCATCCGCCTCCAGGAAAACGGTCAGGACGCCCGGGATATTCGCCAGCGCGTCACGCCCCCCGTCGGTGGCCGCCAGCACCACCGGCGCATCGTCGAATGCCCTCGATACATCCGCTACCAGATCTCGCGAAAGCGCCGTGTCCCACTGCAGGCGGGCACCGCCAGGGGGGCAGTCACCGCAGAACACGGTCACCGACGGCGGCTCCCCTCCCGCGGCGCCATCCGCGGGCTGCACCCGCGCCAGCGGGACCTCCGCGCGCACGTCCGACCGGAGGTCGGCAAGAAGCGGGTCAACCGCCCAGGCACCGGTGACCGACACGCGCGGGCGCTGCGCGCACGACAGTGATACGGCCGCGACCGCCAGCGACAGCAGGACTGCCCGCACCGGCACACCCGGCGGCGTCCTCCTGCCCGAACGAACGGCGGCGCGCCTATTCACGCGACGGGCGGATCAGCAGGAACCATACCGCCACGGCGGTGAGTCCGGCCATCGCCGCGAGCGTCACCACCGCCAGGCCCGGTCGGATCCAGTTGAAAAACATGGACATCAGTGCGGCAAACACCGGCTGCACCAGCATGGCGAGCACCGCCCAGCCTCCGCCGCGGGCGTTGTCGGCCACGGTGAGGGCCACCGCAAAGAACACCAGCATGAGCACCCGTGCCAGCGGCCGGAGAAAGAGTTCCTCGGCGGTCCACAGGGAGTCTCCCATGACGATATCCCCGAGGGACAGCAGAAAGACCATCACGGCGGCAACCACGAGATGCAACAGAAACTGTTCGTGTTCCGGGTGATCGGCGATGCGACGCACGAGAAGATAGGAGACCACCGACTGCAGTGCAAACCACCCGAGGTAGTCGCGCACCAGCGCCTCCAGAAACAGTCCGCCGGGAGAATACGGGAACGCGTCCGCCGGCAGCGCCAGACGAAGCACATACAGAACGACAAACGCCAGGGCTGCCACAATCGCGGGATTGCGGACAACCACGCGCCGCGGCTGCCCCGCAGCGGGAAGCGCGCCCCCTCCAAAGAGTGGTCCGAGAAACGTGTAGGAGACCCACGCGGCGAGCGGGGCGGATACGATCAGGAAGAGCGTCATGCGAGGCAACCGTACACTGATCTTGCACAGAAGACAAGCAATCAATAGCTTATGACGGCACGAGGAGGAATCATGGGCACGCGCTCAATCGGCGTCGTTCAACCACAGCAGGTATCGCTGCCGCTCACCGAGAAAGGGCTACTCCTGGAAAGCGGAGCGACCCTTCCCGCCGTAACGGTCCAGTACGAGACCTACGGCCGTCTTTCGCCCACCGGCGACAACGCGATCCTGGTGCTGCACGCCTTCAGTGGCGACGCCCACGCCGCCGGCCGTCACGCGGAAGAGGACCGGTACCCCGGCTGGTGGGACGACATGATCGGCCCCGGAAAGGCGTTCGACACCGACCGGTTCTTCGTGGTGTGCTCCAACGTCCTCGGGGGCTGTCAGGGAACCACCGGACCCGGCTCCATCAACCCGGCAACAGGCCGACACTACGCCCTCGATTTTCCGGTGGTGACGATCGGCGACATGGTGGACGTGCAGAAGCGGTTGCTCGATATTTTGGGAATCGACCGTCTGTACGCGGTCGCCGGTGGCTCCATGGGGGGTATGCAGGCGCTCGAATGGGCGGTCAGGTACCCGCAGATGGTCGAACGGGCGATCGTGCTCGCCTCGACCTCCCGGTTGAACTCACAGGGGATCGCCTTCAATGCCGTGGGGCGCAACGCGATCATGTCGGACCCGGCGTGGAACAACGGCGAATACTACGGCGCCCCCCAGCCGGGGCACGGTCTGGCGATCGCCCGGATGGTGGGCCACATTACCTATCTCTCCTCGGAATCGATGCGGCAGAAGTTCGGCCGCCGTCTTCAGAACGGCCGTCCCGGGAACCTCGCCTTCGACGATCAGTTCGAAGTGGAGAGCTACCTTGCCTACCAGGGAGAGAAGTTTGTCGACCGCTTTGACGCCAACAGCTACATCTACCTCACCAAGGCGATGGACTACTACGACCTCGCCGGAAGCTGGGGGGGCATGGAAGCGGCGATGCGCCGCGTGGAGGGATCACTTCTGGTCCTTTCGTACTCCTCGGACTGGCTGTTTCCGACCGAACAGTCCAAGGAGATCGTCTACGCCCTCGCCCGCGCCGGGAAGGATGTGTCGTTCAACGAAATCCAGAGTCCATACGGTCACGACTCCTTTCTCCTGGAGGCCAGCCTCCAGAGCGAACTCATCACGGCATTTTTGACAGGAAAGAAACGATGAACGTGTTCGACGTGATTGTGGAGATGATTCCGGACGGCGCAACGGTGCTGGACCTCGGGTGCGACGACTGTTCGCTCCTGGAACGCCTCCACGACGAACGCCATGTCCACGGCCGCGGCGTGGAAATCGACGACGCCTCCATCCAGGAGTGTATCCGCAAGGGTATCAGCGTGTTCCACGGCAACCTCGACGAAGGGCTCAAGGATCACCCCACCGGCAGCTACGACTACGTGATTCTCAGCCGTACGATGCAGCAGGTGCGCCATCCGCACGTCCTCCTGGACGAGATGGTTCGCGTGGGTCGCAACGTCATTGTCAACTTTCCGAACTTCGCCTCCCTGATCAACCGGATTCAGCTCGGCCTCGGGGGCCGCATGCCGGTGAACAAGAACATCCCCTACTCCTGGTACGACACGCCCAACATTCACTTCTTCACCCGCCGCGACTTTGTCGACCTGTGCCGGGAGCGCGGCCTGACGATCACGCGGGAGGTGTTTCTCCATCGCGGACGCATCCTGCCGCCGGTACTGCCAAACCTCTTTGCCACCGAGGTTTGCTGTCTCGTCACCAAAAGCTGACGCGCCATTTGACTCTTTTTGAGGGCAATGATATGTTGTCGGACCTGTAGTCCGGCATTCACAACACGGGAGGTATATTGGCCAAGCAAGATCTACGCACCAACGAAGCCATTCGCGTACGGGAAGTACGACTGATCGGCAGTGACGGAGAGCAGCTGGGAATCGTTCCGACGCTCGAAGCACTCAAGATGGCGCGAGAAAAGGAACTCGACCTCGTCGAGGTTGCCCCACAGGCGAAACCCCCTGTGTGTAAGCTGCTTGACTACGGAAAGTACAAGTTTGAGCAGGAAAAAAACGCCCGGGAGTCGCGGAAGAAGCAGAAGCTTCTGAAGCTCAAGGAAGTCCGAATGCAACCCAAGATCGAGACACACGATCTTGAGTTCAAGACAAAGCACATTCAGGACTTTCTCGAACAGGGGTCAAAGGTAAAGGTGACGATCCGTTTCCGCGGACGCGAGCTCGCTCACACGGAGCTGGGCAAGGTTGTCCTGGACCGGATTCTCGAAATGCTCGAGACCCCCTACAGCGTGGACCGCAAGCCCGCAATGGAAGGGCGGTTCATGTCCATGATTCTGTCACCCAGTGGCAAGGGCACCGGCTGACGTCGCCGTCGGCCGACATCATCATTGAGGAGCACACGATGCCGAAGATGAAGACCCGCCGAGCGGCGGCGAAGCGCTACCACGTGACCGGTAGTGGCAAGGTGAAGTACAAGAAGCAGGGAATGCGCCACATCCTCAGCAAGAAGACGACCAAGCGAAAGCGTCATCTTCGCAAAGCGGGCCTGCTGAGCCCGGCGGAACAGAAGCGCGCCAACAAGCTGCTTCCCTACGGTTGAGAACGCAACAGAGGAGAGGGACAGGATGCCACGAGCAGTAGACGGCACGCGACGAAAAGACCGCCGTCGCAAAATAACGTCGCAGACCAAGGGATACTGGGGTCGCCGAAAAAACCTCTATCGGACGGCCAAGGATGCGCTGGCGAAGGCCGGTGAGTACGCGTACCGTGACCGCAAGGCGCGCCGCCGGGATTTCCGCCGGCTGTGGATCGCGCGAATCAACGCCGCGTGCCGCGCCGAGGGGATTACCTACTCGCGCTTCATCGAAGGATTGGGCAAGGCGGATGTTCAGATCAACCGCAAGGTACTGTCCAACCTGGCCATTGAGGATCGCGACGCGTTTCGCGAACTCGTCGCAACGGCCCAGGCTCAGCTGAAAAGCTGAGCCACGGGCTTTTTTTTTGTCATCACAACTCGACTATGGTAAATATTGAACAAGTCCGACTGCTTGAACAGCGCGTACAGAAGGTGATCGCCCGCATGGCGGAACTTCGTGCCGAGAATACCGACCTCCGGGAGCGTCTGGGGATGTACCAGGACCGCATCGGTGAACTCGAGCAGCGCATTGAGGGGTTTTCGTCCAATCAGGCGGAAATCGAACAGGGCATTCTGAACGCCCTCCACCAGCTCGACGAGGTCGAGGATGCCGTTGCCGGCGACTCGGCGGAACAGCAGACGATTCCCGTAGAGCCGGAGGCCGCTGTACAGCCGGAGGCGTCCGCGGAACCGGAGGCGGCCGCAGAGCCGCAGCTCGACGCCACCGAGGAACCCGACGGTGACGCGCTCTCGGACCCAACCGCTGCGCCTGCGAGCGAAACGCACGCTGCCGACGCCACCGAACGCGAGGACGCCGAGGTCGACGGGACCGAGGAAAACGACTCCGACGACGACGAAGAGTCCGGTGACGGTGGGCCGGAACTGGATATTTTCTGAACACCGATGATGCGTATCGAGCTGCTCGGGGCGTCGTTCCAGATTCAGTCGGACGAGAGCCCCGAGTACATTGAATCCCTCCTGGATCACTTCCGGAGCAGGATCAGCCAGATCGAACACACCGTCGCCACGGGAGACCCGCTCAAAAAGGCGATCCTGGCGGCGCTCCTCGTCACGGACGAACTGTTCGCGGAACGGGAACGAGACCACCACGCCGACACCGCCGGCATCCCCCGGGAGGACGCCGCCGAGATCGAACGGATCACCACCCGACTGCTCTCACGCCTCGAGGAAACCGCTGAAGATTGACATGCCGCCGTGGAAGGCATACTCTGACCCTCGCCCATGGCCGTGACAACCAGTCAGCAGATATCCCACTACTACAACCAGTTCCAGAACACCGATGTCACCTTCACCAAGGAGGTCATTCGGGCGTTGATGCTGAACACCAAACAGGTGTTTGTGAAAGCCCTGGGCTACCAGTGGCCGTGCATCATCTACTCCAGTTCCATGCGCAGCGCCAAGATCATCACCACGATGACGCAGGCGCTCAAGGAAACGCTGCAGAAGTCCAAGAACACGGTGTCCCTGCGATTCAGTTTTATCCAGCGCGAGAAAACGGATCCCCTCGCCTTCTTCGTATCCGCGAAGATAGCGGGGATTTCACCGTACGGTGATCCCCAGAAGGGGCTGAGCTTCCTCAATCTGGCGTTCACGCAGCGTCCACCGGACGACCTCATCGAGCGTCTCGGAAACATCCTGGAAGCCAACGTGACTTCGCAGCGTCGGCGCGAGGAACGTATCATCATTACGCCGGACTCGACGAAGAAGCTCAATCTGGCGTCCAAAGGCGCGCAGGTGATCGTGGACAACGTGCCCCGAAAGGCGCTGCTCCGCGATATCTCATTCGGCGGCGCCAAGGTGATCATGCCCGGCATTCCGCAGTTCCTGTTGAACAAACCGACCACAATGAACTTTTTCTTCGAGGAACCCACCGAGACGCTTACGGTGCCGGGCAAGATCGTCCGTTTCGAGGCGGTGGAGGGCCGCACCGATATCGCGGCGTTCGCCGTGCAGTTCGAGGAGTCGCTCACGCCGATGGCGTACAAGATGCGGCTCAGCGAGTACCTGCGCCCAATCAAGGCCCCGGCCGCCAGGAAGGGCGAGTCCGGCGGCACCACCCAGACCTGATCCCTGCGAGGTTCCCACACACATGTCCGATTCCGGCCACGACGCCCTGAACCAGGTCGTCTTCATTTCCGTTCCCGACGAGTTCCAGCACCACCTGTCCGGCCTGCCGATCGAGCCACCGGCGATGCTGCCGGTCGACACCGGCGGAGATCCGTCCCGCTGGAGACCGGAGGAGCTCACCTGGGAGATGATCCTGTCGGGAATGCTCAAGGTTCTGGCGCACCGACCGGAACACGATGACGTCGAGTACTACCGCGCCTTCATCGGCCACGTGCGCCCGGAAATGGTGACCGAACTCTCTGAGACCGGCATCATCGCCGCACGGAACGAAAACTACGAGGTCGCCGAGGAGATCTTTCAGGCCCTCGCCGGACTTGCCCCCGACCGGGTGGAAGGACCGGTAAACCTGGCGATCGCCTACGAGCAGCGAGCCGAGTCGCTCGAACGGATCGGTGAAGAGGAGCGTTCCCAGTCCTACCTGGATCGGGCGTACCAGACCTACCGCGAAATTCTCGAGCGCGAGGACCTCCCCGCCGATGTCCACCTCAACGCCGGCATGTTCTTCGCCAAGATCCGCAATTACGACGCCGCTCACCGCGAGTTGCTTCGATTCCTCGACGAAAGCGACGACGAGGACAAAACGGTTCACGCCCGCCGTGTTGTCGACGAGATCGAATCGCAGAATCTTCTGGACCGCCTCTTCAAGGAGGCGTTTGACTACATCCGTATGGGGGACGAGGAGACCGGAATCGCACGGATCCGTGAATTCCTCGACCGCTATCCGACGGCGTGGAACGCGTGGTTTCTCCTGGGGTGGGGACACCGTCGCCGTGGTGAATACGCCGAAGCGGTTGAAGCGTTCGAAAAGGCGGTCGAACTCGGGGCCTCCAACGCGGACACGTTCAACGAACTCGCGATCTGCCGCATGGAACTGGATGAGTTCGAGGAATCGCGACGACACCTCGTGCACGCCCTGCAGATCGAGCCGGACAACACCAAGGTCATGTCCAACTTCGGCGTCCTGGCGATGAAACTGGGCGACAACGACGAGGCCCGCCGCTACTTTGCCGCCGTTCTGGAACTCGAACCGGAAGACCCCGTCGCAGCCCGCTACATCGACTACCTCGACAAGACATGATCCTGTCCGGACGAAACCGGCGTTAAAGAAATACCCCGGGGTCGCCGATAAACAGTACAGGGAAGTCTTTTCGTCCGCGCACGGCCGGCACGGGCACTGGACCCCCCTATTCTGATTATCGGCGCCCCGGGGGCGAGCTTGAGGGTCGAAAACCGGTTTTTTTCGGTGCGCATCGCGACTCTCTGCCCTCCCGAGCGCAACGGGCACGGATGCCCGGATCACAACGTTCAAGGAGGACGAGATGATCATCAATCACAACATGAGCGCCATGTTCGCCCAGCGCCAGCAAAGCCTGAACAACCGGCAGGTGCAGGGCAACATCGAGAAGCTCAGCTCCGGACTGCGGATCAATCGCGCCGGCGACGACGCCAGCGGCCTCGCCGTCAGCGAGAAGATGCGATCCCAGATTCGGGGACTGAACCAGGCGTCCCGCAACGCCAGCAACGGTGTGTCGTTCATCCAGACCACCGAGGGGTACCTGCAGGAGAGCCAGGACATCCTGCAGCGCATGCGCGAACTCGCGGTGCAGTCGGCAAACGGCATCTACACCGCCGAAGACCGGATGCAGATCCAGGTCGAGGTATCGCAGCTGGTCGACGAGATCGACCGGATCGCGTCCCATGCCCAGTTCAACGGCATGAACGTGATTACCGGCCGATTCGCCCGCGAGGATGCAACCAACACGGTGACCGCCTCGATGTACTTCCAGATTGGAGCCAACATGGATCAGCGCGAACGCGTCTACATCGGCACCATGACGGCGGAAGCCCTGGGAATGCGTTCCCAGCAGGACATCCTGTCGATCTCCACCCCCGACGCAGCCAACTCATCGATCGGCGTGATCGATGCGGCACTGCGGAAGGTGAGCAAGCAGCGAGCCGATCTCGGTGCCTACCAGAACCGCCTGGAGATGGCGGTCCAGGGAATCGACATCGCCGCGGAGAACATGCAGGCGGCCGAATCGCGCATCCGCGACGTCGACATGGCGTCCGAGGTGGTCGACTACACCAAGAACCAGATCCTGGTTCAGTCGTCGACGGCGATGCTTGCGCAGGCCAACACCTCGACACAGTCTGTGTTGCAATTGTTGGGGTAGCGTAGTACGTTTTAGCTAACCGATTAGCTTTGGTCTTTGACAACGTGATCCTGCTTGATCAGTGAGCAGGAAGGGGCGGCACGGCTCATGGACGAGTCGTGCTGGCCCTTCGATGTGCGGGGAGAACGGTTCGGGAGAAGCGCGCATGTCTCTTCCGACCCCCTTCACTGAGGAGGTGGCGGCAACGAGTGCCGTCAAATCCGTATCAAGGAGGATCACATGATCATTAATCACAACGCGAGCGCGGCGTTTGCGAACCGAACGTTGTCCAATCGGACTTCGCAGGTTCAGAACAACATCGAAGCTCTGAGTTCCGGTCAGCGCATCAACCGAGCCGGTGATGACGCGAGCGGGCTGGCGGTCAGCGAAAAGCTGCGCAGTCAGGTCCGCGGCCTCAACCAGGCCGAGCGGAACATCCAGAACGCGGTGTCCTTCATCCAGACCACGGAGGGTTACCTTTCGACCTCGCAGGATATCCTGCAGCGTCTCCGGGAACTCTCGGTTCAGTCGGCGAACGGCATCTACACGTCCGAGGATCGTATGCAGATCCAGGTCGAGGTGTCGCAGCTGGTGGATGAAATCAATCGAATCGCGTCGCACGCGCAGTTCAACGGTATGAACATTCTGACTGGTTCCTTCGCCCAGGACAGTGCGGTCGGCATGACCATGCAGTTTCAGGTCGGAGCAAACATGGACCAGAACGAAACCGTTTATATCGGAACGATGACCGCCCAGGCACTGGGTCTGCAGAACGCGCAGGGAGAGAACGGGATGATCAGCATCTCCACCCCCGAAGCGGCAAACTCGGCCATTGGAGCGATCGATTCGGCACTGCGTCGCGTCTCGCAGCAGCGTGCGGATCTGGGTGCGTACCAGAACCGTTTCGAGACTGCCAGTCAGGGTGTGGCAATTGCCTCCGAGAACCTGGCGGCGGCCGAGTCACGGATTCGCGACGTGGACATGGCGTCCGAGGTTGTGGACTACACGAAGAATCAGATTCTTGTGCAGTCGAGCACCGCGATGCTGGCCCAGGCGAATACGCAGTCTCAGTCTGTTCTGCAGCTGCTCGGGTAAATCCGTTCTTTTTTATGGTGAAAGGTTTCTGGACGTCATCTTTCACCCAGCCACAGGGGGGGGCCGCGCGCTCTCCCCTCCTGACTGGCTGTAGTACAAGGAGGTACTAGTATGGCGATGGAGATTACCCAGGTCCTTCAGGGCTCCCAGTCGTCGGCACGGTCCGACGCTTCGACATCCGCAACCTCGAATGCACAACGCGAGGCGTTGGTGGCAGAACAGCAGCAGGCGCAACGGCAACGACAACAGCTCACGCGTGAACAGATCAAGCGGTATACCGACGAGCTCCGGCAGGTTTCCCAGGCATTCAACAAGCGACTCAGTTTCAACTACAACGAGGAACTGCAACTCATGGTGGTCAAGGTGATCGACGGGAATACCGATAGAGTGATCAAGGAACTACCGCCCAGCGAGTTGCAGCGGGTGCACATGCGTATCCGCGAGGCGATCGGCCTGCTCCTCGACGAGTCGGCCTGACGGACGCCACAACTCAATTCGGGCACGGGAGGGGACGTGTCTGACATTTCCATTCCAGGCATCTCGAACAATAACGGTATGAACACCTCCAAGATGATCGATGATCTCATGGAGGTTGAACGACGACCCGTTCAGCGGCTCGAGTCGCGGGTCGAAACATATCAGTCGCAGCAGGAGGCGTGGCGCGCCATGGGCCGTGCCCTGGGACGCCTTCGCGACTCCGCACGCACCCTGTACGGGTTCGAAAACCCGTTTCGCGACCGCATCGCGACGGTGAGCGACGAGTCCGTGCTCCGCGCCACGGCGACGCGACAGGCGGAGGAAGGGATCGAGGAACTCACCGTCCTCCAGACCGCCGGACGCGACCGTTTTGCATCCGACCCCGTACCCCGTGACTTCCGGGTACCACCGGGACGCTACCAGTTCACCGTGGGCGACGAAACGCGAACGGTGCGGTTCGGGGGCGGCTCGCTCCGGGAGTTCTCCGACGACATCAACCGGCGCATGGAAAACGTGGTTCAGACATCGATCGTGCCGGACACGACAGATACACAGGTGCTCATCGTGGAGGGACAGCAGGAGGGCAAGGATGCGACCCTCACCTTCGGCGAGGACACCCGGTCGCTCATGGAGCAGATCGGCGTCATGGCGCCGGCGCGTCCCGATCAGCGCGCCGAGCTCCTTCAGGGAGAGACGCTGCGCCTGGAACCGGGACAGGAGGCCCAGCGCCAGCTGCCGTCCCGGTTCACGATCGAACCCGGCATGGTGTTGCGGTTCGAGGCGCGGACGGAGGATCTGTCCCAGGAACCGTGGACACCACCCCCCACCCCGCCGGGGCCGACGCTTCCCGACTCCGGATCGGTAACCCTCGAGGGGATCACGATCCGCAACGACGCCCTGGGGCTGGATCTTCCCCAGGCGGAGCAGCAGCAGCCACCGGAGGTGGTGGAAAACAATCAGGCGATGACGATGCTGGGTCCCGGCGGCGCAACCCGCGATCTCCCGGCGCTGCCCGAGTCATCCACGTTCCAGACGGTGGAAGTCCCCGCGTCGCAGTTGCTGTCGACCACAACGGGATTCTCGTTCCGTAACCAGAACACCGGACGGGCGCTCGAGGTTCGGAATATCGAGATCATGGACCCCACGCAGCGGGGCGACGCCGCGCCGCGGAACGCCCTCGACACCGCCCGCGACGCCCGCATTCGCTACAACGGCATCGAGATTACCCGCAGTTCCAACCAGGTCGACGATCTCATTCCCGGCGTGACCCTGGATCTCCGGCGCGCCTCCGACCGACCGGTCGAGATCGACGTCCAGCCGGATCGTGAGACCGCGAAGAACTCGATCATCGAGTTTGTGGGCTTTTACAACCAGGTGGTCAGGGACATCAACATCTACACGCGCTCCGATCAGGACCTTATCGATCAGATCGACTATTTCGACGACACCGAGCGCCAGACGATGCAGGACCGCCTCGGAATCTTCCAGGGCGACAGCAGCCTCAACCAGCTGCGCACGCGCATGCAGACGATCATGATGAACGCCTACGATACCGGCCCCGACGGTACCTACGACATGCTCGCGCAGATCGGGATTTCCACCAACGCCTCCGGAGCCGGGGGAAACCTGGACATGACGCGGTTGCGGGGATACCTGGAGATCAACGAAGGCCAGCTTGACGACGCCCTGGCAACCGACTTCGAGAGCGTTGGGCAGCTGTTCGGGCGGGACACCAACGGAGACCTCGTCGTCGACCGCGGTGTAGGGGTCGCGTTGCAACAGTTTGTGACTCCCTACGTCCAGACCGGCGGAATCGTTGCCAGCAGAACCGACAGCCTCGATACGCAGATCGACAACACCCAGAACCGGATCGCACGGTACAACGAACGACTTCAGGACTACGAACAGCAGCTGCGCAACGACTTCGGGCGCATGGAGGGCATGATGAATCAGCTCCAGGACAGTGCAACAGCCCTGGACCGCCTCGGCGGGCCCTCCAACCAGAACGGACAGTAAATGCCGGCGGCAGAAAGGCTTCATCCGTGGACATATTGATCAACGACGTTTCCATCTCGTTCCAGCTCGAGCATGAGCGGACCGCCGGGGACATCATCGACGGCCTCGACGAGTGGCTCAGCACGACCGGCCACCGAATTCGCGAGATCCGCCTGAACGGCCAGACGGTGGATCAGACCAGCGCCTGGCGCGACCGCGAGGTCGCGGAGGTCGAACGGCTCGAGATTCTCGCGTCCAGCGTCCACCAACTGGCGATCGACCAGCTGGAGACGATCATAAACTACACCGATCTCCTTCGGCGGGTTGCCGATGAGGGGAGCCCCGAGCAGCTGGCATCCGTACTGGAGGAGTTGCCCCACGTTACCGCCGCGGTTGCGCGTCTGGTGCCGGATATCGCCGGTGCACTGGAAGAACCGTTGCAGGACACCTCACCGGAGAAACCTGAAGTGCGCAGCGCCCTTGGTCGGCGCGCCGGAGAGGTCGCCCAGATCCTCCAGCAGCGTCAGCGCGAACTCCTGGACCCGGAACACGAGCTCCGGCAGACGGTCGCTGCGCTGCGGTCGATCCTCCCGGCGTTTGAGGAAATCCCGGTACAGCTTCAGAGCGGTCGCGAACGCGACGCCCTGGACATGGTGGCCCGCTTCGCCGAACTCACCGGTCGCCTCCTGCGGGTGTTTCCGCTGGCGGCGCCGGTGCGTCCCGAGCTCGCCTCCGCCGAGGTGAACGGCGCGAGTCTGGAACAGGCGATGTCCACCCTCACCGATCTGCTTCGGGAACTCGAGTCGGCGATGCAGAACAGCGATCTCGTCCTGGTCGGCGATCTTATGGAGTACGAACTGCTGCCGCAACTGACGGCGCTGACCGACGCCTTCGGGGCGATCCTCGACACACCCCGGCACACATAGAGTACACTACGAGGAGCAGCATGAAAGTTGAAGCGATCACCGACATCGAACGCGTACCACTCGCCATCGACTACCGCCGGATGTACCGCGGCACGGCGATGATCTCCATCGGTGATCGAACCGTTCCCGGCTCGCGAATCGAGTTTGCCCTCGAGCTGTCGGCGCTTGGAGGACACGAGGTATCGGTGAGCTTCCTGGAGTCGGCGGACTACCCGATCGTTCCTGCGATCCGGATTCTCAAGGACCACATAAAACTCCTGGACCGTGATGGCGGACTTCCCTGAGGTATTGGGTCGGCACCGCGTCTGCGGTGAGGAACAGACTGCGGCCCTCGGACAGCATCTCGCCGGGCACCTTCGCCGCGGCGATGTCGTGTGCCTCTTCGGCGAACTCGGCACCGGCAAGAGCGTCATGGCGCGAGCGATAGCCGCAGCCCTGGGAGTCGCTGAACGCATGCCGAGTCCTACCTACACCATCGTCGAGGAGTACGCCGGCTCGCTCCCTGTCCTTCACGTGGATCTGTACCGCATCGCCGACGAGGACGAGTTCTCCATGCTGGGGATCGACGAGGCGTTGGCGGAGTCGGTGTCGCTCATCGAGTGGGCCGATCGCGTCCCGCACCTTGCGGCGTCGGCAGCGGTTCGGGTGTATCTGGCCATCGCCGATGACCCTGACTGCCGTGACGTCACCATCGAACGGGGGGCCCGGTGAGTCGAATCCTGGCGATCGATACCGCGGGCCCCGTCCTCGGCCTCGCCGTCGCCGAGGATGGAGCTGTGGTTCACCGAGTGGAGGAGCACGGCCCCGTCCAGCACGTGGAACACCTGGTGCCCCACATTGAGATCATCCTCCGGCAGTGCGACTGGCCCGTGACCAGTCTCGCCGCCGTCGCCGTGGCGGCCGGGCCGGGCAGTTTCACCGGGCTGCGGGTCGGGATGGCCGCGGCGAAAGCGATCGCCCTCGCCGTGGGTATTCCCGTGGTTTCGGTGGACTCACTGGAAGCGCTTGCGGCGACGGAACGGTTTCTGGCGTCGGCGCCGGTGACGGAACTCCTGATTCCGGTCCTGGACGCCCGGAAACAGCGGCTCTACACCGCCGTGTTCGAGACTACAGACGGGGAACTCACGCGCCTGGAGCCCGATGGGGACCTGACGGTGGAAGCGTTCCGGACGATGGTTCGGCGTCACACGACCGGAGGCCGCGCGTGGCGCGCGCCGGGACCGATGGCGTATCGGTGCATGTCGGAGGAAGGCGCCGCGGAGACGCTCGCGGACCGGGTGACGGCGGCACCGGGTGTCGCGATCCGGGGTGCCGTTGCGCTGCAGCAGGGCCGAGTCGACGGCCCCTACGACGGGCCGTTTTATCTGCGTGAGGGCGATATCGGGACGCGGAAGGCGTCCCCGCGGTTCAGGCCCGACGCGTAACGCCGGAGCGGCATTCTGGTCAGGTCGACGGGTTCTCGTCCCTGTCGGGATCGGTATCGACATCGGTATCTGAGGACGGCCCGAACAGCCCCTGCAACCCCGAGAGATCAGGGGCATCGCCCATCGCGGCGGCGCGATTCTCCTCCTGGATCATGTCGAACACCTCGCGGCGATGCACCTTCACGTTCCTGGGAGCCACGATGCCGATTTTGACCTGGTCGCCGCGAATCTCTACAACGGAGACCTCGATATCCTCGCCGATGACGATCCGTTCGTTGACCTTGCGGGTGAGGATAAGCACGTGACTACGCCCCCTCTCCCGGTGTCAGGTAGTGCTTGATCTCCCACCGGGGATCCAGCGAGATCGCCTGCCGTGCGAGTCTGGTCCGGCGGTTGATGATGACCGGTCCCTGGAGGTTGCAGCTGATGCGCGTGCGGTCGCTGGGGATCGTCACGATCGCGAACACCAGGAGATCATCAGCCTCCGGAGCCCCGATCGCCTCCAGGTCCTCCTCCGCGATGTCGAGCAGGTAATCCGGGGCAACGACGTAGGGATTGATCAGAACAAACGCCAGATCGCGGTTCTCGATGCTCTGGAGCCAGTAGAACGGCGATGTGGTGGAATCGAGGATCGCGTAGTCGTGGAACCGTTCAAACCCGAACACACCGCGGGGAAAATGAACAACCTGCTGTTCCTGGATCGAAATCGTGCCGTACGCTTTGCTGGTGATTTCGCGGGTCGACATCATGTGCTCTCCACTACCGCAGGAAGTCGAGCAGCGTCGGCTGCATGATGCGAGCGGAGGCACCCAGCGCGGCACGGTGGGTTGCCTCGAGCTCCCGCAGCTGCACGACCGCTTCGGCCAGATCGATATCCGTGTTTCGCGAGTCCTGCGCAATCACTTCGGGAATCTCCATCTCCGTGCGCTGGTAGGCGCCCTCGAGTCGGGAATTCACCGCGCCGATACGGCCGAGATTGGTGAACATGTTGTCCAGCGCCTGATCCATCGTCTGAATTCCCTGACCGCCGATCGCCTCCTGGTCCCCCGCCGCGAGCTGGTCACGGAGGTTGATCAGCGCGTCGAATACCGACCCCCCGCTCCGTCTGGCGGACGGTGCCAGGTTCTCCGGTGGCCGGCCATCGCCGGATCCGATCAGCCCCAGGTCCTGGAGCACCGTGGACCCCGGCTGGTCCTGCAGCCAGACCTGGTGCGGGGTCGTGCCCTCGATCACCACGCTGGAGTAGACCGGGTCCAGCCGCGCCCGAACCGGCGCGCCGGACTCGTTGATCTTCTGAATGATCGAAAAGGCGTTGTCGCCTTCCCGCACCTGAATGTCCACTCCGTCGATCGAAAACGTTCCATCCTGGTTGACCTGGTAGTCGCGCGCGTCGGTCCGGGACTGAATCTGCTGGTTCTCCGCCCAGAACACCTGGTTGCCGACGAAGTTGCTCCGGATGTAGGAGTTGTCGGCGATCTCCGCAGACTGCGGGTTGATCGTGCCGCGGTACTGCACCTCCGTGATCATCTCGCGCTCGCCGCCGGCGCGGATACCCTGAAGGGCCCGGAACGGGAGCTGCTGCGTCCGGTCTCCGGAGAACACGGTGGTCCCGTCGCTGTCGCGGGCGTTCGCGATTTCGACCATCTGGTTGATGATCTCATTCACCTCCACCGACATATGCTGCAGGTCCTCGGGAGCGTAGGTTCCGTGCGCACCCTGCACCGCCAGTTCCCGGGCCCGCTGGAGCAGATCCGTTGCCTGCTGCACGTACCCCTCGGCGATGCGGTTGCGTTCCTGGACCGTCTGGATATTGTCGCTGTACCGCTGCAGCCGCGTGGTGTACGACCGGTAACGTGTGGCGTGAGCCGCCGCCAGGGGGTCGTCGCGCAGGTTCTGGATGCGCGTCTGCGACGCGATCTGATTCTGCGTCTGCTCCATGAGCTTCTGTCGCTCACGGAGATAGAACTGCATGTTGTCGTTGGGCAGATTGGTACTTATCCGATCCATCGTCTACCTCACACTCCCATCCGGTTGATGATCGTATCGAGCATCTGATCGATATTTGAAATGAACCGCGCCGCCGCCTGATACCCGCGCTGAAACTTGATCATCTCCGCGAGCTCCTCGTCCAGGTTGACACCGCTGATGGAGGAACGCAGGTCGGTCAGGTCCTTAAGCATGCGCTCGGAGGTGTCCAGCGAGAGGTCCGATTCCTCGCCTTTCAGGCCGATTCGCGCCACGGTATCGGCAAAGTAGTCGTCGAGGGTGTCGGCACGGCCGATCCCCACGGGAGAGTTGCGGATGCTGGCGATTTCCGCCGCGGCACGACCGTCACCGGTTTCCCCGGGGTTGCCTGCCACGGAGAACGAACTGGCGATCGACGCCGGTTCCCGCACGATATCCTGATTGACCGCCATCCACCCCGACGGATGCATGAGCGGCGCCACCGCAAAATCGGCGCCGGCACGCGTTGCCGTCTCACCGCGGAGTGACAGAACTGCGTCCGCCTGATCCCAGCGAAATGCGCCGTCGGGACCGCTCTGCGACAGGATCCCCGCGTAGCCGGTGAGGAACTGACCGCTGTCTTCCAAATGCCGGAGCACAAAGTCCGGCTGGTCAAGGTCCCGGGCCGTGGTTGCCTTGAACTCGAGCTGCCCCTGCCGGTTGAGACGTGCGGTGACGTCGGCGCCGGAGTTGTTGATCCGCGAGATGATGTCCTCCACGGTGTCGGCGGCGCGGTACGGGACCTCGAGAATGCCCCCATCGGCGACCTCGCTGCCCGCGGGAAGGCGCATCACGCCCTCGAGTCCCACCTGGGCCTGCAGATCCAGGGAGTTGTTGCCGTTGACCCGGAAGATGTAGCTGGAATCGACCGTTCCGTCCTGGTTTCGGTCGTAGTTGCCCTGGGCGTTCAGGATTGCCGGATACTCCACGAAGAAGTCCTCACCGGTGCGCCCGTTGATGCCGTACCCGTCACGGTGAACCTCGTTGACCAGGTCCATGACGTTGACCGTCATCGTATCCAGTGCCTGAATCTCGGTGCGCAGGTCGCTGTCCCGCAGTTCCTGCAGGGCACCGAGTGAGCCACCCCGAAACCGAACCGCCTCGCCGGTGTGGGTCCACGCGATTTCGCTGAACCCTTCGTTCTGCTGATCCGGTCGAATCTCGAACGGCCGTGCGATCCGCCCCTGCACGATGCGAAACCCGGCGGTGTACACGCTGAACTCGTCGGGGTCGCGGTCGTCCACGCGAATGTCCATGTGCTCGGAGAGCTGTTCGACCAGCAGATCCCGGCGGTCCATAAGGTCGTTGGGGCTGTCCCCGGCGGCCTTGGAGTTGGTGATCTCGCGGTTGACCGCGGCGATATCCCGAACGATCGTGTTCACCTGCTCGACGTTGCCCTGGATCTCCTGCTCGACCATGGAGCGAATGCGGTCGAGGTTGTTGTACCGCAGTCGGACACCTTCCACCAGCGCCTGCCCCCGCTGGAGCACCGCCTCCCGCGCCGCCCGCTGCTCCGGGTACAGAGAAAGCTCCTGCCACCCGTCCCAGAAGCGGTCCATGAGGTTTCGCACCGACGAATCACCGACCTCGTTGTACACCTGCTCCATCTGAAGGATGTAGCGGTCCCGCGTCTCCCAGTAACTCTGGTCGCCTGTGGCGGTGATGATGCGCCCCTCCAGCAGCCCGTCGCGCACCCGTTCGATGCGCGCCACGTCCACGCCCTGTCCGATCTGACCGGCGGTCTCCGCGCGGTTGAGCTGTGGCCGATAGATTGGCGGAGTTGCCTGGAGTTGAACACGCTGTCGGCTGTAGCCCTCCGTGGACGCGTTGGTCAGGTTGTGACCGATCGTCTGAAGACCGCGCTGGTGGGCGAGAATCCCTCGTTTTCCGAGTTCGATTCCTGAAAAAGTTGACTGCATGTTCTTCCTCCTCCGGACCGGGAGCGCGTCCTACAGCGCGCGGTCCACCATGACGGCGGAAGCGGTGTCGAAACGGCCCTGCCCGTCCCGCGAATACCCCTGCGAGGTGTGCTCCGGGTACAGTTCCTGCAGCACCCCCCGTGTCGTGGTCATGGTGGCACGAATATAGGCGTCCATCCCCGCAGTACGGCTCTGGAGCGCCAGCACCGCGACCTTGAGGCGTCGATACGCCGTCGACAGTTCGGTGCGAACATCCTCCGGGAGTCGCGACACCACCCGGGCAAAGGAGACTTCGCCGCCCACGGACGCCGCGATCTCTGCAAACATGTCGCTCCGCTGCTCCTCGATCCGGTTGACCGCTTCGCTGATATTCGTCATCTCGGGGAGCAGCTGCTCCAGCCGGTTCCAGTCCCGCTGCGACACGATCTCCTGGAGGGAGCCCTCGTACGTCGCGAGTTCGCCTATGAGTTCCGCCTGCCGGTTGAGCAGCGCGATGAACGGTTCAATCGCATGTGAACGTTTCACTACGTACCTCCGGTCACAGTATCGGCGTCGTCGGGAGGGAGGTTGAGCGGAGGCACACGCGACGGTGCGGCGTACACCCCACGCGGGAGTCGCGCTGCCCGCCCCGCGCACCGCGTTCCGTCGCACAAGATCGATCGCACTTGACTCGATATATATTTTTTTATATATAGAGTCTGTACGGAGGAACCCCATGAACAACTACGACGTCGTGATCGTTGGCGCCGGCGCCGCCGGACTCAGCGCGGCGCAGTACGCCGCCCGCGCCAACCGATCGACCCTGGTGATCGATCGAGCCGGGTCCGGCGGTCAGTGCGCCAATATCAGCGAACTCGAAAACTACCCCGGCTTTCCCGACGCGATCACCGGCGAGGAGTTTACCGAGCGGTTCGAACGGCAGGCGCGCCAGTTTGGCGCCGAGATCCTCACCGCGGACGTTGAGGCGATCGAACGTGACGGCGACCGGTTTCGGATCGTCACCGATGGCGGCCCGATCGCAGCCGCAACCGTAATCCTTGCGACCGGCGCCAGACATCGCGAACTCGGCGTTCCCGGTGAGGCGGCCTACGGTGGCCGTGGCGTGAGCTACTGCGCGACCTGCGACGGTCCCATGTTCTCGGGTCAACCGATGGTGGTGGTCGGTGGTGGTGATGCCGCCTGCGATGAGGCTACGTTTCTCAGCAAGCTCACCGACCGTGTGATTCTCGTTCACCGCCGCGACCGGTTCCGGGCCCAGGCCTCCCTCGCCGAGCGGGTCCTGGCCAATCCGAACATCGAGGTACGGTTCAACACCGAGGTCGAGGAGATTCTCGGGGGCCCGAATCACTTCGGAATCGAGGCGGTACGCGCCGTGCGGCTGCGCGACACGCGGTCCGGGGAGATCACCGAGGAATCGGCCGGCGCCGTGTTTGTCTTCATCGGCTCGGATCCGCAGACCGACCTCGTGCCCTTTGTCGAGCGCGACGCCGCGGGCTACGTCGTCACCGACGGCGAAATGGCATCCAGCGTTCCCGGGCTCTACGCGGTAGGTGATGTTCGCACCACCCCGTTTCGGCAGCTCGTGGTGGCCGCCGCCGACGGCGCCATCGCCGCTCACGCCGCCAGCCACCGGATCGACATGCTGACCGACGCGATCGTCGCCACGGCGACGCGATAGCCGGAGGCCGGGCGGGACAGCCACAACCGGTGACGCGATCGCCACGACGATGCGACAGCGGGCGTCCCGCCACCGTCCAGCGGCGTTGAGTTTCGTAAGAAGCGCGTGGTATCGTCACCGGGTGGATACGTTGCGACGCGCACTCATCCTCTGCGTCCTTCTCCTCGCAGCCTTCGTCATCCCGGCGCAGTCCCGTATCGTGGAGGCGCCTCACGCTGAGGCGGAGCCGCCCGCCGATACCGTTTTCTGGCAGATCGCCCCGGAGGCGGTGGAGAGCCACGTCGGTGACCGGAATCCCGCGGTTGAAGAACACATAGACCGCATACTCGCCACGATGGGGGATGAGGAACGCGTCGCCCAGCTCCTGATGGTCAGCTGGGCCTCGGAAGAACCGACCCCGGAGGTCATGCGGTGGATCCGTGAACGGAACGTGGGCGGGGTGAAGGTGTTCGGCTGGAACGGCGAGGACCTCCCGACGCTGGTCAGAGCGATCGACGAAATGCAGACCGCCAGCCTGGCCACCGATACCGGCCTGCCGTTGTTCACGGCAACGGACCAGGAAGGCGGATGGGTTCGTCACGTCAAGGACGGAACCTCGATCACCCCCGGCAACATGGCGATCGGCGCGACACGCCTGCCCTACGACGCCCTCATGACGGGCCAGTACATCGGCCTGGAGCTTCGGGCGCTGGGCGTCAACATGAACTTTGCACCCACCGTGGATGTGTACCGCAACCCCGAGGCGCACGTCATCGGACCGCGGGCGTTTTCGTCCGACCCGGTCGAAACCGGCGTCCTCGGCGTCGCGTTCTACCGCGGCATGGAACGCGCCGGCGTCATCGCCACGGCGAAACACTTCCCCGGCCACGGAAACGCCAGCGGCGACAGCCACGGAACCCTACCGGTCATTAACGAGGACTTTGATACGTTCTGGAACATCGACGCACTGCCCTTCCGCATGCTGATTCGGGACGGCATTCCGGCAGTTCTCAGCGCGCACCTGGCGTTCCCTGATATCACCGGAACCAACGCACCCGCAAGCATGTCCCCGTACTTCAAACAGGAGATCCTTCGGGAGCGTCTGGAGTTCTCGGGAATCGTGATCACCGACGATCTGTATATGGGCGGCGCTCTGGAGTACGGCGAGGCGCAGGGCTGGTCCTTTGACCAGCTGGTGAAACACGCAATTCTGGCGGGAAACGACGTGGTGATGTTCTCGCGGACACCGGCGTTCGACGGACCGATCTGGAACACCCTGATCGACGCCTACCGCACCGAACCAGCGTTCCGGGACCGGGTCGATCAGTCCGTCCGACGGATTCTGCGCGTCAAACTCGCCTACCTGCGTCCGGAATGGCGTGTGCCGCTGGCCCCGGACGCCGGCGCGGTCCGCAGCATGATGCGCACCCCCGAATCACGGGAGTTCTTTCTGGACCAGGCGGGTCGCAGCGTCACGGAAATTCGCAGCGACGGGCTGCCTCTTGACCCCGATACCGCCGGGCGGGTGCTCCTGGTCGGCAAAGACCCCGATTTTTTCCGGGTGGGCCGACGCTTCTTTCCCGGCGCCGACGAGCTCCGTTTTCAGGATCCGGCGTTCTACTCCTCTTCCGCTGCGGACCGGGCACGGTTCGCCGCCGCAGCCGGCCGCTACGATACGATCATTTACCTCCTGAGCGATCCCGGCAGCCTGCAGGTGCTGCAGGGCGGCGAGGACTATGCCGACACAATCACCGTGTTCAGCATCCTGACGCCGATCTACCTGAGGCAGGTGCCGTGGGTGGACCGCGCCATCGCGGTGTACGGTTGGGGCACCGACAGCTTTGAGAGCGGTTTCGCGGCCCTCGTCGGCGAGATTCCGGCGCCGGGGCACCTTCCGATCTCGATCTCACCGTGAGCGTCCCATGGAATGGAAGCTGGTTGCCCGACCTGGCGTAACGGCTCTGGAACGCTTTGTGGCTGACCACGAGCCGGACGCCGTTGCCGTGAGTGAGAGGGTTCGTCGCGGGCTCTTCGACAAGCGTCTGCGATCCGGTGGTCGCTGCTACTATCTCCCCGGCGAGGCTGCCGTATACCACGGCCCCGGCGGCTTTTTCGCTCCGATCGGTCTCCGTGAGGTTACCGACACCGTGCGGCTGGACGGTGTACTCCGGTCGCTCCGTCGCGCCACCGGGACGTTTACGCGGCTGCACTCCATCATGGGCAATCGTCACGATGTGGAACTCATGGCGCGCGCGTTCGACGGCGTCCCGCGTATCACGATTGACTACGACCTTCTTGCTCTCAAATGGCCGGCGTTTCCGCAGGTGGATCGCCCTCCGCACCCGGAGCTGCGCATCGTGCGCCCGCGGCCGTCGCAATGGCGGCGCCTCCTTCACCTGCAAATGGCCTACGAGGTCGAGGAAGTCCTCCTGCCGGGTCATCGGCCCAACCCGTCCTCAAGCCGTGCGTCGCTGGCTCACAGCCTGGAAACCCAGCACGTTCTGGTGGCGACCTACCGCGACGAGGTCGTGGCGCGGGTGGCGACAAACGCACGCGGGTTTCTCGGCGACCAGATCGGCGGCGTGTACACGGTCCCGGAGTGGCGCCAACGCGGCGTGAGTCGATGGCTGATGACGAGCCTGCTCGCCGATCTTCGACGCGAGGAGCGCCACGCGTCCCTGTTTGTCAAACTGGACAACACCCCGGCGAGGGAACTGTACCGTTCGCTCGGATTTGTGTTTGAGTCTCCGTTCCGTATCAGTTACTATCAGTAGCTGTGAAAATCCTGTTCATATCCAGCGAATACCACCCCCTTGCCAAAGCCGGCGGGCTGGCAGACGCCGTTTCCGCGCTGTCACAGGCCCTTGCCGCGCGGGGCCACGACGTGTACATGGTCATGCCGCGCTACGGATCCATCGACCGGAGTCAGGCGCAGGACATGCACATGTCCCTGGGGGTGCCCCTCGGGTACCGCGAGGAATGGTGCGGTGTGTACCGCCTGGAACACAACGGCGTGCACGTGTACATGCTGGAACACATGGACCTCTTCGGTGCCCGCGGCGGCGTATACGGGCCCACGCCGGCCTCCGCGTTTGACGACAACGCGCGACGGTTTGCCTTTCTCTCCCGGGGAGCGCTGCAGCTGAGTCTCGCACTGGGACTGCAGCCGGACGTGATTCACGCCCACGACTGGCCCACCGCACTGGTCCCCTCGTTCGTCAACCTGATCTACCGCCCTTCCGGCCATTTTCAGCACACACGAATCGTCTTCTCGATTCACAACTTCGGCTACCAGGGGATCTTCGCCGGCCACGACGCCGGAGACATCGGATTCGATCCCTCGCAGCTCTCGGCAAGCGACGTGTACTCCGGCGACGACATCAACTTCATGAAATCCGCGGTCCACCACAGCGACTGGCTGGTCGCCGTCAGCCCGCGGTACGCGACGGAGATCCAGCAGCCGCGCTTCGGATTCGGCCTGCACCGGGACATTCAGTCCCGCGCTCCGCGGGTCACGGGTATCGTCAACGGAATCGACACCGACGAATGGAATCCCGCCACCGACGCCCTGATCCCGGCGACGTTCGCCCCGGGAAACCGGCTCCCGAAGACCGAAAACAAGCTGGCGCTGCAACGGGAAATGGGACTCCAGGAGGACCCGGACATACCGCTCATCGGGATGGTGACCCGACTCGTCGAGCAGAAGGGAATCGACCCGCTCTTTACGCCCGGCACCGCCGCCATGGAACGGATCGTATCGTCGCTCCCGGTACAGGTTGCGCTGCTGGGAAGCGGTGCCGCGTGGGTGGAACGGGAGGTCGCGCGCTACGGCAGGACGTATCCGAACTTCGGCGCCACCGTTGGGTACAGCAATCGTCTCGCCCACCTCATCGAGGCAGGTGCCGATTTCTTCCTCATGCCCAGCGTCTACGAGCCGTGCGGGCTCAATCAGATGTACTCGATGCGGTACGCCACACTTCCCATCGTCACGCGGACAGGCGGACTCGCCGACACGGTCGACGCAGACACCGGATTCTTTATCGAGGACAGTGAGGCCGATGCGATCGTCGCCGCCGTGACCCATGCGGTGGAACTGTTCACGGGGTCCCGCGCGAGGATCGAACGGATGCGCGACGCGGCGATGCAACGCGACTTCAGCTGGGATCGATCCGCCCGCGCCTACGAAGACCTCTACCGCCGTCCCGTGGACTGATCGCGCTTTCTCAGCAGTCGCTGTCGTCGGTACTCCAGCCGTTCGTCGGTGACGCCGGGCGGCGCCGGCGTCGCCCTGTTCGTACCGCCGTCCTCGTTCGGCTGTTCGAGACAGGCGTCGATCACCGCGAGCGCCTCATCGTAGGCACCCATCCGGTGCTCCAGCACCTTGGCGTACTCCACCGCATCGTGGCGACTTCCCCGCTCCTGCCACAGTTCGCGACGAAGATGGAGCAGCACCTCCCACTCCCGGCGCCGGCGGGCGATAACCGCCCTCAGTTCGCGGCAGACGGCCCACTGTTGCGGTACGCGTCGCTGCAGGCGGCCCGCCAGTCCGCTCCGGCGGGCTGCGGCGCGGGCTCCACGCAACCGTTCCGCCGTCTCTGCAATCACCCCGTCCAGCAGTCCGGCCGCGCGCCGGTACTGATCACCACCGCCCCGCTGCACCAGAAACCGCGCCAGCGCGACCTGGTCCGGCGGAATCCTCCCGGGGCGGCCGGTTCCGGACACGTGGGCGTTGAGTACCGCCGCCAGCTCCGCCAGATGGGCGATATCGTAGAAATGGTGCGCCACCACGTCGGCGATCCGGGCGACGTCACCGTCGCGCACGAACTCCTGATACCGGTCCGGTACCTCGCTGCCGGGAACGTCCGCCTCCCGGCGTCGCCCGAGCACCCGGGACTCTACGCGTCCCAGGGTACAGGAGCCGATCACCGGCGCGTACAACCGTCGCGTCAGATGGAGCAGATCCCAGTGACGACCGTCGGGAAACGTCATCCGATTGAGAATGTGGCGCGTGCGCAGCACCGGCAGGTCAAAACTGCCACCGTTGTAGGTCACGTAGCACGCGTCGGCGGGCTCTCCAACGATCTCGGCCAGCCGCTGAAGCTGCGCCGGTTCCGACGCCGGCTCGCTGAGAAACAGCTGCGTCACCCGGACCGCCGTTGCGTGCTCCCCGCAATCGTCACATCCACGTTCACCGACGACCAGTTGGCCGACTCCGATGAGAAATGCCAGGCTCCCGGCGCCGCCGGAACGCGCACTCGTCTCCACATCCAGGAAGAACGGACGCGTGCCGGCCACCGATCCCACCAGCGGCGAGACGCGGGACCAGTCGAGGGGAACCTCCAGTGACAGTGTGTCGCTGCGTTCGAAAACCCCCGGCGCAATGCGACGCCACCCCGGTCCCGGGGCCAGCTCCCGGACCGCGGGATGATCGCCGACCGGACCCGCTGCCGGGTCGGCGGTACCGGCGCCAGGCCGGCGTGCCTTCTGCTCCTGAAGGTGTTTCAGCCGCGAATAGAGGTCAGCCACCGCTCCCTGTCCACGCGTCCAGCAGCGACCGCACCGCCGCCTTGGGATTGCCGCTCCACCCGTCATTGGTATCCACCGGACCCACACAGGAGGGGCAGCCGGACTCGCAACTGCACCCCGACACCCGTTCCCGGGCCGCCGTCAGCACCCGCTCAAACGTCGCCGGCAGCGCGTCGGCGAGACCGCTCCCGCCGGGGTAGCGGTCGTACAGGAACACCGCCGGCACCTCGAAGTGCGGGTCCCGGACCGAGAAGTGAACCCCGAGGTCCTGACCGACGGACATCAGGTATACCGGCGCCACGTCCCGCAGCAGACGCGCCAGGCGCCCGAGGGCAACCGGCCGTGCCGCCGGCGGAAGCCCGTCGAACGCCCGCCGAGCCGGCAGTCCGTCGGCCAGGACGACCATCGCCGCCCGCGTGTGCATCTGCTCCTCCGGGAGATCGATCTCGCCGTATCCCACGTTCTCGTGACTCTGAAAGCGGATTTTCTTGAACTTTGCCGCCAGGCTGCGAACCAGAACGTCGCCCACCACCACATCGGTCCCGAGAACCGGACGCGAGTCGTCCTCCGTCAGCACCTTCACGTCCAGCTTCACCAGGGCGTCGGTGAAGTAGTTGACGTCGGTGCGTTCCACGTAGCACCGGCGATTGTCGATGTCGAGGTTGGTCACCACGAACTGCTCGCCACGGTGAATGTAGATCGCGTTGTCGAAAAGCAGTTCCTTCGCCGAGGGCCGGTCCATCTCGCCGATCACGACGTCGGCACCGTCGCTGCGGTCGACGATCACCACGTTGTCGGTGGTGGCGCTGCGCAGACTGACACCCTCGGCGGGATAGGACTGATCCGCCCAGTGGTACGCGCCGCCACTGAGGCGAACGACACCGTTCTCCTCGAGCACCGTGAGCACCTCCTCGGCGAGCGGCGAAAAACCGTCATCGGGGCGCATCGGCAGCTCGAAGACCGCGCACTTGAGCTGATCGAAGAGCACGAAAGGGTTATCCGGGTTGATGTACGCGCTCTCCGGGTTGCGCTCCAGGAAGTACTCCGGATGATCCACCACAAACTGATCCAGGGGCGAGGCGTTGGCCACCAGGACCGCCAGAGATACCGACTGGCGACGGCCGGCGCGTCCCGCCTGCTGCAGACTGCTGGCAACCGTCCCCGGAAATCCGCCGAGGACGGCGGCGTCGAGGCCGCCGATATCGATCCCAAGCTCCAGGGCGTTGGTGCTCACCACCCCGTGGATCTCCCCATCCCGCAGGCCCTTCTCGATCGCCCGGCGCTCCGAGGGCAGATAGCCGCCGCGGTACGATTCGACCCGGATCCGGCTGTTCTCCGTGTACACGTTTGCCAGGCTGCTGCGGATATAGCTGGCAATGAGCTCCGTCCGCTGCCGGGAGCGGGCAAAGACGATCGTCTTAATTCCCCGCTTCAGGAACCGCAGCGCGAGACTGCGGGAGGCGTGCACCACGCCCTGTCGGATCCCCTGCACACGGTCCACCAGCGGCGGATTATACAGGATGATGTGTTTCTCACCGGCCGGGGCGCCGTTGCGGTCGACCAGTTCCACAGGGGCCCCGACCATGGACTCCGCCAGTTCCTGCGGGTTTCCGATCGTGGCAGAACAGAGGATGAACCGCGGGTCGGAACCATAGAACGCCGCGACCCGCTTGAGGCGCCGGAGCACGTTGGCAACCTGGGAACCGAAGATGCCCCGGTAGGTGTGCAGTTCGTCGACGACGATGTACCGGAGGTTCTGAAAGAACTGCACCCACCTGGTGTGGTTGGGCAGGATCCCGGCGTGAAGCATGTCCGGATTGCTGATGATGATCTGTCCGCGGCTGCGAGCGGCACCCCGTACCGCCGGCGGCGTATCGCCGTCAAAGGTCATGACCGCAACCTCGAGGCCACCGTCCTCCACGGTCATGTTCAGCTCCCCCTGCTGGTCCTGACTGAGTGCCTTGGTTGGAAAGAGGTACAGCGCCCGGGTGTCGGGATTCTTCAGAATCGCGTCCAGAACCGGCAGATTGTAGCTCAGCGTCTTGCCCGACGCCGTGGGGGTCACGACCACCACGTTTCGGTCGGCCATCGCGTGACCGATCGCCGCGCTCTGGTGCGAGTACAGCTGCCGTATGCCGCGACGCTCCAGCGCCCGCACGATCCGTTCGTCGATCCCGTCGGGGATGGACGCGTATTCACCGGCCCGGGCCGGGATCGTCTGCCAGTGCCGCACGTGGTCGGTAAACGATGCGTCGGCTTTCAGTTCATCGATGAGGTCCTTCACCATGACCGCATCAGAGTACCACAGCGCCCCTCCCGTAGACCATGTTTCGGTACGTTTCCTTGACCGGTCCCGGGCACGGCCGTACACTGAAAACGTATGGACAAAGATGTATTGACAGTTGTAATGGGTGGTGGAAAAGGGACGCGCCTGTATCCCCTGACGGCGGAGCGATCAAAGCCGGCGGTTCCGTTTGGCGGCAAGTACCGCCTCGTGGACATTCCGCTGTCCAACAGCATCGCCGCGGATTTCAAGAAGATCTACGTGCTGACCCAGTTTAACTCCGCGTCGCTGCACCTGCACATCGGCAACACCTACATCTTTGACAGCTTTACCAACGGATTTGTGGAGATTCTGGCGGCGGAGCAAACGTTCACCCACTCCGGGTGGTACGAGGGAACCGCCGACGCCGTGCGCAAGAACCTGGTCCATTTTCGCACGCAGAAACCAAAGCACTACATGATTCTCTCCGGCGATCAGCTCTACCGCATGGACCTTCGCGACTTTTACGAACGCCACGTGGCCAGCGGCGCCGACGCCAGTGTCGCGGTACTCCCCGTGGACCGGGAGGCCGCCACCGGCTTCGGCATTCTTACCGTTGACGAGAACCTGCGGATCGGTCAGTTCACGGAGAAGCCGCCCATGGAGGTGGACATCTCGGGTCTGAAGATCCCCGAAGCCGCCCGCGACGAGCTGCCGAACTACAAACCGGGCCGCGACTATCTCGCCTCCATGGGTATTTACGTCTTTAACGCCGAGGCGCTGGAACGGGCGCTGGACAACAGCTACACCGACTTCGGCAAGGAAGTGATCCCGATGATGATCGACCAGATGCACGTGAACGCGTACATGTTCGACGGCTTCTGGGAGGACATCGGAACGATCGACAGCTTCTACCATACCAGCCTGGCGCTCGCCGAGATCTATCCCGAATTCAACCTGTTCGACGAGAACATGCCGATCTACACCCATCGTCGGGACCTGCCGCCGGGCAAATTCAACTCTGCAACCCTGTCGCAGTCGATCGCCTCCGACGGCTGCATCATCACCGGCAGCACGATCAACCGATCGATCATTGGCATTCGGACGATCATCGACGAAGGAACCGAACTGGACGGCGTGGTGTGCATGGGCGCCGACTACTACGAGGAGCCGGGCCCCGCCCGCACGGAGGACGGCAAAGCGGTTCCGAAGATCGGCATCGGCAAGAACTGTCGCATTCGCGGCGCGATCATCGACAAGAACGCGCGCATCGGCAACGACTGCACCATCGGCTGGGACGGCATTCCCCCGGAGGGTGACTATGAACGCTACTTCGTCCGCGATGGTGTCATCGTCGTGCCGAAGAACGCCGTCATACCCAACGGGACGGTCATCTGACCAATTGACGCGGGCACGCGTTTCTTTCTGCCGACAATAGGACCGTGAGCCTCCCGCTTCGCGTTGCGATTCTCTCGGTGTCCTCGGTGTTCTCCCGCCTCGTGGGCAAGGCGCTGGACACCGATCCCGACGTGTCTGTGGTATACGCCGGCGCCATCGGGGTCTCACCGGAGTGGGACCGCCCACCCCACGTAGCGATCGTGGACTTCGACGCTGAGCGCGCCGCCGACGTCTCGATCGCCCTGACGAGACTGGGGGAACTGCGCGTGCCGGCACTGGCCATGGCACCATCGGTGACGCCGGCGATCACCGTGCGCCTCGAACGCGACGGGTTTACCGCCGTGCGCCGGCGACCGGACCTTCAGCACCTGACCTCCGCCGGAGGCATCGACCCGCTGATCAAGCTTCTCCGCGCGGTGGCCGCCAGTCCGGCACCGGCGAGGACCGGTGCCGCAACGCTGCAGGCCCGCCCCCAGGTATCCACGCCGCCGCGACCGCCGGCGCCCCCGTTTGCTCCACCCGGGAATCCCCCTCCACTGCTGTGCGTGATCGGGGCATCAACCGGAGGCCCCCAGGCGGTCCGGAGAGTCCTTCAGGACCTGCCACCGGATCCCCGCTGGGCGGTGGCGATCGTTCAGCACATCGGAGCCGGATTCGCCGAGGGGTTCGCCCGGTGGATCAGCGAAGCGACCGGTCACGTCGCGCACGTGGCCCACGACGGTGAGCCCCTCGCCGGCGGCGTGACCGTGGTTGCCCCCGGCGACATGCACCTTCTGGTCCGACGACGCCGCTACGCCCTGGACGACGGCCCCAAACGCGTGTTTCAGCGCCCGAGCGCCGACACCCTGTTCGAAAGTGCCGCAGAGGCCTACGGCGCCGCCACGGTGGGAATACTCCTCACGGGCATGGGACGCGACGGAGGCGAAGGGGCCCGCCGGATCGTGGACGCCGGCGGAATCACGCTGGTGCAAAATGAGGAGACGTCGGTTGTGTACGGAATGCCGAAGGCGGCGGTGGACGCCGGTGGAGCGTCAGAGGTACTGCCGCTGGATGCGATCGGCGAGCGGGCGAATGCGCTACTGAATCGCCTGGCGGTCAGCTGACGTCGGCGTGGGGAGCCGCAGCGGCCCTGGAGGCGGCGGCGGCGCAGGCGCGGCAGGTACCGTGGACCTCTACCGTGGAGACCTGGTGTCCCCGTTCGGTCTCGATCCACCGGTGCATGAGCTGTCTTTGTTCCACCGGCGCGTCGATGTCCTCGATCGCCCCGCAGACATCACAGATGAAGTGAAAATGCCCTTCGCGGTTGGCCTCGTAGACATCGAAGGTACTTCCAAAGCCCAGACGGTTGGCGAGGCCCTGCTCAACGAGGATGTTGAGGTTGCGGTATACGTTGCCAAGACTGAGCGTCGGGAACTCGTTCCGAAGCTGATCGTACACCCAGTTGGCGGTTACATGAATGTGATCGGACTGCAACAGCTCCAGAATACGATCGCGCTGTTTACTCTTCCTCAGCTTTGTTGCCACGGCTACAATATAGTAAGTGGAGCTATCAGCGTCAACGAATCCTGAGCGCACCTGTCGTCTATGCGGCGGCGCGACGCTCGCCTGGGCGGAATCAACCCGCGGCGAACACTACGAGCGATGTCCCACCTGCGGACTCCTGCAGCTGGCGACACCGGACCTGCCGACGCCGGAGGCGGAACTGGCGCGCTACCGCGAGCACAATAACCAACCGGACAACGCCGACTACCGCGACTACCTCGGGCGGTTTGCGGACTCCGCCGTGACACCCTACGTGCCCGCCAACGCCCGCATCCTCGATTTCGGGTCCGGACCGCACCCTGTCCTGACCGATATCCTGCAGGGACGCGAGTTTACCGTCACCCCCCACGACCCCTTCTTCCTTCCCAATCCGGATGCGCTCACCCCCGCGGTGCCCTACGATGCCGTCGTCATGGTGGAAGTGATCGAGCACCTCCACGCGCCGGGCCGCGTCCTGCCCTCCCTGCTGGAACAGCTTGCCCCCACCGGGCATCTGATCCTGCGCACCGGCGTGTTTGACGCCAGAGTGCCGGAGGACGACCCGCCGGGGGCGGTGAACGGCCCCGCCGCCACGCGGTTTCTTGCCTGGTGGTATCGCCGGGATCCGACCCACGTCCTGTTTCTGACACCCGCAACGATCGACTGGATGCAGCGGAGGTTCCGACTGGATCTGGTTCACCACAAGAAGGGGCACGAACTTGTGTTCGGGCGTCGGTAGGCCGGCGCGGTGCAGCGTGGTACACTCGCGATTCTATCCCCCGGAAAGGACATCCCAATGGAAGCACTGCAGAAGAAGTACGGGTTCTGGACCGCCACCGCCATGGTCGTGGGCATCGTCATCGGATCCGGCGTGTTTTTCAAAGCCGACGACGTACTCGTCGCGGCAGCCGGCCGCCTTCCGGTCGCGCTCCTGGCGTGGCTCATCGGCGGTGCGATCATGGTGGTCACCGCCTCGGTATTCGCCGGCATCGCCACGCGCGTGGACAAGGTGAACGGCATTGTCGACTACTTTGAAGCGGCCTACGGCCGTATCGCCGGCTACTACGTGGCGTGGTTCATGACCGTGGTGTACTACCCCACCCTCGTGGCGGTTCTCGCCTGGGTCTCCGGCACCTACACCGTCGGCCTGCTGGGGATCACGGCACCGTCAGCCGTGTGGGTGTTGGCCGTGATCTACCTCGTGGGGTTTTTCACCCTCAACATCCTTTCGCCCGTCCTGGCCGGGAAATGGCAGGTGTCGGCCACCGCGATCAAGCTGATCCCCCTGGCTCTGGTAGCGATCGTCGGCCTTGCTGCAGGGCTCGTGAGCGGTCAGACGGTGGAAAGCTTCACCACCGCCGCGGCCGACGTCTCGCGCGGTGCAGGGGGACTCGCGGTGGCCACACTGGCGACCGCCTTCGCCTACGAGGGATGGATTATCGCCACATCGATTAACGCCGAACTTCGCGATGCCCGGCGCACGCTTCCCCGGGCGCTGGTCGCGGGCACCATTACCGTCGTCGTGGTGTACATGGCGTACTACCTCGGGATCTCCGGGGTTCTCTCAAACGGAAAGGTGATCGCCGCCGGCGATGCCGCGCCGGTACGGGTCATCTCGTTGGTGTTCGGCCGCCTCGGCGGAACCGTGCTCACCGTGTTCGTGGTTATTTCCTGCCTCGGCACGCTCAACGGTCTGATCATGGGCAGCGCCCGCGGTCTCTACGCAATCGCCACCCGCGGCATGGGGCCGGCGCCCGCCTTTTTCCGGGTCGTCGCCCCGAATACGGACAGTACCCGACGGTCCGCCGTGGTGGGGCTGGCACTCTCGCTCGCGTGGATGGCGGTATGGTATGGGAACTTCGCCGGATGGTGGGGCGGCTTCATGGACATCTCGGAGCTCCCGATCGCCTTCCTGTACGCAATCTATCTTTCGATCTACCTGTGGGTCATGCGCCGGTTCACCGATAGCCGGGCCCTGACACGGATCGTGACACCGCTCCTGGCGGCTCTCGGCTCGCTGTACATCATCTGGGGCGCCGTACAGAAGGATCTCTTCGGATCGTTCGTCCTGGTGACGGCGGCGATCATGATCGTGGGGGCGGGGCTGCGCGGGCGCGGCACCGTCGCCGGCGAACGCGGCGGACGCGCCGGCGCCGGCGAACGGGTGCCGGCGGAGGAACGGCAGTGAGCGTGGCCACCGGTGATCTCGATCTCCTTCAGCTGCGGAGCTGGTACGACCATGACGAACGTCACGCGCCCGCCGAGCCGGGGACAACGTCGGTGACGGCCGACGGACTGGCCGCGGTCTGGAGCCCCGCATTTCAGGCGGCGTGGACCACCGAGGCGCCGCCGCCGGCTCCTTCAAACACGTCCAGCGCCGGGACGATCGTCACGCTGCGCGATGCCGTCGCCGCCGCTATCTGCCGAGAGCCGGGCGGTGAGCCTGGACGCGCGGCCCCCGCCGACGCGACGTTCGAGTGGAAGTGCTTCAGCTGGGACGGTCCTGCCCCGTGGTACGCCGACGGGGCCCTGCGCGCCGCCGGGTTCGTTCCAGAGGACGAGGAGGTCATCCTGGTCGCGGCGACGCAGGCGCTGTCGGGAGGTTCAGGAACGACGACTGCGGGCGACGGGGCTCACGCCGGTGTGACCGTCCGTATCGCCCGGCGCCCAGGCGACGCCGGCATCCTCGCCGATGCCGACGCCGTCCACAGCGCCGTGTGGTCAGGCGACACCGCATCGCCGTCGACAATCGCCCGCGAGTTCTGGGCGACCGGCAGCCCGAGGCCCTACCTCTCGATTCACGTCGCGTATCTCGACGGACGTCCCGTGTCCTACGGTCGCCTGCAGATATCCGCCGGCAGCCGCTTTGGCGGCCTCTGGGGCGGCGCCACGATCCCCGCCGCCCGCGGCCACGGCGCCTATCGAGCCCTCGTGGCGAGCCGGGCGGAGGACGCCCGGCAGGCCGGTGTCGCCTGGGTCATGGTGGATGCACGCCCCGATACCAGCATGCCGATACTGAAACGACTCGGGTTTCGGGAGCTCGGCCGTACGCGGCCGTACATATCCAATCCCGCCGGAGGAACCTGTTGACACGAACCGGCCAAGTGGGGTACAAACAGCGTCGCACGCAATCAGCAACAGCTTATTGCACCGCGTTGGGGGTGTAGCGAAGTTGGTTATCGCGCCGGCCTGTCAAGCCGGAGATCGCGGGTTCGATCCCCGTCACTCCCGATAAACCCGTCCACATGGACGGGTTTTTTTGTGCCTGGGTGGAAACGCTGATACGTGACGGCCGGTGGTGGTTCTGGGCAGATTTCACGCTCACGGTCCAGCCAAACGAGCATGCCCCGAGTGCGAGTATCTTCGGCAAGCTTGTCGGTGAGATGCTCGGTCACGATTCCGGTCATTCGATTACCTCCCAGTGCCCGGTCTTGCGTGAGCCCACACGCCGCACTCGTCCGTCCTTTTTCAATCTCTGTATCCGGCGTTTGACCGTTGCGACGCTGACACCGAGGTGTCCGGCGAGATCATCGTAACTCGATGATGGTTGGACCCGGAGGATATTCAGGAGCTCATCGCCGGGTGTGCGGTATCGTTGTGGTTCCGAAACGAACGACTCGGTAACCGACTGTCCGTTCCAAGGGGGGCGATACACCATCGCGGAAAACTGGTTTCGATCCCGATCGTCAACAAATTCGATCTTCTGCCACGCGGCAAGCGCCCGGCGGATTCCGGAGCCGAGTCCATGGTACGGGAGCAAGCCCTTGGATGCCACGGAGACGATGACGGGATTTCTGATGTTGGCGATCCCGGCTGTAAGCGCCCGCAGAAAAACATAAGGATCTGAGAGAAATGACCGAATTATCGTA
>CAJWEZ010000025.1 GCA_913030605.1 uncultured Spirochaeta sp.
CAACTCGACGTCCTCGGCGAGGATCTCGTCGAGTTGGTCGAGCGAGTCCACTTCGACCTCGCACGGCAGGTCGGGCGCCGCGGCGCGCACCTGGCGCAGCGCGGCCAGGATCGAACCCGCCGCGGCGACATGGTTGTCCTTGATCAGCGCCGCATCGCCGAGTCCCATGCGGTGATTCACGCCGCCACCGACGCGGACGGCGTCTACCGGGTGCCGTCGAGGCGAACCGCGGAGTTCGGCCACCTCGAGATCTTTTCCCTGATCGCGGTGCCGGAACTCACCTATCACTTTGCCAACGAACTCCTGGTGGAGACCGTTCTGGATGTGGGCGCCCAGATCAAACAGCTCGTATCGATGGTGGGGATCATGGCGTTCGTGTCCGTGGTGATCGGCGTGACGGTGGCGATGGTGGCGGCGTGGTACCTGCGAAACCGCCTGTTCCGGCCACTGGGAACGCTCCAGGCCCAGTTTGCCCTGGCCGCTTCCGGTGATTATGACCGTATCGAGCGTCACCCGGCGGCGGTGCCGGCGTACAGCGAGTTCCGGCAGATCTTCGACGCGATGTCGACGATGATAGACGCGATCCAGGAACGGGAGCGCGCACTGGTGGACTCCAACCAGCAGAAGAAGATACTCCTGCAGGAAATCCATCACCGGGTGAAGAACAACCTGCAGGTGATGGCAAGTCTGCTGAATCTCGAACGCAACCGCGTCGACATCCGTCCCGCCGACGAGGCGCTTCAGGCGGCCGAATCACGGATCAGCGCGATCGCCGCCGTACATACGCTCCTGTACCAGTCCGACCGCCTGGGATTCGTCGAAATGGCCGACTTCATTCGACGCCAGGCGGACCACATCTTCGACCTGTACGACAGCCCCGACATCACCATCGAACCGACCTTCGCGCTGGATGACCTGGTCTGTCCCATGGACCAGGCGGTGTCGCTGGCGCTGATCCTCACCGAGGTGTTCACCAACGCCGTGAAACACGGGGCGAGCGCCGACGGCACCGTACGCATCGACGTGGCGCTTACCACCGGAGACGGGACGTACACGCTCTCGATCGCCGATCACGGCGCGGGATTCGGTGAGTCGCAGGCCTCCCGGGTCGGCGCGCTCGGTTTTCAGCTTGTCAGGCAGCTGGCCGGGCAGCTGCGGGCGGAGCTCGAACTCGGTGAGCGCCCCGGGGGCGGTGCCGCGGTGCGGATTCGCGGACAGGTCGCTGCGTCGTGATTCCGAAGGCGGCCGACCGGTGGGCGGAGTCGCACCGCCGGGAGCGATCTCCGTTGTCGCCGGTGTGGACGGCGCTCGCCGCTCTGGTGGTCCTTCTCCTTTCTGGGTGCGCCGGTCTGCCCCAACCGGGAACAACGGCGGATCGCCGGGTGGACCAGGTGCTCTCCGCGATGACGCTCCGGCAGCGGGCCGCCCAGCGATTCATCGTCGGTGTGCCGCGATCCTTCGGTGTTGATCCCGCGGCGACACGGGAGTTTGCCACCGCGATCGCCGGCGATACTCCCGCCGGTGTGATCCTCTACCCCTGGAACGTTCCGGATCGCGACAGCACGCGGCGCGTGGTGGACAAGCTTCAGGCGGCGGCGGTGTCCCGCTCCCACGGGCAGCCGTTGCTGGTGAGCGCCGACCAGGAGGGGGGGCGCGTGGCAACCTTTCGCTACGGCGACATGGTCCGGTTGCCGGCGGCGGCGGCGGTGGCAGGACACGACGATCTCCGGTTTGTGGAAGCCGGGGCCTACCTCACCGGCGTCGAGCTTCGGTCCCTGGGAGTGAACATGAACCTCGCGCCGGTGGCCGACCTCTCCCCGATCGCCGATGCGTCGATTATCGGAGACCGGGCGTTCGGTGGCGATCCCGCCCGGGTTGCCGACCAGGTGCGGGCGTATCTCGACGGGGCGCGGGCGGCGGGTGTCATCGCCACGGTGAAACACTTCCCGGGACACGGAATCACCCGCGTGGACAGTCACGGCCGGCTGCCGGTGGTGGATGCCGACCTGGCAACGCTGGAGGCGACGCACCTGCGTCCGTTTCGCGCCGCCGTGGAGGCCGGTGTCCCGGCGGTCATGACCGCCCACATCCTCTATCCGCAGATCGACCCGCAGTACGCGGTCACGGTGTCCGAGGTGTTTTTGCACGACATCCTCCGCGAGGAGATCGGTTTTCGCGGTGTGGTGGTGTCCGACGCGCTCTCGATGCGGGCGATGTCGGATACCTACGAGCTTGACCTCATCCTCGAACGGGCGCTACGGTACGATGTCGATCTGCTGCTCCTGAATACCGGATTCGATCTCCCTGAGATCCTTGACCGGGTGGAACGCCTGGTGGCGGATGGTCGGGTGTCCGCCGATGACATCGACCGCGGAGTCCGCAGGGTTCTGACCCTCAAAGCACGGTACGGGCTGCAGCGCCCAGGAGAGCGTACACCGTGAGCATCTACACCGCCGCCATCACCTTGTTTCTGGTCCTCGATCCGCTGGGGAACATCCCCGTCTTTCTGGGCGTCCTGGGGAACGTGGATCCGCGACGCCGGAAGGCGATCATCGTGCGCGAAATGGTGATCGCACTCGTGATTCTGTCGGCGTTTCTTTTCTTCGGCAAGTTCATCCTGCGGGGTATGCACATCTCGCAACCGGCGCTGAGCATCGGCGGTGGGGTGGTGCTCTTCCTGATCGCGATCCGGATGATCTTTCCGCGCCGTCAGTCGGGGACCGACGCCACCGAACCCGACGACGACGAACCCCTGATCGTTCCGCTGGCGGTGCCGCTGGTGGCGGGGCCGTCGGCGATGGCGACGCTTATCCTCTTTTCGACACAGTATCCGGATCGACTCGTGGACTGGCTGATCGCGCTCATCGCCGCGTGGTTGGCGGCGTCGGCGGTGCTGGTCTCCGCCGACTTTCTCCGCCGCGCACTGGGTCGCCGCGGACTGGCCGCCACAGAGCGGCTCATGGGTATGATTCTTACGACGATGTCGGTGCAGATGCTGCTCTCCGGCATCGAAATGTTCGTGGCGGGCCTGTAGGCGGTCGGCGGCGTCGGCGCGAGGCGCCGCACTCGCGGCCACGATCGAGCCGAGGCGACACCGCGCCGCGGTGATCCGGCGTTCGCACCGGGGCACTACTCCTCCGACAGAACGCGCATGACCTCCGGCAGGAGCTGCTTCTTGCGCGACAGAACGCCGGGCATGTCGAAGGTCCGTTCCTCCAGCCGCTTGAACGGAAGCTGGGTTTCCGCCTCTCCGAATCCGGAGGTGAGCAGCAGGCTGTTCCGCTTGATGACATCGGTGACCATGATCATCGTCCAGCTGAGGCGCTTGTCGGTGGTGACCGTCTCCAGCGCCTGCAACAGCCTGGGCCGGTAGTTTTCGGAGTCCGTCAGAGTGGTGACCTCCACCTGGCCGATGCCGAAACTCACCCCTCCGTGGCGGTACTGCTTGAAGTCCGACAGCACGATTTCCTTGGGTTCCCGATTCTCGAGGGCGTTGAGCTGGGCGAAAAGCCGTTTGGCGTGTTCCGCCGCGGATATGCCGGTAATCGCCTCCAGGCGGTGTACGGCGCGCCGGTCAGCCTCCGTCGTGGTGGGCGAGTGCAGATTGACGGTGTCCGAAACGATGCCGGAAAGCAGCAGGATCGCCACGTCGCGGTCGAGACCCAGGCCGAAATTGGCAAACTCCTCATAGACCAGCGTACAGGTGCTGCCGACCACGCGTGTGGTGACGGCGATCGGCTCGGTGGTGGACGGCGGTGCCAGACGATGGTGGTCGACGATCTCCAGGATCTGGGCCTCCTCCGCACCGTCCACCGCCTGGGACACCTCGTTGTGATCCACCATGATCAGCTTCCGTCGCGGCCGCTCGATAAACGACCGGCGACTCACCATGCCGATGTACTCCTCGCGGCGGAACACCGGAAGACCCCGGTACTTTGAACTGAGCAGGTCGTTCTTGGCCTGGTCGAAGGGAGTCGTCTCGTCCAGTCGCGGAACGTCGGGGTCCATGATCGTATGCACCGGCGAACTCAACCGCAGGAGGCGGATCGTTTCGGCGGTGTCGGTGTTGGATCGGTACACCGATCCACGGAACTCACTGAGGTCGACGGCGATCTCCTCCCCGTCCCGGAGTCCCGTGATCACCAGCGCCGGCAGCTGCGACGACACGGCGTGGGCCAGGATCTCCGGACGGTTTCCCACCACCAGCAGCGGCCGTTCCTGGAGCCGGCCGATCAGTTCGATCGCCCGGTCCTGGGGCATTGACCCGGTCATGATCGGTGCATCGAAGCTCTCCTGCTCTCCGCGCTGAATGACACTGCCGGGAAGCACGCGCTCGAAGTTATCCACAAGGAACGAGTAGATCGGGCGTTCGCCGCGATTCTGCGCCAGCACGTAGGAGGTGATCTCGTTGACCCCCACTACGCCGCGGAATTCACCGTCGGCGTCGATCACCGGAATCGCGCTGATCGTCTGGTGTTCCACCTGCCGGAACGCCTCGAGCACGGGATCCGCCGGCTGGAGGGTTACCGGGCTCGGCTTCGCCACCAGACCAACGGTGGGAGCGATCGTGTCGAAGTGTTCCGGGACCGTGACCCCGGCGAGTTGGAACACATCGCGGATCTGGGCGCTCAGCGGGCCTGAGCGGATCGGCAGGTACCGGGTGTCGGAATTCGTTTTCTGTTTGAGGGCTGCGTAGCAGTATGCCGAGCATACGCAATCCATGTCGGGGTTCTTGTGCCCCGCTACGTATACCGTATCCATATGTGGCCATAAGCTACCGTGGGGGGCGGTGCCGTGTACACCGCTGTTTGATTCCCGCTGCGTCACGCCGTACGTTTGTCGGGTATGAAAAAGACACTGATTGCACTCGTTCTGGCGACCGGCATCGCTCTGGTCGCGGTTCCGGCGGACACGGGCGTCGGCGGCATGCTCGGCGACCCCACCGGCGTGAGCGTTCTCCTCGAGAACCGCGTGGCCCTCGCCGCCGCCTGGAGCATCGACGACTATCTTCACCTCCACGCCGACCTCTGGCTGGTTCGCGACCCGTTTGTGGAGCCCCTAAACTGGTATCTGGGCCTCGGTGGAAAGGTTCTGCTGCTCGGCGACCGGGGTGGTCGGGACAACGATGCCCTCGTCCTGGGCGCCCGGGTGCCTGTGGGGTTGCAGTGGTACGTGGCACCGCGGCTGGAGCTCTTCGCCGAGATCGCGCCGGGTATGACGATTCTCCCGGACACCGGTCTCGACGTTGACGGGGGAATCGGGCTGCGATTCCACTTCTGACGATGTGCGCGCCGGCGCCGGCTGTGAACGGCAGGCGGTGCGCGGCCGGGGGTGTGCGGCCGGTCGCAGCACCACGTCGGTACCCGTCTCTACACCGGCGGGTTTGCCCCGGCGCGCTGCAGGATACCGCGGATGCTTCGCAGCATGCTGTCGAGGTCGCTGAGGTCCATGGGCAGCACAACCTGAGTGTCGGCCCGGGCGAGCGACCGCAGCTCGCCGATGTACTGCTCGGCAAGCTGCAGCGACAGCGCCTCGTCACCGCCTTCGGCCTCCAGCGCCTCGGCGAGCTTTCGCAGTGACGCTGCGGTGGCGTGCGCCAGCGCCTTGATTTCGGCGGCGCGTCCCTCGGCCTCGTTGATCCACTTCTCCTTCTCACCCTCGGAGCGGTTGATCGCCTCTTCCTTTTCGCCTTCTGAGTAGTTGATCTTGCTCTCCATCTCGCCGAGGGACCGGGCGATCTGCGCCCGCTTCTCGCGCTCGGCCCGGAGCTGCGCCTCCATCGCCTGCAGGATGTCCGCAGGGACGTTGATGTTCTGAATCTCGTAACGCGTGACGTCGACGCCCCATTCAACGCTGGCGGCGTCCACCTCTTTTACGATCGCGGCGTTAATCGCCTCTCGCTCCTCGAACGTCTTGTCGAGTTCCAGCTTGCCGATCACCGAGCGCATCGTCGTCTGGGCGAGCTGGATCGTGGCGTAGCGGAAATTGTTGATGCCGTAGCTGGCTTTCCGGGGATCCACCACGCGGAAGTACAGCACACCGTCTACGTCTACCTTGACGTTGTCCCAGGTGAAGCACGGTTGCGAGGGGACGTCCACCGCCTGCTCCTTGAGGCTGTGGGAGTACGCGACCCGGTCGATGAACGGGACCAGGACGTGGAATCCCGCCTGGAGCGTGGAGGCGTATTTACCCAGTCGTTCGATGACCAGGACCGACTGCGCCGGGACGATGCGGATGCTGCGAACCAGCGCCACCACCACCACCAGGCCCAGGACACCCAGTACGATCTGAAGCGGAAGAAAGGGATTCATCGGTCACCTCCCACGGTGTAGTCGCCGCCGGGGCGCCCGCCGCCGGATCCCCCGCCGCCGGGTGCACCCGTGGCGCCGCTGTCGCCGCCACCGAGGTGACCCCGGAGCGACTCAACCACGGAGCGCAGCTGCGCCAGGTCGGCAGGAAGCACCGCCGTGTCACTCCCGCGAATGATCTCGCCGAGACTGGATATGAACTGTTCGCCGATGCGCATCGCCACGGCGGTGCGTCCCTTGGGCAGGCGGATCGCCTCGGCGACCTCGGAGATCCCGGCGGCGGTGGCTTCGGCAACGATCTCCGTGGCACTGGCGCGCCCCTCGGCCTCGTTGATACGACGCTGGCGTTCGCCCTGCGAGAGGTTAATCGACTGCTGTCGGTCCCCCTTGGAGGAGTTTATCCGCGCCTCCCGCTCTCCCTCGCTGGAGAGAATCTCGGCCCGTTTCTCACGCTCCGCACGGACCTGCTGTTCCATGGCGGTCATGACCGTCTCGGAGGGCGTGATGTCCTTGATCTCGTAGCGGGTGACCTTGATGCCCCAGGGATCCGAGGCCTCGTCCACGGAGCGGACGATCGCGTCGTTGATCGCGTCGCGCTCGGAGAAGCTCCGGTCGAGGTCGATCTTGCCAATCTCGCTGCGCATCGTCGTTTGTGCCAGCTGCGCCGTGGCGAAGCGGTAGTTTTCGATCCCGTAGCTCGCCTTTTCCGGGTCCATGACCTGCAGGTACAGCACTCCGTCGACGTTGACCTGCACGTTGTCCTTGGTGATGCACACCTGCGGCGGAACGTCGATCACCTCTTCCTTGAGCAGCTGTTTGTAGGCGACCTTCTGGACCACCGGGATCACCAGATGGAGCCCGGGTCCCAGGGATCGGCGGTACTTGCCGAACTGCTCGATGAGCCACGCCTGCTGTTCCGGCACGATGCGGATCAGCTTGAAAAAGACGGTGAACACAACGATGAGCGTGACGACCGCAGTGATGTAGGTTCCCAGTACGTTCATGGTTCCTCCTTTGACGACGTATCCGTCTCGCCGGACAGCAGATCGCCGGCGGTGACGATGTACGCCAGGGACTCCTTCTCCAGGATCGTCACCGTGGTACCGACGGCGATCGTTTCGTCGAAGGTGCGCGCCTGCCAGGTGGTGCCGCGAAAGCGGATGCGTCCCGGGCGGCCGGCGGTGATCTCCTCGGTCACAACGGCGGTCATCCCGGCCTCGTCGCCGATCGAAGACCCCGGTTTGCGGTTTTCGCCGCGGAACCACCGGGCGGCGTAGCGCCGGAGCAGGCCCAGCGACACGCCGCTGGTGATCGCCCAGATCACCAGCTGGAGTGGAAGCCGCGCTCCGAGTCCGGGAACGACAGCCACCAGCACGGCGTTCAACAGGGCGCCGAGACCGAAAAAGAACACCACGAACTGCGGGACGGCGAACTCGCTGAGGATCAGCAGCATTCCGAGAACCGCCCAGATGGATGCACTCACCGGATTACTGTAGAGCGCCGACGGGGGGTTGTCAAAGGAGGTGAGGCGTGTCGACGAGGATACGGCCGATCTCCTCCGCCGTGGCCTGGGCAGGCACCATGATGAGTGGCTGCGAGGTTCCGCTGAGGCGGTGGTCGTCGCGTGGATCGAACCGCGAGGGATCGGCGATCACCAGGTCCACTCGTTCGAGGCAGGCGAGATCGTCGATGTGACGCAGGTCGTGGATGAGGATCCGGTTCGCCTGCCGCGCCAGTGCGGTTACGGTGGCGGCTCCACCACGGCGAATCTGCTCCTCCGACAGGGGTTCGGCATCGCGACGACCGGCGAACTCGTTCCACGTGTACTGCCAGAACTCACGGTAGGGATGCACCACCACGGTGTTGAGGTCCTCCGCCAGCCGTTCCGCCAGATCGCGGTCGTCCATGACCGCCACGTGCCGGATAAACCAGGGGCGAACCGTCGGCGGAATGAAGCGCCAGTTCTCGTAGGGGTTGGCCCGGATGGCGGAAGCCGAGACGGGGATGTTGCGCCGGCTGGGGTCCACGGGCACGTACTGCGCGTTGAGCTGCCACGCCAGTTCCCACCCGTAGTTCTCCGAGGCAAATACGTGGGTGATCTGTTCCGGGACCGCCTCACGCACCGACCGCGCCCAGATGGAAATCGCGCCGGCCTCGCCGCGGCGGGCCTCCGGTATCTCCTCGGTGATGTGCACCACCTCGCAGGTGGGGGCGAGTTCGCGAACCCACTCGTAGCGGAGGTCACCCGGAATCGGCTCGTGGGAGAGGGTACATACCAGGACGTACAGACGGTCCACCATATGCCGGGCAAAGTCGATCAGATAAAGGTGTCCGTTGTGCGGGGGCATGAACCGCCCGATGATGACGCCGGTCATGGTAAGGTGGTACAGTACCGGCTTTGCACGGAATTCGGCAAGGAGGAACCGGCTATGCGTATCGGATTCGATCTCGGTGGAACCAAGATGCTGGCGGCGGTGCTCGACGACGATCGCTCCGTGGTGGCGCGGAACAAGAACCGCACCGAGGGCGGAGACAACGACCATATCTTTGCCCAGATCGTAGCCACCGTGGACGGGGCCCTCGGAAAGGCAGGAGCCTCCCGTGGTGATCTGGAATCGGTGGGCATCGCGGTTCCCGGTCCGATCGATGCCGCCACGGGAACGATCCTCTATACGCCGAACCTGGGCATACGCAATTTTCCTCTGGCCGAGCGACTCGGTCACGAACTCGGGTGCCACATCTATCTGGAAAACGACGTCAACGCAGGTCTGTGGGGAGAGTACGTCGCCGGCTGTGCCCGGGGCCGCCGCCACGTGGTGGGGATCTTCCCGGGAACCGGAATCGGCGGCGGTCTGATACTGGATGGACACCTCTACCGTGGCAAGGGCGGCGCCGCCGGAGAGATCGGCCACATCACCGTCCAAAGCGACGGTCGCCGCTGCGGGTGCGGCAACCACGGCTGCCTGGAGACGGTGGCGTCCAAGACCGCGATCGCGCGCGACCTGGCGATTCTCGCGATGAACGGGCAGTCGCCGGTACTGGCGGAGGCCGGCGCGACCGACATTCGCCTCGTGAAAAGCGGTCTGATCAAAAAGGCGCTGGATGCCGGCGACCCCGGCGTGGCGGAAGTGGTGGACCAGGCCGCCCGCTTTCTCGGCATCGGCATGGCGGCGATGGTGAACACCTTCGATCCGGAGATGATCGTCCTGGGTGGCGGTCTGGTGGAGAAGCTGGGCTCACGGTTTACCGACATCGCCGAGGCAACCATGCGGGAGCGGGCGATGCAGCGCCTGGTGACCGGCGTGGAGGTTGTCGAGGCCCAGCTTGGTGACGACGCCGTCGTGGTTGGGGCGGCGGATCTGGCGGAGGCTCACTAGACGATGCAGAAAAAACGCCACGAACCCAACGCCTCCGCCGGCGGACTCGGAACCCCAACGGACGGTCCGCGTCTGGTCTCGGTCATCGACATCGGGTCCACGGCGATACGCGTGGTTATCGCCGAGATTCGCGAGGACTCGGAATGGGTCACCCTGGACCGCGCATCGCGGCCTCTCTCGCTGGGTCGCGACGTATTCATCGACGGAGTCCTGAGCACGGAATCGATGCGGGAGGCGGTGGCGATCCTCAAAGGGTTTCGCGAACTCCTGCAGGGCTGGCGCATCCCGCCGGATTCGGTGCGCGTCATCGCCACCGCCGCCATCCGTGAAGCCAAAAACCGCGACACCTTCCTGGATCGCGTCCAGATCCGTACCGGCTTTCGGATCGACGTGGTCGAGGGGATCGAGGAGAACCACCTCACCTACATCGCCGTACAGCACGCGATCAACGACCTCAGGCCGCAGTTCGCGCGCTCCAGCGCCATGATCCTCGAGGTCGGCGGCGGTACCACGGAAATCATGATGCTGCAGCGCGGACGCATGGTGGCGGCGCACTCCCTGCGCATCGGGACGCTGCGGGTGGAACAGCAGCTCCAGGCACCGATGGGCCTCACCTCCAACGACCGCGTGGAGGAGTACCTGCGCGAGAATATCCGGGTGAACCGGGAGGTCCTGAACACCGAGCTGCGCCTGGACCGCATCCGCTACTTTGTGGCGGTCGGCGGCGACGCCCGGATCGCCGCGCAACGCGTGGGCAAGCGGGAGGCGGAGCACTTCTCCGTCATCGAGCGCAAGGCCTTTGACAGCTTCCTGCACGAGCTCCAGCGGCGAACGCTGGACGAGTGCGTCCGCGAACTCAACCTCACCTACACCGAGGCGGAGGGGCTTCTGCCGGCGCTGCTGACGTACAAACTGTTCATGGAGGCGACGAGCGCCCAGCAGCTCATTGTCCCGGACGTGAGCATCCGCGAGGGCGTCCTCATCAATTTCGCCATGGGACGCCGCGGGCCGATGCGCCAGGAGTTTGCCGAACAGGTCATCAACTCGACGATCGGGCTCGGCCGCAAGTTTCACTTCGACGAGTCCCACGGTCTGCACGTGGCATCGCTGGCAGTGAGCCTCTTCGACCAGTTCGGCGACGAACACGGCATGGACGAGCACGCCCGGCTTCTGCTGGAGGTGGCGGCGATCATCCACGACATCGGGAACTTCATTCGGGCGTCGGGGCACCACAAGCACGGTCAGTACATCGTGGAGAACTCCGAGATATTCGGGCTCTCCCGGTCCGATATCCGCATCCTGGCGAACGTGGTGCGCTACCACCGCGGCGGAAACCCCAACTCCGCGCACACCTCGTACGTGTCGCTGCGGCGTGAGCAGCGCATGCTGGTGCTCAAGCTTGCCAGCCTGCTGCGGGTTGCCGACGCCCTGGACCGCGGTCACGTGCAGCGCATCCGGACGTTTTCGCTGGAGCGACGGGAGGACGACGTGATCCTGCACTGCGACTACGCCGGTGACATCTCGATCGAACAGTACGGCCTGCGTCAGAAGGGACGCCTCTTCGAGGACGTGTTTGGCTACGGAGTGATAGCAGTATGAGCGGACCCTACATCAATCGCGAACTGAGCTGGATCGAGTTCAACGCCCGGGTGTTGTCGGAGGCGGAGAACCCGGATGTGCCGCTCCTGGAGCGGCTGAAGTTTCTGAGCATCGTCTCTTCCAACTTCGACGAGTTCTTCATGGTGCGGGTGGCTACCGTCAAACGGCAGCAGCGTCTCAATCAGGCGTCGAACTGCCCCACCGGTATGAGTCCGCGGGAACAGCTGGAGGCGATTCGTGCGCGGGTGGCTGAGCTCAGCGAACGCAAATACCGCGTCCTGCTGGAGGACATCTTTCCGGCGCTCGCCGAACGCGGCCTGGTGCGCGTGCAGCGCGCGGACTGGGATTCGGAACAGCAGGGCTTCGTCAAGCGCTTTTTTCGCGAGCGCGTGTTCCCGGTCCTCACGCCGGTACGCGCCCCGGCGGGTGAGGGACTCCCGTCGGTGGGAAACCTGCGTCTCCACGCGGCGTTCCTCCTGGAGCCCGGGCCGGACGCATCCGACGGCGCCGTGGGGTTGCAGGACATCGGCGGTGAGACCGTTGAGGCGGACGACAAGGGGCGCCTGCTCGCCCTGGTGCAGGTCCCGTCGTCGCTGGAACGGGTGGTCTACCTTCCCACGGACACACCGAACGTCGTGGCGTTCACGTTTCTGGAGCAGGTGATCCTGTCGGAGGCGTACCAGCTCTTTCCCGGCTTCACCGTGAAGGAACAGTGTCTCTTTCGCGTCACCCGCGACGCCGACTTTGGCGTGGACGAGGAACGCGACGAGGATTTCGTGGAGGCGATGGAGCAGGTGATCGAGACCCGCGACCGGAGCGAGGTGGTTCGCATGAACATCAACCGCGGCTCCCGCCGCCTGCGGACGATCCTCACACGGGCCCTCGACCTCTCGGAGGACGAGGTGTTTGAGAGCGCCGACCCGCTGGAACTGCGGAACCTCATGGACGTGGTCGGAATCGACGGGTTTGCCGAGCTCCGGGACCCATCCTGGAAACCGATGCAGTCGCCATGGGTGGATGAGGACGAACCGATCTGGGACAGCATCCGTCGCCGGGACATCCTGCTGCACCACCCCTACGAGAGTTTCGATCCCGTGGTACGCATGGTGCAGGAGGCCGCCGACGACTCCGCCACCCTGGCGATCAAAATGACGCTCTACCGCACCAGCGGCAACTCGCCGATCATTCGGGCGCTGGAACGGGCGGCGGAGAACGGAAAACAGGTCTCGGTCCTGGTGGAGCTCAAGGCGCGCTTCGACGAGGAGCGCAACATCGGCTGGGCGCAGCGGCTGGAGCGCGCCGGCGTGATCGTGGTGTACGGAATCGCGCGGCTCAAGGTGCACGCAAAGGCGCTGCTCATCATCCGCCGGGAGCGCGACGGGATCAGACGCTACACGCATCTGGGTACCGGCAACTACAACGACAAGACCGCCAAGCTCTACACCGACCTGGGGCTCATGAGCTGTGACGAGGAGCTGTGCTACGAGGTGGGCCGGTTCTTCAACTCGATCACCGGGTACTCGGTGATTCCGGGACTCCAGAAGCTCTCCATGGCCCCGGTGGGACTCAAGCGACGGGTGCTGGAGATGATCCGCCGCGAGGCAACCCGTGCCGAAGGCGGCGGGAGCGGCCTGATCATCGCGAAGATGAACTCCCTGGCCGATCCCGAGGTGATCGACGCGCTGTACCAGGCCTCCCGGGCAGGTGTGGAGGTTCGGCTCAACATCCGCGGGATCTGCATGCTCGTGCCCGGTGTCGCCGGAACCAGCGAGAACATTCGCGTGGTGAGCATTATCGACCGCTACCTCGAGCATACGCGGGCGTTCTTTTTCGAGAACGGCGGCAATCCCGAGGTATACCTCGCCAGCGCGGACTGGATGCCACGAAACCTGGAGAAACGGGTGGAACTCATGTTTCCGGTGGAAAACCCGGACATCCGCCGCCGGATTCGGCGCATCCTGGATCTGTACTTTTCAGACAACAGCAAGGCCCACGAGCTGGGTCCCGACGGCCGCTGGACCCGCGTGGTCCCCGACGCCACGGAGCCACGGTTCCGGGCGCAGGAGGCGGCCTACCACCGGATTCGCGACCGCCTCTCCGGCGACGAACCGGAAAACCGCCAGGAGTTCAAGGTTCGGCGCCGACCGCCGGAGTGATATATACTCGTGGGTCGGATGCACGCCTTCGGCCCCAGACCACTCCTGATCGCCTCGCTGTTTGCGGTGGGAATCGGCGCGGCGCTGCTGCTCCCGGAACGGGGGTGGATTCTCGGTGTTCCGCTGCTGGCGGTGGAAACGGTGTGGATCTGGAAGAGTGTCGGTCGCGCCCGGAGATGGGTCGCCGCCCGGGAGGAACGCTATGACCGACGGGGACAACTGCTGTCCACGCTGGCCCACGAACTCCGGACGCCGCTGACCGTGATCCGGTCGTCGGCCTCGATCCTGCTCGAGGACCCGGCGGCGGAACCCCTGACCGGCGACCAGCAGCGATTTGTCCGCAGCATATTCGGCAACGCCCATCGTCTGGAAGCGCTGACGGAGAACGTCCTCGCCGGTCTCAAGATCGAGAGCTGGAGTGATTCGCTTCGTCTGCGGCCGGTGGACCTCCGCCGGGAAGTCGGCGGTGTGACCCGGAACATGGAGCCGGTGCTGGCGACGCGGGGGCAGCGCATTCACTACATGTTTCCCTCGCTCCTGAGTCGGGCTCTGGCGGATCCTCAGTGGATCGGCCAGGTCCTGGTCAACCTGGTCCACAACGCATCGAAATACACCGAAGACGGCGGAACGATCGACATGACGGTGAAAGAAAACGAGCGCTTCCTGGTGGTCTCGGTCTCGGACAACGGGTCGGGTCTCCCCGCGCGTCGCAGGCCGGACGTGTTTGCGGAGTACGTGCAGGGACGACCGGAGGCGGCGGAGAGTCTTGAGGGGACCGGCCTGGGACTGGCGATCGTAAAGCGGGTCATTGCGCTCCACGGCGGCGATGTGTACGTCGCCTCCCGTCCCGACGGTGGAACCACGGTGTCCTTTACGCTGAAAAAGGCGGGTGGCGGTGCGTAGCGTCCGGCTCGGCCGCATTCTCGTCGTGGAGGATGAGCCGGAGGTGCGGGATATCCTGGCGTACCTGTTCTCCAACGAGGGGTATCAGGTGGTCACCGCCGGAACAGCCACCAGGGCGTGGGAGGCGGTGTCGGAATCCCGGCCCGACCTGGTCGTGCTGGACGTCGAGCTGCCGGATCAGAGCGGGCTGGTCTTCTGCCGCCGGGCCAAACAGCTCGGTGTCCCCGTTATCATGGTGAGCAGCCACGATCGCGACGACGAAGTGGTCGCGGGACTTGAGACCGGCGCCGACGACTATGTGCGCAAGCCGTTCAATAACCGCGAACTCCTCCTTCGGGTACGGCGGCTGATGGAACAGCCCTCGGTGGCGGTTGGCGAGGAACGACGGGTGTCGGTCGGGGACCTGGTGGTTGACCGCGAGTCCGCCCGTGTCTGGCGCGGGGCACGCGAGATCCACCTGAGTCCCACGGAATGGAACATCCTCGACCTGCTGGTCAGTCGACGCGGCCGCGCCCAGAGCGTTGAGGATATCCTCGAGCACGTGTGGCACACCACGGACTGGGACGGCGGTGCCGAAATGGTGAAGGTCAATATCCGTCGGCTGCGCAGGAAGATCGAGCAGAATCCGCGGCAGCCGGAGATCGTCCTCAACCGCTGGGGCCGGGGCTATCTGATCGAATAGCCGCGAAACTGTCACCGAATTGTTTCTTGTTCACCGCGGAACCCGGACCCACACTGGAACGTACATAACAGGAGGACATCCATGAAACGAACTGTCATGGCACTGATGATCGTAGCCCTCGTTGCCGGCGCCGCGTTTGCGTCGGGGCAGGCGGAGCCCCAGGAGCGGGTGACCGTGTACACCACCCTGGACGAGGAGCTGGCGCGGGAAGTATTCGCCGCGTTCACCGAGGACACCGGCATCCAGGTTGACTGGGTTCGCCTGTCCACGGGCGAGGCGGTGGCACGTATCGAGGCCGAACGCGACAACCCCCAGGCGAGTGTCTGGTACGGCGGCGTCGGACTTGGCCACATCGAGGCCAAGCAGAAGGGTCTCACGACCCCGTATGAGTCCCCGGCGGCTCAGATGGCCGATCAGTTTCGCGATGCGGACTGGTACTGGTCCGGGATCTACGCCGGTCCCCTGGCGTTTGAGAGCAACATGAACATGCTCGAGCGCTACGGTCTGGACCAGCCGATGAGCTGGCAGGATCTTCTGGATCCCGGCTTCGAGGGACAGCTTCAGATGGCCAACCCCGGGTCGTCCGGTACCGCCTACAACGTCCTGGCGACGATGGTCCAGATTCTGGGCGAAGACCAGGCGTTCGACTACCTGCGGCGACTGGACAGCAACATCGCCCAGTACACCCGGTCCGGTTCGGCCCCCGGCCGCAACGCCGCGATCGGCGAGATCACCGTGGCGATCGGGTATGCCCACGACGGCGTGCGGCTGATTTCCGAAGGCTATCCGCTGGAACTCTCGTTCCCCAGTGAGGGCACCGGCTACGAGATCGCATCGATCTCCATGATCGCCAACGGTCCCGCGGAGGAACAGGCGGCGGCGGAGCGGTTGTTCGACTGGGCCCTCGGCGAACGGGCGGCGGCGCTGTACGCCACAAAGTTCGTGGTTCCCTTTGTCGACGTGGAACTGGCGCCGGGTGCGGTCCCGATCTCGCAGGTCAACACGATCGACCAGGACGACGTGTGGGCGGCGGCCAACAAGGAACGTCTGGTCAACCGCTGGAACGAAGAGATCGGTAACAACGCGATCACCGAATAACGACCCGTACGGATGACAGCGGACCACCGGCCGCCGCCTTCGGGCGCGGTCGGTGGTCCGCGTTCACTCCGGGGAGGAACTGTCCATGTCACACAACACGGGGGGCGCGATCATCGGTCGCGAGTGGGGGCTTCGGGGCACGATCGTGATCGTGTTCGCGCTGCTCGCGCTGTTTATTCTCTACCCGATCTTTTCGGTTCTTCGAATGAGCCTCACCCCCGACGGGGTGTTCTCCTTCGAGGTCTACCGGTCGGTCTTTGCCCATTCCCGGTACTTCCTCGCGATCCGCAACAGCATCATGCTCGGCATGATCGTGGCCACGCTGGCCACGACGATCGGATTCCTCATGGCGTATGCCGTTGAGCGGCTGCGCATTCCGGGCCGCCAGTTCTTCCGAACGCTGGCGATCCTGCCGATCATCTCGCCGCCGTTCATGTTTGCGCTGTCGGTGATCCTGCTCTTCGGTCGCAGTGGCCTCATCACGCGCCACCTGCTGAACCTCGACGTGGGGACGATCTACGGCCTCAAGGGACTCATTCTGGTGCAGACGATCAACCTGTTTCCGATCGCCTACATGACGCTTTCGGGAATCCTGCAGGGTATCGATCCGGATCTGGAGACCTGCGCCCTCAATCTGGGCGCCCGTCGAACGCACGCGTTCTTTACCGTGACGCTGCCGCTGGCGATGCCGGGGATCCTCGCCTCGTGGCTCATCGTGTTCGTGACATCGATGACCGACTTCGGGAACCCGATCATCATCGGTGGCGACTTCGACGTACTGTCGGTGCGGGCGTACCTGGAGTTCACCGGGATGGGCAATCTGCCCCGCGGTGCCGCCCTGGCGATTCTGCTGCTCACACCGACGGTCCTGTTCTTCTCCCTGCAGAAACGGATCATGAACCGCAAGTCGTACCAGACGATCACCGGCAAGTCCGCCCGGCGGAGCATGCTGCCGGTCCCGGCGGCCGCCACGATCGGGTTTACGGCGTTTGCGGTGGTCCTCTCGGTGTTCGTCATCATGCTCTATGGAACGATCATCGCCGGGAGCTTCATCCGTCTGTGGGGCGTGGACTGGAGCTTCACCCTGGATCATTTCGCGTACAGCTGGGACGTGGGCGCCTCAACCATGGGACGAACCGTCTTCCTGGCGCTGCTTTCAACCCCGATCACGGCGCTCCTGGGCATGATCATCGCGTTCCTGGTGGTCCGGCGGCGCTTCGCCGGCCGACACCTCATGGAGCTGCTCGCCATGCTCAGCTACGCGATTCCGGGGACCGCAATCGGTATCGGGTACGTCCTGGCGTTCAACGGGGCACCGTTTCGGTGGTCGGGTACGGCGTTCATTCTCGTAACGGCCTACGTGTTCCGCAACGTTCCCATCGGAGTCGAGGGCGGGATCGCGGCGCTCAAACAGATTTCGTCGGAGATCGAGGAATCCTCGACGAATCTCGGCGCCAACAGCTCCTATACGTTCCGGACGGTCACGCTGCCGCTGATCCGTCCGGCGTTCTTCGCCGGCGCCACGTTCGCCTTTGTGCGGGCGATGACCGCCATCAGCGCGATCATCTTTCTGGTGTCGGCGCGCTGGAATCACATGACCGTCCTGATTCTTGCCCAGACCGAGATCCTTCGGCTGGGAGCCGCGTCGGTCATGTCGTTCGCCCTGATCGTGGTCGTCATGACCGTGATCTTCGTCATCATGAAGGTTACCGGCCTCGAGCGTTCACAGGTGTTCGGAACGGGGGCCGCCCGATGAGCCGTCTGAAGGAGAGCAACACAGCGATGGAACAGCCACATCTCAGTCTCGTGGATCTGGTGAAGGTATTCCGCGACGGAAGCGGAAGCGAAACGCGCGCGGTTGACGGGATCTCGCTGGATATCAACCGGGGCGAGTTTGTCACGCTCCTGGGGCCGTCGGGATGCGGGAAGACGACGACACTGCGCATGATTGCAGGGTTCGAGCAGCCCACGGACGGTGAGATCCGCGTCCGGGGCGAGAACATCAGTCGCGTCCCGCCGTTTGAGCGGAACATGCCCATGGTGTTCCAGAGTTATGCCCTGTTTCCGCATCTGACGATCTTTGAGAACATCGCCTACGGGCTGAAGATCCGCAAGGCGGACCGCGAGGTGATCCGCAACGAGGTGGCCGTGGCGAGTCAGATGGTCAACCTGGTGGGCCTGGAGAACCGCTACCCCGGTGAGCTCTCCGGCGGTCAGCAGCAGCGGGTGGCACTGGCGCGGGCGCTGGTTCTCAAACCGGAGATCATCCTCTTTGACGAGCCACTCTCGAATCTCGACGCGAAGCTCCGCATCCAGACCCGCACAGAAATCAAGCGCGTCCAGCACATGCTTGGCATTACGGCGATCTACGTAACCCACGACCAGGCCGAGGCGCTCAGCATGTCCGACAAGATCGTGGTCATGAATCGCGGTCAGATCATGCAGGTGGGCTCCCCGGAGGATGTGTACAACCACCCGGCCAACCCGTTTGTCGCCGATTTCATCGGAAACGCGAACTTCCTGGAATCCCGGATCACGGCGGTGGGTGACTCGTCGGTGACGGTGGAGATCGGGGGCTCGTCCTTCGAGATCCGCGCCGAGCGCGTATACGACGGCGCCGCCGTCGGCGACGAGGTCTATGTGTCCGCAAAGCCGGAGGCGATGGACATCTCCGAGGGGCCCGGCGACCTCATGGGGCGCGTTGACGTGAACTCATTTGTCGGCGCCACCACCGAATACAAGGTTGAGTTCGACGGGCAGTTCATCACGGTCATCCACTCCAATAGCGGCGGATCGGTCAAACTCTTCCACCTGGACGACGAGGTGGCGATTCATCTGTATCCGGAGTATTGCCGCGTCTACCGGAGATGACGGTCGCATGATCGCGTCTCCGGTGTCCGAAACCCCGGCGACCGCCGACGTGGGGGTGACCTGCTCCCTCCGACCGCACGGGGCGACGCAACTCCAGCTCAAGGTTGTCTATCCCTTCCGGAATCGCCGGGTGAGTCGCTTCCGGACCGATGTGTTCGTCCGGTTTCCCCAGCAGATCAGTATCGCCGTCGATGCCCGGGGACGTGCGGCGCTCCTCGAGGACACCCGGGCCAACACCCGTTTCACGGTCGCCAACATGCCGTTGGCGGCGCTGGCGGACCGGGAACACCCCGACAACCCGGTCAACCGCGTCCTGCGGGAGGTACAGGCGCCGGCCAAACCCGGCAGGATCGACCAGGTGCGGGTCGCCTACGAGCTCCGGACGTTCTGCAACCTGTTCACCTTTCAACTGAAATCGCTCGTGCGGGTCATTCAGTCGGCGCTGCGGGACGATGCCGACCGGGATGCGGGCATCAAGGCGGGGAAGGATGCGATCCGCGACGTGAAACGGGCGCTCTCCGCATTTCGCGATCTCCGACGGAGACTGCTGGACCCGGCGGTTCCCGATTCGATCCGGCAGACGCACATCCTGGCGGACGAGTTTCTGGGTGATCAGACCGTGCGCCACCTGCTCGGTCTGTCGGCGATCCTGGCGCGGGACGCGGCCATGGAAAAGCTCCGCGGTCAGCTGGACAAGGCGGTGGAGCGCGAACTCGCGTACCAGAAGGAACGCGGATACTCGGCGGTGCGGTCCGACACGATCTCCCCCGACGACACCGGCGCCCTGGAGCGACTGATCGTCCGTGAGAGCCGCCTCAAGAAATGGGTGCAGGCGGTCCTCTACCTCGACGTGGCGGAGTCGGGTGTTCCGCGCAGGATCGGCCATGTGGTGGCGGGAATCGCTGCGGCGACGGCGATGAGCGTGGCGGTGGCGGCGGCGTTTTTCGCCAACCGTCTGTACGCGAGCTACAGCGTGCCGTGGGCGCTGCTCATCGTGGGGTCGTACATCGTCAAGGATCGAATCAAGGAAATCCTCCGCTCGGTCCTGGTGCGTTTCTTTCCGATCGCCGTCGCCGATCGCACCCGAATCCTGCGGGATCCCGCCACGCAGCGTACCGTCGGGCGTGCCCGCCTCGCGATACGAAGCACCGACCCCACCGGGGTTCCCCGTCCGCGGATGGACCGGAACGTACCGGACGATCTGTTGAGCGAGACGGTTTCGCAGAACGCCGTCGTGTTCGCGTCGCTCGTTCGCCTGAACGGGCGACGGCTGTTGTCCAATCATCGGCGCGTGAACGGCATCATGGACATCACCAGGATCAGGCTCGACCAGTGGCTCAGGGACATGGACGCGCCGACGAAGGGAATCCGCTTGTTCGTGGATCGCCGTCCGATATCCACCTCCGGTCCCCGGACGTACCGAATTCAGGTTGCCGTGCGCCTTCGCGGTGACGACGGCATCGGGGAGCAGCTTCATCACTGGACCGTGGTTCTCGACCGCGACGGAATCCGGCGGGTGGAACGCGACTGACCCGAACCCGCTTGACGGAGCGTCTGCACGTTACTATACTTTGCAATACAAAGTCACTTTTTGATGCAGAGTAGGAGTGCCACATGGAACAGTCTCCCAATCCGTTGGACAAGTACCTCTCGGACCTCCGCACGATTCGGGGTCTCATGACACGCTACGAGGAACAACCGCTGGTACGCCACTGGGTGTTTGCGCTGTGGGGGGTCCTGACGATCGGTGGCTCCATCGTGTCGTATCGTCTGGCTCAGGGAGGCGGCTACGACGCCGGGTCGATACTGCGAATCGTCTGGATGCCGGTGCTGGTCGTCGGCGGGTTGCTGGAGACGCTGGGCTGGATTCAGCAGCGACGCGACTCCGGGGTGGCGTTGTTCACGCGGCGCATGAATCGCCTCCTCGGCGCCTACGCCGGGCTGATTGTCGTAGTGCTGATCCTGGTGTTTCACATGGCGCCGACGGGGATGTCGGCGGGCGTGGTGCTGGCGATCGGTGCCACTCCGTTGCTGGCGTACGCCCAGATGACCTACTCATCCCTGTTTGTCGAGGCGTTCAGCCTTCTGGTGCTCGCGATCGTTCTGGAGGCGATCAACGTGGACAGCGTGGCGTTCACAGCAGGTGCCGGGATCGCCATCGGTGTCGTCTACGTGGTGTCGGGCGTCCATTCGCGTATCGCCGAACGTCGACGCGAGGCGGATGCCCCGCCGGTGGATGCCCCGCCGGCGCACGCATCGGACCAACCGGAGGGCCCCACCGGACATGTCTGAGCTCTATACGCGCTTTGACGGGGTCTTCTTCGAAAAGACGCGCCTGTCGATCGTCACGCTCCTCAACCAGGACGAGAAGCTGGCGTTCAACGCGCTGAAGGCACGGCTCGGACTGAGCGACGGCGCCCTGTACACGCACCTGGAGAAGCTGATCAAAAATGACTACGTGGAAAAGGAGCGGGAACTGACCCCGGGAGGGGCCCAGACCGTATACGAACTGACGTCCCACGGGCGTCGTACATTCGCGGAATACGTGGCGTTCCTCGGGAGCCTGCTGCAGGACAACCGCGGAACACCGGAGGGAGATACACCATGACCAGAACCAATCGAATCGGATCGTACACACGAAGAACGTGTCTCGTAGCGATGGCTGTCGGACTGGCTGTTCTCGCTGCGGCACCGGTGGCGGCGCAGGCGAACGTGTCGCAGCTCACTGACCGCTCGGCGGACGACCTTCTGAACGAGGTGGAAACGACCCTTTTCCCCGATGATTTTGTCGCGACCTTCCGGATGACCACCGAGCGGCCCGGGCGACGGACAACCGAGATGCTGATGGACAACTACCACCTGGAGGGGTCGGGGACGTTCATGGAAGTTCAGGAACCGCAGCGATCCCGGGGCATGCGGTTTCTGCAGAAAGGTAACGACCTGTGGATGTACAACCCGCGCTCAGGGTCGCGACGGGCGATCCGGCTCTCGCCGCGTGATTCTTTTCAGGGGAGCGTGTTCTCCAACAACGACGTATCCGATCCGAACTACTCCGACGACTACACCGCCCGCCACGCGGGAACCGAAACGATCGAACACCCGTACTACGGGGAGGTGACCGCGGCACGGATCGAGGCGAACGCCTCCCACGACGAAGCCGCCTACGGCCGCATTGTCATGTGGGTGACACTCACCGACACCGGACGCGTCATGCCCCTGCGGTTTGACTACTATTCCCGCTCCGGTCTGCTGTTCAAGCGCATGACGCTGGAGGACATGGGGCAGCTCGCCGGCGCCGAACGGCCGCGGCTGATGCGCATGGAATCGCTGGAGGAGGAGGGCGCCGTGACCACCGTGCGCATCGAATCGATGGAGGCGCGCGACGACATGCCGGCGCGCATGTTCAACCAACAGGAGCTCACCCGATGAACGGGGGACGACGGGAACGCCCCGCCGGCCGGCGGTACCAGCAGCGCCAGCGGTTTCGGCCGCGAACCACGGGGGCTCGCGCAGCTGTGGTCGCCGTACTCCTGATGTGCGCGGCTCCCGCTTTCGCGCAACAGTACGAGCTGCTGGGGTCGGTGGAAACGCGGGCGATGGCCGCCTACCGCAAGGACAGCCCGGTGGTGGCGGACCAGGACCTCCGCGGCACCTGGTACGGTACGACCCTGGCACGAATCGCCGCGACCCACCGTCTCACGCTGGGCGACGGCAGTGGATCGGTGGCGTCGCCGGCGGAGCTGCTGATCGATCACGCGCTGACGATCCTGCCGGTCTCGGCCACCGACGGAAGCGGGAGTTCGATCCTCGACTCCCTCGGCGTGGACGCCGCGTCATCCGACGGCGCAACCGGGACCGCCGGTACGGGGTCCGCCGCCGCCACCGGGGTGCTCGTCTCCCACGAACTCTACCAGGCCTACGTGAGCGTCTACCCCGCCGACTCGCTGACGTTCCGGTTCGGGCGCCAGCGCCTCAACTGGGGTCACGGGTGGACCTTCTCCGTGAGCGACGCGCTGCATCCCCAGAGCCCCGACAGCGAGGTGGAGCCGGGGTTCGATGGAGCCAGCGTGGCGATCTATCCGAGTGCCAACCTCTCGCTCGAGGGCGCCGTGGCGGTTCAGGACGCGGTTGCCTCCGGTGACCTCGAGGATATCCGAACCGCGGGGTACCTGAACGCGTACCTTGCCCCGGTGGACGTGGCGCTTTCGGTGGTACACGAGTACGCAACGATGCTGCGGCCGGGGGTGGGGTTTTCGGTTCCCGTGGGTCCCCTCCTCCTGGCGGGAGAGGGCGCCGTCGAGGCGTACGATCCCCGCGGGGAGGTGCTGAACGCGCAGCCGCTGGCGAGCATCGGTGGCGAGTACACCTGGTACGGCGATGTCACCGACGTGGTGCTCATGGGTGAGTACATCTACAACGGCCTCGAGGAAACGTACCCGGGCATCACCGCTCCTGACCTGGCGGTGACCAGCGACGCCGCCGGCGGGTTCCAACGTCCCGGCCGCCACTACCTGTCGGCGTCGGCGTCGCTGGCGGTTACCCAGTCGTGGAGCACCGAACACTCGATCCTGGTAAACATGAGCGATCAGAGTTTCCTCGTCCGGCACGACGTGACGCTGCAACGGATACCTGCGGTGGACCTGTCGGCGACCGTGACGTGGAACGCCGGAGAGGCTTCCTCGGAGTTCGGGATGCTGCGGGAAGGTATGGTCGTGGAGCTGGGCGCAACCGCCCATTTCTGACCGGGTACGACACAAGGAGCAACTATGGCACTGATTTCCCTGGAACAGGTAACGAAAGACTATCCCCTCGGCAAGACAACGATCCACGCGCTCCGCGGTGTCGATATCACCATCGATGAGGGCGAATTCACCGCCGTCGCGGGCCCCTCCGGTTGCGGAAAGACGACGCTGCTGAACATCGTGGGGTGCATCGATCACCCGACGGCCGGGTCGGTGCACCTGGACGGGCAGCAGGTGGAGGTCCTGAGCGACGCCGACGAGGCCGGACTCCGGCTGCACAAGATCGGGTTCGTGTTTCAGAACTTCAATCTGATCCCGGTACTGACGGTGGAGGAAAACGTGGCGTTTCCGGCGGTCCTGGCCGGTACGCCGAAAGGTGAGCGGCGCGACTACGTCACCTATCTGCTGGACGCGGTGGGAATCAGCGAGTACGCCCGACATCGGCCGGATGAACTCTCCGGCGGGCAGCGACAGCGCGTTGCCGTTGCCCGGGCCCTGGTGAATCGTCCGAGTCTGGTGATCGCCGACGAACCCACCGCCAATCTCGATTCCGAGACCGGCGACCGCATTCTGGACCTCATGCGCACGCTCAACACCAGGGACTCCGTTACGTTTCTGTTTTCGACTCACAATCCGGAGATCCTGCGGTACGCCGGGCGAACGATCCGGCTGCGCGACGGGCGGATCGAGGGGACCTCATGATCTGGAAAATCGCGTGGGGAAGCGTGGTGCGCCACGGTCGGCGCAGCCTGCTCATCGTGCTGGTCGTGGCGATCAGCGTGGCGGTCATGCTCTTCGTAACCGGGATGATGGACGGCATGCGCCAGGACTTCTTCGAGACGATGGTCACCAGCGGCGGTCACATCCAGGTCGACAGCGCCGACACCGCCGACGCCCTCGATCCGTATTCGCTGGAACTGCTTATCGCCGACTGGCACGGGATCCGCGACTGGTTTCAGTCCCAGCCGGAGGTGGTGCGCGCCGAACCGGTTCTGACCTTCGGCGCGATGGTTCTGGCCAACGATCACAACGTTCCCCTGGTGGGATACGGGGTGGAACCGGACACCGGGTTTTTCTCCGACGTTCGCAGCGGCGTGGTGTCGGGATCCTTTCTCGACAGCGACGGCATCATGCTGTCCACGGTGACCGCGGGGATGCTCGATGTCACCGCCGGTGACACCGTTTCCGTTCTGGTGGAAGACTCCACCGGCGCGCCGTACTACCTCGCGTATCCTGTGTCCGGTACCTTCCGGAGCGACGGAGCCGATTTCGACCAGTCCGCGTTCCTCATCTCGCACGCCGCGGCGCAGGACCTCCTGTACCTGGGCGACGAGACGCGGGAGGTTCGCGTGGTCCTCACCGACGAAACGCAGGCCTCGACCGTGGCCGATCGTTTCCGAACCTCCGACGTCGGGACGGCGGACCATCTCCGCGTTCGAACCTGGCGGGAGATCAACGGCGGCACCGCGGTGCTGCTGGAAATGTTCGATGTGTTCATGTACGCGGTCAACCTGCTGATCGTTATCGTCGCGGCGACGGTGATCACCAACGCGATTCTCATGAACGTCTTCGAAAAGATCGAGGAGTTCGGAATGATGCGGGCAATCGGTCTGACGCGGAAGGGGCAGTTCGGACTGGTCCTGGCGGAAGGGGCGAGCTACGGAGTCGTCGGCAGCCTGCTCGGAATCGCCGTCGGCGTGCCGATCGTTATCTGGTTCTCCACCCACGGGATCAACTTCGGTGAGATGATGGATTCCTTCGGTCTGGGTCGAGAGGTCACCACACGATTCGACCTGGAACGGACGATCGTCACCGCGGCCTTTGGTGCCGCCGTCGCGATCGGTGGCAGTCTGTACGCGGGCGTCACCGCCATGCGGCTGTCGGTCATTGAAAGCATACGGGGGTCAGCATGAAACGCCGACGGATAACGGGCGAACTGGCGGCGCTGGCGTGGCGCAATGTGTGGCGCAACCGGCGGCGGACGACGCTGAACGTGATGGCGCTGAGTGTCGGCATGGGCATCCTGGTGGTGTCGCTGGGCTGGATCGGCGGCTATCACACCTACATCTACGACACGCTCAAGGACTTCCAGACCGGCGAACTGCAGGTCATGAATCGCGAATGGTACGCTGAACGGACGCGTCTGCCGGTGGATCTGCTCGTGAACGACTACGAATCGGTTCGACAGAGCATCGCGGCGGTGGACGGCGTTCGAACAGCTGTAGACGGGACCGCCGCGGTCACCGGGCGGGTGGAGTTCTCGGCTCGCATCAGCACCGGGCGGCGGAGTTGGCGCAGCGCCGTCACCGCGATCGATCCGCGGTTCGAACCCTCCGTCGGGGTTCTGGGCCGGTACGTAACCGACGGGCGCCGGCCGGCGGACCTTGCAGGCACCGACGACCGCGGCATCTGGATCGGACGACCCCTCGCGGAGAAGGCGGGAGTGTCCGTCGGAGACTCGCTTTTTCTCCGGGCGGTGAACCGTCACGGCGTGGAAAACCTGTACGACGCGCGGGTCGTGGGGATCTTCGAGTACGGGTATCCCGCCCTGGACGAACAGATGATCTACGTGGACCTGTCGACGGCCACCGAACTCCTGGACCTCGACGGCGCGGTAACTCACGTGGTGGTGCGTCTGGACGACGGTACCAGCGTTACGACCGGCCTGGAGCGGGTCCGGGGCGCCGTGGCATCGACCGCCGACGCCGGAACCCTCGAGGTGCGTCCCTGGCAGGATTTCGCGCGCACCGCGGTGAGCGCGGTGGAAAGCGATACCCACAGCTTCATCCTGATGATGATCGTCATGTATCTGCTGATCGTTCTGGGAATCCTCAACTCCATGTCCATGAGCGTGCACGAACGGACCCGCGAGATCGGGACGATCAGGGCGATCGGGATGCGGGGACGGTCGCTGCTGGCGATGTTTGCGCTGGAGAGCGTGTGGCAGGCCGCGATCGCCACTGTGGTGGCGCTGGTCGTCACCGTTCCGATCGCTCTTTGGCTGGCGCTCGGTGGCGTTGATATCGCATCCAGCATGCCGGACACGATGCCGATTCCCTTCGGCGAGCGCTTTCGCGCCGATTTTGCGGTGTGGCACTACCTGTTCACCGCCGCCAGCGGCCTGCTCACGGCGCTCCTCGGAGCGATCATCCCCGCGCGGCGGGCAGCAAAACTGACCGTAGCCGAGGCGATGCGCAGCGTGGGTTAGTGATTTTTGGACGATTCTTCTGATTTCTGCTATGATTGTGTCAAATGACCGGCCCTTCCATTCAAAAAACACTTGCCGCCATTCGTGCCAGGTTCCGCGTTCCCCGTTCATCCAACGGGGACGCGATGACCGACACCAGCCCTGAACGGGTGGTGGACGACCTCAGGCTCTACCTCCCCCAGCTGGCGCGAACGATCGCCGACCACCAGGAGTACGAGCGACAGATTGCCCACGGCTTGCCACCGGATTCGGGGCTGATTCTTCGTTTCGACATCGGCGACTACGTGGCGGACGTGTGTGACTTTTTCGCGCGGAAGGGGATCACTCCGACGGACGATGATCTGCTGTTTCGCGGCATGGTCGAACTCCTTGTGCCGCCGGAATCGGCCCGCGACACGGTATCGCCGCATATCTGGCGCCAGCTGTTCGCGGGGACGCTTGCGACTCTGGCCGAACGGTTCGACCGGCCGCTCCCGCAATTGACCAAGTATTTCTATCACCGGATCTCGCAGGCGGGATCCCTGAACGGCGTGCCGTCGACGCAGGTACTGCAGTATTTCCAGGAGGCGCTTGACCTCGTGCCCTCCCGTTCGGCTCCCGCCGGTGACCGGGGTACGGCCTCTGTGGATTTCGATCGCGCGGCGGATCTGACCAGGCGCGCCTTTGCGGCGTGCGGGGCCGGCACCTACCGGGCGCTGCGCGTCCTGGTCATGAGACGACACGGGCTGGAGCTCGTTTCCTCACTCCTGGTGATGACCTCCGCGGCTGTCGCGATCGTCGCTGTTGCCCCGGCTCTTTCGATACGCGGGGCGGTGCTGGAAGCACCGTTTTCGCCCGCCACCGTGATTCAGGCCGCCGTGATACTGGTGTACGCGGTGGGTCTGTCCGTTCGAATTCAGCGCTATCGTCTTCGGTCCAGTCGCCGACGAATCCTGGTCCGGATGTTCAGCTCGATCGTGGAAACGTTCGACCTGTCGTACCAGGATACCGACCGCATCCTTCGCGACATGTTCGGCACCGGTCTGGCGGAGCTCCGACGCGCGTTCCTTCCGCGTCGGAGATGATGGATCGGGCGTGGCGCAGCGTCGTCGTGCCCGCGTTCCCGGCCCCTCCTACCCCAGGGAAAACGCCTCGAAGGTGACGTTGCTGCGGGTGACACCCAGCGATGCCAGGGCGTCGGTGATCACCGAGCGAACCCGCGGCGACGAGCACAGGTAGTACGAGTAGTGCTCGGGGTCCGGGATCTCCCGGCGAAAGAACTCCTCCGAGAACCGGATCCCGTCCTCGTCGTACACGAGGAGGCGGATGTCGAGTCCCTCCGCGGCACGGTGGATTTCGGCGAGCTGGTCGTGATCCAGGATCTGCTCGCGCCGGTCCACGGCAAGGAACGCCAGGACGGAGCGCGCCTCGCCGGCGGCGGCGATCTCTTTCAGCAGGCTCACGATGGGAACCGTGCCGACACCCGAGCCGATCAGGCAGATCTGCTCGTGCCGGCGGGGACGGAAGTTGCCGAACGGCCGGCTGACTTCAACTGTCTCCCCCACCTGCAGATTCGCAATGTGGTTGGTGAAATCCCCGCTCATACGAATCCCGAAGCGGATCGTGCCCTCATGCGGCACCGACAGAAACGAGAACGGGTGTTCCTCGATCTTGCCGTTGGCGTTCCGGGACCGGAGGAATGCGAACTGCCCCGCGCGATACGAGTAGCGCCCCGTAGGCTCCAGTTCCACGTTCACTATGTCGTGGTGCCGGGTCACCGCGGTGACCGTCGCCCGTTTTCGGAAGGCACCCATCGCCGACAGGATCGGCAGGCTCCACGCCAGAGCGAACATGACGAAGTACACGGCAGCGGAGGCCGGGGGAACGGTGGCGAACACGCCGGCGGAGGTGATATGCAGGAACAGCAGCGTCGTCACCGAGAGCATCAGGATGCGGTGAACGAACTTCGACCGGTCGTAGGCCGCGGCATTGGTACGTCGTGCGGCGCGTTGCAGAAGGCTGCGGATTCGCCGGAACCCGGGGACCGGAATCCACAGGATCGCGACGGCAAAGAACCCGGTTACCATCACCAGGAGCGCCCAGGTTACGGCGTTGAAGTACGCGCCGGTGGCGGTCTTGAAGATTCCATGCCACGCGATCGCGATCATTAGGCCGATGCTCGACAGGACGTGGAAGCGAATCCGCTGGTCGTACGGAATGAGACGCTGCAGCACCGGAACCTTGGCGGCGACGATCGCGTTTGCCAGCATCCAGTGTACGGCGGTGATCGATGCGGCGAAATCCAGGGCCATGACCGGACCGTAGGCCCACTGATTGGCCAGGAACACGGCGACCTGAGCCGCCGGTACAACAAGGTACAGCACCAGCAACGTCAGCATGGTCACGCTCCCTGTCCGGCGCTGTCGAGGGCGTCAAGGACGAACTGTGCCCACTGCAGGTGCATCTGGTACACGTCGTTGGTCCCGCCGAAAAGACCGGTGCCACGCCACTGGGTCGCCGCCGTCACGGCGTCGACGCCGTTGGTCTCCACCGCGGTGGTCCGCCGTCGGCTCTCGAGGTTGACAGTGACAAGCGACACCTGGCTCTGCCACTGATCGACGATCGACGATCGGCGTGAACGCGGGGTCCATTCCGGAGGTGCGGCCGGTGTTGAGAACGACCACCGCACGATAGTCGGCGGGATTGACTCCCCCAGCCTGGTTCGCCGACATGATATGCATGTGGTAGCCCCCGTGTCGCTGCACGTAGTCGTTGAGAAACTGGATCGCGTGGCCGTTGGTGGAGGTTCGCCCGTCGTAGACAACCAGGTAGTCCTGGTTGGAGGCCGCAAACGTGGTGGCCGCGATCAGCACAAGCAGTGCACTCAGCATCATTGTCCGTTTCATATCCTTCTCCTTCTCCCGTGTGTGATCAGTATGCGATGACCCACGCTACGCCCAGGGCAAACGCGGCGCTGGCGCCGGTCCCCACCCAGCGGTGGAGCTGTACGTTTCCATCTCCGCCCTCGTCGGACTCGCCCGGCTCGATCATCATGTTCGCGATGAACCCGAGTGTTCCCAGCGATGTAAGCGCCACGTGGCCGAGGGGGATGGAACGATCACGAATGTAGGTGTTGATGCCGACCGCGGTGGACGCGACCGCCAGACCGGTGGTCCCGAGGGCGGCGGCGCCGTGGAGTTCCCCCGGGTACAGCCAACCCAGCAATCCGGTGGTCGCGACGCCCGCCATGGTGGCGTAGCCGAGGACGCGATGCAGCTGTGCCCCGCGCGTCCACGACGTGATCGCCGTGGGATCGTCGGCGGAGAGGCCACTGGATACGGAAAGCAGCCGTTCGAGGTCCGCTTCCTGGGCGCTCACCGTTCCGATTCCGGTGCCCGCGACCAACAGGGTCAGCAGAATCACCGTTCGTGTTCGTTTCATGACCACACAGTACGGCCCGATCGTGTTGAGAGCTGGAGGATTCGGTGAAGATTCTGTGAAGGATATGGTGACGGCGTCCGGCGTTCGGGGTCCGGACTGCGGCGAATCAGCCGCCGACGCGGTTCCGTCCCGCCTGCTTGGCGGCGTAGAGTCGCGTGTCCGCGGACTTAACGATCTCTCCGGGGGTGCTCAGTTCCCCGGTCCACGCCGCGGCCCCGGCACTGACGGTCACCACGCCGTGCACGCTCTCGGGAAACGGAACCTCCAGGGTAGAGACCTGGCGAACGATCCGCTCGGCCGTGGCGGTGGTGGCGGTGAGGTCTGTGTCCGGACAGAGCACGGCGAGCTCCTCTCCCCCGTAGCGGTACACGCGATCCTCCCGTCGGATGACCTCGGCCACGCGGGTGCTGACCCGCACGAGCGCCTCGTCTCCCTCCTGATGTCCGTGGGAATCGTTGAACAGCTTGAACTGATCGAGATCGATCATGATGAGACCGAAGGAACCGGTCCCGGCCACTGCCTCCCGGACGAGGGCGGACAGGTCCCGATCGAACGCGCGTCGATTGTGGATTCCGGTGAGTCCGTCGAGAATGCTCAGTTCCCGAAGCGCTTCATTGGCGGTCAGGAGTTCCCGGGTCCGTTCTTCGACGACGCGTTCCATTTCGCGATTTGCATCGAGAATTCGCGCCGACATCTCGTAAAACCGACGCGCGGTCAGACCGATTTCGTTGTCCAGATCCCGAGGCAGAGGGACGTCGCCGTGGGCGACCTCGGCGAACCGCGCCTCACCCAGATACTCCGCCGCGGTCCTGAGTTGGGCCAGCGGTCGCGCCGCCCGGCGTCGTACAAGCACGAAAAACACGAGCATGAGGACGACCAGGAGAATCACGCTCTCCCCGAGGCGCTCAAGCGCCGCCCGGTGCGCTGCGGCGCGGATCTCGGATTTCGGATACACGTCCACGAACCACCAGTCGGGGCCCTCCAGGCGTCCCACGGTGAGATATGCATCGTCCTCGGCGTTGTCCACAACGATCGTACCGTCGTTCTCCAGCGCAGCCGGGTGATCGTTCAGGGCGGACCGGATCGCCTCGTAGGATCGAACGATCGCGGGGTCTCCGATTTCATCGAACGAAAGCTGACCCACCCACTTCTGATCTTCCGAGGGCGGTGTCGGCCTCGCTACGAGGTACCCGTCCTCACGCATAAGAAACGCGTAGCCCGCCCGGGCCCGTCCCGACCGCAGTCGCGTCATGAGATCGGTTAGCGGTACGTCGTGGCTCGGATTGATCAGGTGCCGTCCGTCGTGATCCACCGGCACCTCGTAGGTGATCATCCACTCGTCGGCGGTGTCGTCGAAATACAGGCCGGTCCAGACGGGCTCCCGTTCCGGATTGCGATCCTGCAGAGTTGCAGCGATGACGCCCAGTTCGTTCATGGGGAGGTCGGCACGGGCCTGCAGCCCCCAGGGAACGTCGGGCCAGAACAGGGTGATCGCGTTCTCCGGGAATGACACGTGGGTGTTCGCGAAACGGGTCTGGAACCCGGGTCCCAGTTGGGAAAGAAGGCGGTATGAAAGCACCAGCCGGCGCCTGAAGTCAGCGTCGTCCACCGGCTGGTTGTTGCCGATAAAGCTGGACACGCCGTACCGGAAATGGCCGCTCGTATCGTACACGCCGTCGAAGAACTTCCGCCGCATGCGTACGGCGCCGTCATCGCCGCGGATGTAGAGCCGGTCGAAATCGGCGTCGCTGACGGAGACTCTGTCATCCAGGTACAGGCGGAGAAACGCGTCGCGAAAGACGTTTAGATTGTCCCTGGCCAGGCTGAAGATCGCGGTCTCGCGTTCAACCCGCTCCGAGACGAGCTGCCGCAGGACGCTGAGCGTTTCTCTGGTACGGCGGGTGTAGGTCGTGAGGTACGCGGCCGCGGACAAAACGATCGTGACGACGATGCCGACGGCGAGCGTCCGAACCAGAACGTCTCGCATCAGTGAGCGGGTACGATGGATCATGGCGGAGGACGATTGTAGGGAGCCCGGGCGCCTCCTGCAAGACGCCCGGGTGTGGGGATGGGCAGAGAGCGCCCTATTCGAGCTCCTCGACCGCGGCGCGTTCCGCGGAGAGCAGCGCCCGGTAGCGGGCAAAATACCGGTTGAACCCTTCCACATCGGCGGGGTTCGGTTCCACCGTGCTTCCGGTACTGTCCGCGAACACCCGATCCAAAAAACCGGGAAGTCCGGCGTTGTCCGGGTTCCAGACCGCAAACGCGGCGAGCAGCGCCATACCCCAGGCGCCACCTTCCCCGGCGGTTTCCATCACACTGCAGCGCGAGCCGGTCGCCGCCGCCATGATCCGCTGTCCCACGCCGGGGGTCTTAAAGAACCCGCCGTGGCCGCGAATCTCCTCGACCTCAACGCCCTCGTCCCGGGTCAGGATATCGAGTCCCGTTCGCATCGCCGCCAGGGCGGAGAACAGATGCGCCCGGACGAAGTTCGCCAGGGAGAACGTCGCTCCCGTGCCGCGGGCGAAGAGCGGCCGTCCCTCGCCGAACCCGGTGACGTGCTCCCCGGAGACGTAGGGGATCGATACCAGACCACCGGCATCGGCATCCGCCTCGAGCGCGAGCGGCATGAGGCGTGCGAACACCTCGCCGGTGTCGACATCCGCGCCCAGCGTCCGGGCGGCCTCACCGAAGAGGTTCATCCAGGCGTCGAAATCGGAGGTGCAGTTGTTGGAGTGCGCCATGCCCACGGGGCTGCCGTCCGGTGTGAGGACGATGTCGATCTCCGAATGAAACGCCTTGAGCGACCGCTCGAGTACCAGCATCGCGAAGACCGAGGTACCTGCAGAGACGTTGCCGGTCCGGGGCCGGACGCTGTTGGTTGCCACCATGCCGGTGCCGGCGTCACCCTCCGGCGGACACAGCGGGATTCCCGCCTGCAGGGTCCCCGTAGTGTCCAGGAGTCCGGCCCCCTCTTTCGTCAGGGAGCCGGCAACGTCGCCGGCCGGCACGATTTTGGGAAGAATATCGGCCAGTTTCCACGGGAGCGCGCGGTTCGCAACCTGTTTGTCGAACGCCGCGATCATGCCGGCGTCAAACTGTAGCGTCGACGGATCAACCGGAAACATGCCGGAGGCCTCGTCGGGACCGAGGACGAACTCGCCGGTGAGTTTCCAGTGTACGTACCCCGCGAGGGTGGTGATCCGGCGAATCCGGGGGACGTGCTCTTCGCCGTTGAGGATCGCCTGGTACAGGTGAGCGATGCTCCAGCGCTGCGGAATGGGAAAACCGAACAGCGAGCCGAGTTCCTCGGATGCCTGCCCCGTGATGTTGTTGCGCCACGTACGGAACGGCACCAGGAGTTCACCGGCCTCGTCGAAGGCCAGATAGCCGTGCATCATGCCGCTGAAACCCGCCGCCGCAACCTGCGACACGGCGGTACCGTACTGCCGCTTTACATCCCCGGCGAGGTCGGCGAAACAGGCGGCGAGTCCTGTCCACACCTCATCCAGGGGATAGGTCCAGACGCCGTCTTCCTGACGGTTCTCCCACCCGTGGGATCCCGCCGCCAGGGGGCGGAAATCGGGACCGATCAGAGTCGCCTTGATACGGGTAGATCCGAGTTCCACGCCGAGTACGGCGCCTCCCTCGGCAATCAGTCCCGCAGGATCGTATGCTGCTGCCATCGTCTACCTCCAGATTCAGGGGAATATGCAATCGTTCTCAGGGCAGTGTACACCCGTACGGACGGCCGCGCACGGGCCGATCGTGGATTCCCGCGACCGATGGGCCGGGTCGCGCGCCGCCGTATTGGCGGCGTCCCCCGGGGAATGCCCCCGGGGAGCGGCACCCCTCAAGGGGCGCCGCGGGAAACCCTACCGGGATGCCCAGTACATGTCGCTGAGGGCCAGTTCCTGCCGGAACCGCCGAAGGTCGGTTCCCTTGTCGATGACCGTCAGCTCGATCCCCGCCATGGTGGCGTAGTCCTCGAGCATTTCGGTGGTCACCTGCTGACTGAACCCGGTGTGGTGGGCGCCGCCGGCGTAGATCCACGCCGCCGCAGCGACCTCCAGATTGGGGGCCGGCACCCATACGGTTCGCGCCACCGGCAGGTTGGGCAGCGGGGCGTCGGGCGTCACCGCCTCAACCTCGTTGACCAGCAGCCGGTACCGGCCGCCGAGATCGATCACCGAGGCGTTGAGGGCGGGTCCCGCCGGTGAATCGAACACGAGCCGGACCGGGTCCGCTTTTCCACCGATACCGAGGGGATGAATCTCCAGTGACGGCTTTCCGCTGGCGATGGTGGGACAGATCTCGAGCATGTGAGAACCGAGTACCCGTTCGCGGCCGGGTTCAAAGTGGTACGTGTAGTCCTCCATGAACGAGGTCCCACCGGGGAGTCCCTCGGCCATCACCTTCATCGCCCGCAGCAGGGCCGAGGTCTTCCAGTCGCCCTCGGCACCAAAGCCGTAGCCGTCCGCCATCAGCCGCTGAACCGCCAGTCCCGGGAGCTGTTCGAACCCGTGCAGGTTCTCGAAGGTGTCGGTGAAGGCCACAAAATCCCCGTCCTCGAGGAACGACCGCAGGCCGATCTCCTGGCGTGCCGCGTAGCGGAGCGAGTCATGGGCCGCGCCGCCCGGTTTGAGTTCGTCGGCGACCGTGTAGGCGTCCAGGTACTGCTTCACCAGGCGATCGATGTCGGCGTCGGAGGCGGCATCAAACCGCTCGACGAGGTCGCCGACGCCGTATCCGTTCACGGAGTACCCGAAGGTCATCTCAGCCGACACCTTGTCACCTTCGGTGACCGCCACGTTGCGCATGTTGTCACCGAAACGGGCGATCCGGGCACCCTGCATCGAGGCGTGGGCGGCGGCGGCGCGGGCCCAGGCGCCGATGCGCTGATGCGCCTGCTCGCTCTTCCAGTGGCCGACGACGACCTTTCTCGGAATGCCCATGCGGGTCATCATGTAGCCGAACTCGCGGCCGCCGTGGGCGGTCTGGTTCAGATTCATGAAGTCCATGTCGATCGAGTCCCAGGGAATGTCGCGGCCGTACTGCGTGTGAAAGTGGAGAATCGGCCGCTGCAGTCGCGAGAGTCCGGCGATCCACATCTTGGCCGGCGAAAAGGTGTGCATCCAGAGGACGACGCCGACGCATTCGGAGCTGCCGTTGATTTCCTGGACCGCGGATGTGATCTCCTCCGCCGTGGTCAGGACCGACTTGAATACAACCTTGTGGGGAATCGCGGGGGCACCGTCCAGGCCCCGCGCAATCTCGGCGGCGTGTTCCGCAACCTGCTTGAGCGGACCAGGTCCGTACAGGTGCTGACTCCCGGCGTACATCCAGAGTTCCATGAGACTATCCTTTCGCCGGAATCGGTGAGATCTGATGGAACTGGAGTGTTTCCCGTGTCACCAGATCGACCGGTATCCGAATTTGGGGTTCCACGCGTTCTTTCAGAACGGCGTGACGATATAGGGCGTACACGGCCTGGTAGCCCTGGTTTTCAGGTTGCTGGTTAATGAGAAACGACAGCGATCCCGCCCTGAGGCAGGCGATATTCTCCGCCAAAAGGTCGTAGCCCACAATCGGCGGCACGGAAACAGGCGAACCGCCGGCTGTGTCCTGCAGCGCGTTCCCGATCGACTCGATCACGGCGTGGGCGGCGGCGTTTGTGACGAATAATCCGTCGAGGGGCGGCGTGCGGGACATCCGGTCGCGGACGATCTCCCGGAGGCGGCGTTCTGAAGTCGCTTCGATGCGCTCGGTGGTGGCGGCCTCGCAGAAATAGTCCTCAAATCCCGCGCGGCGTCGCATCAGGTGGTAGTCGTCCTGGCCAACCACGACGGACGCGAACCGTCCGGATCCCGCCATCAGGTGGAGCAGCTTCGCCGCCAGGAGCCCGCTTTCGTAGCTTTCCTGGGAAATCGAGCACAGCAGATCCACATCCGGAAGCTCTCCGTCGAGAACGACCACCGGGACCGGTGCCACGTGCCGGGCCAGGTCGGCGGACAGTGACTGCAGCGTCGGTGCCAGGATGACCCCGGCGTATTCCTCGTCGGGAACGCCCTCCAACGATTCCTGCTCGCCGAACGCCTCCTCGATCTGGGACGCGATCCGGCTGAAGGTTTCCGGCTGGAATCGGTCGTAGTGCGCGAAACGAACGCGGATGTAGTGGTGGGCAAGCTGCTGCACCGCCCGGTTGATTCCCGAGACCACCAGCTCCCAGAAGCCTCCGTCCTGATGCGGGTGGGGCAGCACGACCATCATCGTCCGCCACTGCGCCTTCTTCAGGTTGCTCGCAACGAGGTTGGGTTGGAATTCGAGCCGGGCCGCGGCGTCCCGCACGCGCCGGGCGGTCTCCTCGGAGAAACGCCCGCGGTTGTGGAGAACGCGGTCCACCGTACCGATCGACACGCCGGCCTCCCGGGCGACGTCCTTCATTGTGGCTGTCTTCGCACGTCCCATGATGTTCATTTTGTTGGTGTCCGGTGCCGTAGCCAAGTGTCGCCGCCTGTGCGTTATCGTTAACGCAATTGTATGGGCGCCTTCTCGCTGCTGTCAACAAAGAATTGGCCCTCCGTTCCGGCTCCGTACGGGCGCGTGTTACCGGTTTTCTGACGGTGCGACACACAGGGTGCGCGATGCGCGCCCGCGGAGGCCGCCCGCCGCAGAACTCGCAGTGGTAGACGTTGAGCGCACGCGATGCGTGCCCGCGGAGGGAGCTCCGACGTCATGCCCCACAGGGGCAGGTAGAGCACTGCCGCCGCAGCGGGCTGCCGCATACACATGCGGTATGCGTTTACACGGGAGCCGACCTGCGTTATCGTTACCGCACGCGATCGAACCGACGCGCGAGGAGGACTCGATGACCATACACGAACTCAAGACGGCCACTCTCGAGGCCAACAGGGCGATCGTCGAGGCGGGCCTGGTGCTGCTGACGTGGGGAAACGCCAGCGTCCGGCACCCGTCGGAGCCGGTCATGGCGATCAAACCCAGCGGCGTGTCCTACGACGCCCTGGATGCCGAGGCGATGGTCCTCGTGTCGATCGAAACCGGCGAAGTCGTGGAGGGCACTCTCCGGCCGTCGTCGGATACCGCGACACATCTCGAGATCTACCGCGCCTTTCCCTCCGCCGGGGCGGTGGTCCACACCCACAGTGCCCGCGCCGTCGCCTGGGCCCAGGCGCAGCGGGACATTCCGATCCTGGGAACCACTCACGCCGACCACTTCCGGTCCGCGATACCCGTCACCCGGCCGATGACCGCGGAGGAGGTCGCGACGGCGTACGAGCTCAACACCGGTCTGGTCATCGTCGAGACGTTCCGGTCCCGGGGCATCGACCCGGCAGCGGTCCCGGGTGTCCTGGTCGCTAGCCACGGTCCGTTCGCGTGGGGTGCCGACGCCGCCGCGGCGGTGGACAACGCGATCGTCCTGGAGGCGGTGGCGGGAATGGCGCTCGAGTCGGAGGCTCTTCGCCCCGGTCTGGCCGCGGCACCGGAACACCTCACCGAAAAGCACTGGCTCCGAAAACACGGGACAAACGCCTACTACGGACAGAAATAGGCGACCGGTCCACGGTCGCGCCCGGGATTCCGGATCGTTCGGCTGAAGTTTTTCATTGACCGCTGCCGGAACCGGTGCTACGCTCAGAAATAACAGGTGCGTTAACGATAACGCACATCACTGCGGCCGGACGGCGTTCGCCGTTCCCGCCGGAAACCCAATAAGGAGGGACTCAGATGAAGAGATTGAGTTCTGTGTTTGTGCTGGTGCTCTTCGCACTGGTCGCCGTCGGTTCAGTCTTCGCCAGTGGACAGGGCGAAAGTGATGCTCCTCTCGTCGGCGTAGCGATGCCGACCCAGTCGTCTCAGCGCTGGATCCAGGACGGTAACTACATGAAGCAGGCGCTCGAGGAGCGCGGCTACCGTGTGGACCTCCAGTACGCCGAAGACAACATCGATGCCCAGGTCTCCCAGATCGAAAACATGATCGTGAAGGGCGCCGACGTGCTGGTGATCGCCGCCATTGACGGTGCATCCCTCACGAACGTGCTGCAGCAGGCCGCGGACAACGACGTGTCGGTCATCTCCTACGACCGCCTGATCATCAACACGCCCAACGTCGACTACTACGCCACCTTCGACAACTTCCAGGTCGGTGTGCTCCAGGGTGGATACATCGTGGACGCCCTCGATCTCGAGTCCGGAGCGGGCCCGTTCAACATCGAGCTGTTCGCCGGATCCCCCGACGACACCAACGCGTACTACTTTTTTGACGGCGCCATGAGCGAGCTGCAGCCGTACATCGACAACGGTCAGCTCGTCGTACCCAGTGGCCAGACCGATTTCGATCAGGTCGCCACTCTCCGCTGGGACGGTGCCACGGCGCAGCAGCGCATGGACAACATCCTCGCGGCGTACTACACCGATCGCGAAGTTGACGCGGTGCTCTCGCCCTACGATGGTCTGTCCATCGGTATCCTCTCGGCGCTCAAGAGCGTTGGATACGGCGAAGGCGGCAAGGAGCTGCCGATCGTGACCGGTCAGGACGCCGAGGTTCCCTCGGTGAAATCGATCCTCGCCGGCGAGCAGACTTCCACGGTCTTCAAGGACACCCGTGTCCTGGCGGATCGCGCCGCGAACATGGTCGACGCCGTTCTTCAGGGCACCGAGCCCGAGATCAACGACACCGAGACCTACGACAACGGCGTGTTCGTTGTTCCGTCGTACCTCGAGTCTCCGGTGTCGGTTGACATCAACAACTGGGAAGAGGTTCTCATCGACAGCGGCTACTACACCCGGGAAGACCTGGGGCTGTAGACGCACGCAGTGTGCATCGGCCGGCGGTCCGGGCCCGAGGGTCCGGGCCGTCGGCCATTTTCTTCGTCGCGTATCACCCCACCAAGGAGTACAATGGACCATGGCAGATGTAGTACTTGAGATGCGGGGAATCACAAAGAGGTTCTCCGGCGTCACCGCCCTCGATGGTGTCGACCTGTCGGTTGAGGACGATGAAATCCACGCCCTGGTCGGGGAGAACGGCGCCGGAAAATCAACGCTGATGAACGTACTCTCCGGTGTGTTTCCCCACAGCGAGTACGAGGGGCAGATCCTGTTTCAGGGACAGGAAGTCTCCTTCAACGACATCAAGGACAGCGAGCGGGTCGGTATCGTCATCATCCACCAGGAACTGGCGCTTATTCCCCATTTGTCGATAGCAGAGAACATCTTCCTCGGAAACGAGCAGGCGTCCTCCGGTGTCATCAACTGGAACCGAACCGTCAGCCGCAGCCACGAGCTTCTGAAGAAGGTCGGACTGGACGAACACCCGAACACGCTCGTCCGTAACATCGGCGTCGGAAAGCAGCAGCTGGTCGAGATCGCCAAGGCGCTGGCCAAGGACGTCAAACTGCTGATTCTCGACGAGCCCACAGCGGCGCTCAACGACGAGGAATCCAACCGTCTCCTGGATCTTCTCGAGGACCTGAAATCCCACGGGGTCACGTCGATCCTCATCAGTCACAAGCTGAACGAGGTCGAGCGCATCTCCGACCGCATCACCGTGATCCGGGACGGCAAGAACGTGGAGACGCTCACCCGCGGGCGCGATGCCTTTCACGAGGACCGCATCATCAAGGGCATGGTCGGTCGCGAAATCACCGACCGCTGGCCCGAGCGAGATCACGAGATCGGCGACGAGGTATTCAGGGTCGAGGACTGGACGGTGTATCACCCGCAGCAGGAGCACCGTCGGGTTGTGAACAACGTCAATTTCTTCATCCGTCGCGGTGAGGTGGTCGGGTTTGCCGGCCTCATGGGCGCCGGACGGACCGAGATCGCGATGAGCCTCTTCGGGAAATCCTACGGACAGAAACATTCCGGTCGAATCTTCAAGAACGGCGAGGAGATCGAACTTCGCGATGTCGCCGATTCGATCGACAAGGGAGTGGCCTACGTCAGCGAGGACCGCAAGACCTACGGGCTCGTGCTGATCCAGGACGTGAAAAACAATATCTCCCTGGCGAACCTCAAACGGGTCGCCAACGGTGGGGTGCTCAACTCCAACGAGGAGATCGTCCAGACGGAGGCGTACCGCAAGCGCCTGTCGGTGCGGTCTCGGGGCCTCGACCAGGTCGTTCAGACCCTCTCCGGCGGCAATCAGCAGAAGGTGGTTCTGAGCAAATGGCTCATGGCCGAACCCGAGGTCCTGCTGCTCGATGAACCCACCCGCGGTATCGACGTCGGCGCCAAGTACGAAATCTATACGATCATCAACAAGCTCGCCGCCGAGGGCAAGGGCATCCTGATGATCAGTTCCGAAATGCCGGAGCTTCTGGGAATGTGCGACCGGATCTACGTGGTGAACGGCGGGGAGATCGCCGGCGTTCTCACGCGGGAGGAAGCGTCCCAGGAGAGCATCATGAAAACGATCATGACCCACCAAAAACAGCTGGTAAAGGAGTAGTTGTGAATCAGCTTGTCAGTTATTTCCGGAACAACATCCGACAGAACGGAATGGTGATGGCCCTCGTTCTGATCATGGTGCTGTTCCAGCTTACGACCGGCGGAATTCTCTTCCGTCCCATGAACGTCAACAACCTGGTCCTCCAGAACTCCTACGTTCTGATCCTCGCCACCGGTATGTTGCTGGTCATCATCACGGGACGAATCGACCTGTCGGTCGGTTCTGTGGTCGCCTTCGTCGGCGCCGTATCCGCCGTCATGATGGTCGACTGGAACGTTCCCGTCGGAGTCACGATCGTGGCGGCGCTGCTGATCGGAGCCGCGGTCGGGGCGTTTCACGGGTACCTCATCGCATACATGAAGATCCCGATGTTCATCACGACCCTCGGCGGTATGCTCATCTGGCGCGGCCTTACCATGGTCATCCTGAAGGGTCAGACCAAGGCGCCGTTCGACGAGAGCTTTCAGGCGATCGCCGCGGGCTACCTTCCCGGACGTGATATCCGCATCGGTTCGTTCAACACGATTGCACTGGTCTTCGGCCTGATCCTGTCCGCGATCTTCGTGGTCCTGCTGCTGCGATCGCGGAAGGACAAGGTCAAGTACGGGTTCGAGGTGCCGCCGGGGTGGATCGAGGCGCTGCGCATCGGGTTTATCGTCCTCGCGGTTAACCTGCTCACATTTAGCCTCGCCGACTACAACGGTATCCCGATCGTCCTCATTCTCCTGCTGGGTCTGGTCACGTTCTACACGTTCCTGACGCAGAACACGATCTTCGGGCGCCACATTTACGCCCTCGGCGGAAACGCCAAGGCGGCGAAACTCTCCGGCGTGAAGACCGAGCGCGTCCTGTTCATGGTGTATATGAACAACGGCCTCATGGCGGCCCTCGCCGGTTTGGTTGTGGCCGGTCGCCTCAACGCCGCGACGCCGAAAGCGGGAACGATGTTCGAGCTCGACGCGATCGCCTCGTGTTTTATCGGTGGCGCCTCCGCCACCGGTGGTGTTGGTACCGTTATCGGTGCGATCGTTGGTGGTCTGGTCATGGGTGTTCTGAACAACGGAATGTCGATCATGGGTGTCAGCGTCGACTGGCAGCAGACGATCAAGGGCGTCGTACTGCTCATCGCCGTATTCTTCGACGTCATCACCAAGAACAAGGGGCAGAACGCCTGACGACGGCGGTTCTCACTGGATGTTCCTTCGGCGACCCGCGCTGTGTGCTGCGCGGGTCGCCGTTTTTTTTACGCCCCCATCACGCTGCGCGCGACCAGAACCATGTAGACGGCGTACACCGCGAGGAGTGTCGCTCCCTCCAGGCGGTTGATCCGGCCCGGGCGTCCACTGTGGCCGATACCGACGGCGAAGAGCGCGAGCGTGAGACCTGCCATCACCGGAAGATCGCGGGTGAGGACCACCGGCTCCACCGCGATGGGGCGGATGATCGCGCCGAGGCCCACCACGGCGAGGGTGTTGAACAGGTTGGACCCGATCACGTTGCCGAGGGCGATGTCATCTTCACCGCGCCGGGCGGCCGCGATCGACGAGGCAAGTTCGGGAAGCGAGGTGCCCACCGCGATGACGGTGAGTCCGATCACCAGGTCGCTGACTCCGGCGGCGGTGGCGATACCGACGGCGCCCCAGACCAGGACACGGCTGCTCGCAACCAGGAGAAGCAGACCGGCAACGAGCGACACCACCGCCGATCGCAGCGGCATCTCTTCTCCCGGCGCGTCTGCCACCACGTCCGCCGCCAGGGAGTCCGGCTGTCCCGATCGTCCGCGGTGGATCGACCAGCCGACAAACGCCGCAATCCCCAGCAACAGCACACCGGCGTCCCACCGCCCGATCGTTCCGTCGAGGATCTGCAGCGCGGCGATCGCGGTTGCAGCCGACAGCAGCGGCAGTTCGATACGCAGGACCCGGGATCGAACGCCCACCGGTCGCACGAGCGCACTCACGCCGAGGATCAGCGCGATGTTCGCGATATTCGACCCCCATGCGTTACCCAGGGCGATGCCGGAGGCGCCGTCGGCCGCGGAAATCGCGGAGATCAGCATCTCCGGCGCGGACGTACCGAAGCCCACAACGAGCATTCCTATCAGGAGCGGCGTCATGCCGAGGGCCCGGGCGGTGCCGGCGGCGCCACGGACAAACAGGTCCGCACTCCACACCAGCACGATCAGCCCACCGAACAGGGTAACAGCGTAGAGAATCACCGGGGAACTATACACGAATCCACAGGGCGCGGCACGAGGACGCGTACGGGCCGCGACCTGGCGGACCCGCCGCGACCGCGGTACCATGAAAGACCGGGGGAACCGATGAAACTGATCGCAATCGCACACCTCAAGGGCGGTGTGGGAAAATCCACGACAGCCGTCAACGTGGCGGATCTCGCCGCCGGCGCCGGTCGGCACACGCTGCTGGCGGACCTGGACGCGCAGGGATCGGCGGGGTACCTCCTCGGTGTCGATTCCGGTTCGGGAGGGCCATCGGCCAAGGACGTGGCCCGGGGACGGAAATCCGCCGTCGGTTCCGTGGTGGACACCGGGCGTCCGAATCTCGACCTGCTGCCGGGGTCGCTCTCGTTCCGCAAGCTGCCGCAGCTGATTGCGGACCACAAGGACGGTCCCGAGGCGTTGCGGTCGTTGCTGGGCCGCCTGGGCCGGTCCTATGACCTGGTCGTGGCGGACGTGCCTGCGGGCCTCAATCTCGAGAGTGAGACGATCCTTCGTACGGCGGACCTGGTTCTGTCGCCGGTCGTTCCTGCACCGCTGGCGCTGGAAAGCTTCTCGGTTCTGTGTGAGTTCGTCGACCGCAAGACCGGCGGCAAAAAGCGCCCGCCGGTCCCCGTGATCGGGTTCTGGGCAATGGTCGATCGGCGCCGGAAGCTGCACCGTGAACTGGTGGACGGAGACCGCTCGTCAGCCTGGCGGGATCGTCCGACGCTGCAGGACCGCATCATTCCGGTGGTGATTCCCTACGCGTCGGTGGTCGAACGAATGAGCGCCGAGCGCCGGCCCCTTTCCGAGATTCCGCGGGGAGGCGCCGCCATGACGGCGTATCGCGACCTCTGGCGCGCGGTTTCGGACCGGATCGGTCTGTCGGGGGCGCATCCGAACGATCGGTGAGGACGGGCCCTACTCGACTCTCTGCAACGACAGCGCGTTCATGCAGTAGCGGAGTCCCGAGGGCTTCGGTCCGTCGGGGAACACGTGCCCGAGGTGGGCACCGCAGCTGTTGCAGGTCGCCTCGACCCGCACCATGCCGTGCGACCGGTCCATGTGATACGCCACCGCGTTCTCCCTGATCGGCTGGGTGAACGACGGCCACCCGGAATGGGATTCATACTTCGTGTCCGCGTCGAAGAGTCGTTCTCCGCAGCATACGCAGGCGTAGATGCCCGGTTCAAAGCGCGAACACATCTCCGAACTGAAGGGCCGTTCGGTAGCCGCGCGGCGGGTCACGTCGAACTGCTGGGGCGTCAGGATCTCCCGCCATTCCTCGTCGGTCCTGGTTACCCTGCGCTCCGGCGCCGGGTTTCCGTTTTCGGCGATTGCCGTAATGTCGTTCCAGGTGAGCATACACCAGAAATAACTGCCGCCGCGGTGCAGCGGCAAGTGGCTACGGCTCCTCAACCGGCCATTCCGCCGGCGGCAGGAGCGACGTCGGATCACCACCGGCGGATGCTCTCCCCGTCCCTTCGCTGTCCAGTGCCGCGCGCCCCGACGGCGGCAACAGTGCAGCCAGGGCGAGAGCACGGTCGGGATCGCGGTCCCGCAGGCGTGCGACGTACTCCCGTGCCTGACGACCGGACCCCGCCGCGGCGAGCGCACGTGCCATCAGTTCCATCACCGCCGGGGAGTCCGGGCGCAACAGCTCCGCCTCGTCGAGCCAGTCCAGCGCGGCGGCGGGATCTCCGTCAAGGAGCTCGAGGTTTGCGAGGTTCACAAACGCCGGCAGGTAGTCGTTCCGCAGCGAAATCACTTCCTCGAACGCGGCGCGGGCGCGATCGCTGCGACCAAAGCGCGCGTGCAGCACGCCAAGACGGTTGAGCACGGGAATACGCCGACTTCCCGCGCGGGAGGCAAGCTGGTTCTCCAGCTGCGCCCGGGAATTCTCGTAGAGCAAGGCGGCGGTGTAGGTCGCCGATTCGTCGACGCGTTCCGTCAGCGTTGACTCCGGCGGTTCCGTCACCGCGAACGAGCTCGACGGGAGCGGCAGCGACGGATAGCGGTCCCGGACGTCGCGAATGGGGAGCAGCTCCACCTCGCCGGCGTCGCGGTGTCGGGAGACCAGGTTGCTGGCGGATTCCCACGCCTTGGGAAATCCGCGATCCAGAATCGTTGTTTCCACCGGCAGCCACAGCGTACCGGCATGCTCGATCATCGTTGTGGTTCCCGTCTCGTAGATCCAGCGATTGCCCACCGGTTCCCGCGTGTCCACGGCGATCATCACGTGACCCGGCGTCGTGACGATGGCGGTATCCAGTCCCGCCGCCTCGTACAGGGAGGCGAGCAGCGCGCTGGTATCGTCGCAGTCTCCGCTGCGATAGTAGAGCGTCGTCCGCGGAAAACGGATCGTGTCCACGGCAGTGCTGCGCCCCTGGACCTCGGAGAAGGGGCTGCGGGGGTCCTCGACGTAGGTGATACCGTAGCTGCCCAGGGCATCGGCGAGCTGCATCGCCCGGTACACGCGGTGCGACAACGCCGCCAGGTGTTCCGCGTCCCCGTCGGCGGCGGCTGCGTTCATCGATGAGAGGCTCCGGAGCGCGAACCCGGCGATCACCTCCTCATTGGGTGTCACGAAGCTGGCGAGCTTGGCGCTATCATCCCACACCAGGGCGGTGCGCCGGTGCAGGGTGGTCTCGGCCCGGCTGGTGGTGGACGCGGCGGCGCCGTCGACCGTGTAGGTCGCCGTCACGATCACCGGCACGCTGAGATCCTCCTGGAGTTCCAGGACGCTTCGATTGAGAAGGACCGGCAGCGCGCCACCGACGGTGGTTCCGGCGGCAAGGTCGGTCGGCAGCGGCACATCTCCGGCACCGTCGGTGAACCCGGGAATCTCCACGGTCACCGCAAGATCCGACACTCCGGCGGCGCCGGCGTTGGTGACCCTGATCGTTCCGGCGCCCTCCCTGCGATACCGTTCCAGCAGCACCGGAAAGAGCTGGTCTACCTCCACGGCCACGCGCAGGTCGTACTCCGCGGCGGGACGGGCCCGTTCCTCGAATCGTGCTTCCAGCGATGCCTCGGCGCGGCGAACATCGTCGGCGTCCGGTGCGAGGTTGAGGATACGCTCGTAGACACGGATCGTGCGCTCGTAGTCGTCGCGGGCCGTCTCCCGCCCGTACTCATCGAGCAGGCGCCGGACCGCCGTGTCCAGACGGCCGGCTTCCCGGCGCAGGAGGGCCACCTCGATGCCGTCAATGCGATCGAGAGCGTCGGGATGGAACGGATCCTGGTCGAGCACGAGTTGCCACTGCGCCTGCGCCATTTCCAGGGCCCCGCGATCCTCGTAGAGGCGCGCCTTCTCCGCGATGATCTCGCCGCGGGCCTCCGGACCCGTCGCCGCCTCCAGACGGCGGTTGAGCGTCAGGATTCGATCGGTGAACGTCCGCAGGGCGCGCCGCTCGCCATCGGTCACCGCCCCGGCGGACGTGGCGTCACCGCCAGCCGGGATATCGGCAGGTTCCTGCAGCCTGATGACGCGCTGTCCCATGTAGTCCACGAGCCAGATAGCACCGATCTCCGGATCCCAGCTGAGGCCCATCATCTGTCCCAACCCGCTCTGACTCCCATCACCAAGCGTCGTCGTCGACCACACCGGCGCGCCGGAACGATCGAGCCGCCACAGCCCACCGGTGGTGAGCAACAGCATGTCTCCGCCGGGTCCCACGGTCATCGCCCGCACCCCCGCGGCGTGTTCCAGCGGAATCGCCGGCAGGATCGATTCCAGAAACGTGCCGTCGGGAGCGAAGATCTGAACCACACGCTGACTGGTATCAAACGTCCATATGTTGCCTTCCGGTCCCGCGGCGACCGCCGGTATGTAGGAGTAGTCTTCCTGATAGAGCGGAAGTGGGGTTCGGGATCGACCCTCCAGCCGAATCGCCTGGCGATTCGCCACGTCTGTCACCACGATGGAACCGTCCGGGAGTGCCGCCATCGCTCCCTGACCGGTGAGGGGACTGCGGATGCGTTCCGGTTCCGCGACGCCGCGACGATAGACGTACAGGTCGCGCCCCATGGACGGCCTGGTGACGACCGTTCCGGCGGGGGTTGCGGCCACGGTCATGGCGGAGGCGTAGTTTCCGCCCTCCAACAGCGAGCGACCCGGGAGATCCACGACGCGAAAATCCGGTCCCAGATGCACCGCGAGACTGATTGCGCCGACCACAACACCGCCGTCGGGCATGCGGGCGGCGGAGTACGGATAGAGATTTGCTCCGGTTGCCGACAGCGTCGACCCCACCAGTTCCGCCAGGTTCAGTTCGTCGACAAACACCGGCGGGTCACGGTGCTCAAGGGTCCGGAATCCCCGCGCCTGCGCCCACAGATAGAAGATCTGCTGCGCCACCTCGCGGTACACGTCGCCGTCCCACCGTCGTGTGATCGGAATCCCGGCGGCCGACTGTCCCGCCACCGATCCGGTGCCGGCGAGTGTCAGCGAGATCGTCGGCGTATTGGCGTCGTTGACCGCGTTCACCGTAACGCGGTACTCCGGAATGCCTCGGCCGGTACCGCCGCCCCCTTCATCGGAGGATCTCGCCGGTGTGGGGTCCGGCACTGTTCGTTCTGAAGGCGCCCACGGCGTCGACACGACCAGTTCCCGGTGGGTCCGGCCGGCGTGGGCGGCCCCCTGCACCAGCGCCCGCTCCAGCAGTGACCGCGATTCCCGTGTATCCGGGTAGACCGTGGGGCGCTGGACAACGATTGACGCGAGCGGGGCAGGGTCGGCGGGAGATTGCGCCGGCAGCGGTCCGGTCACGCCGGCAAGGAGCAGCCCCGCGGCGAGGGCAGCCAGGTACGCGTAGCGATTCATGACACGTCAAGCATACTCACTCCTCCCGGATGGTGCCATCGGTACGCGTGGAGCGGTCCGCGAGCTGCGTGGAGCTGCGTGAGCCCTGCGTGGACCTGCCTGCGCCCCGCCCGCGCCCGCTTGCGCCGCGCGGCATCAGACGACTAAGCTGCGAGCATGCCGGTCCCCCCTCGCGATCCGCTTCGCGCGGTCCGTTCGATCCGTCTCACCGTTGGCCTCCTGGTGGCCGGCGGCGTCTACGCCGTCATCGCCGCAGCCTCCTCGCTGGGATTCCGGACCCCGGTATTTCTGGGACTCATGGTACTGTTCGGGCTCAATCTGGCGGCGTGCACGAGTCACCGGCTTGCGTTTCACTCCCACCGGCACCTTCGGGACTACATGCCCGACGGCATCCATATCGGCCTCCTGATTCTGCTTCTCGGTGCCGCCGGGTCGCTGCTGGCGCGGACGGAACAGACGCTGGTGCTGTCGGAGGGGGATCAGTTTGCGGTCCGCGGCCGGTACGAACTCACGCTGGAGGAGACGTCGCAGACCGGCGACAACTGGGTATCCCGTTTCGCCGTTCATGACACCCAAACCGGCGACGTGTCCCAGGTGGACACGCGGGTCAACGGCCCGTTTCGCGTCGCCGGGTTTACCGTCTATCAGACCGCCTGGGACCGCGTATCGATCCTGACACTTTCGGACGACGGGGGCGGGCGATACACGGTGGCGGAACACGAGGGATTCCAGGCCGGCGAAGACGTCTACATCTTCGAGCGCGGTGAGACGGGCTTCGACCTCGTGTGGTATCGCAACGACGAGGTCGTGGACCGGCGACCGGTGGCCGCGGGACAGACGCTCGGTGGACTCACCGTCACCGGCATCGAGGAGATTCCCCGCACGGTCGTGACCGTGGTTCGCGATCCCGGCGCGGTGATCGCTCTGGTCGGGGCGATCATCATGTCCGTGGCGCTGGCGTGGTACGTCCTGGACCGCGCCCTGCGGGAGGAGACCGAATGACGCAGATCGTGACGCTGGCAACACTGGCGGTGCTGGCGGCCACCCTGGTCGCCGACATCGTTCTCGTACTTCGCGCTGGCGACGGCGCCGGCGGCAGGGACGGGGCGGACCTCCTCTCCGGATGGGTTCGGATCGCCACCGCCGGTGGGCTCCTCCTCGTGCTGGCTCTGCGCAGCCTGCGCATCGGGTTTCCCGCTATGTTCAGTCAGTACGACAGTCTGGTGCTCTTTGCGGCGATCCTGCTCCTGGTTGTCGGGACCGGGCAGCTCCGGCGCCGGCGGCCTGGTGCAGGGCACTCGGACGACGCGGCCCGCGCCGCCGGCGACGCCCACCCGGACGCCCACCCGGACGCCCGCCCGGACGCCCACCCGCCCGACACCTCCCCCGCTGTGTACGCCGCCGACGTCACCCACGCGCGCGGCGTCACCCTCGGCTCGACGCTGGTGGCGGTGGTCCTCGTCGGTATCGCCTCCTCACCCCTCGTATCCACGGAGGCGGGACCCGTCATGCCGGCGCTGCGCAGCATCTGGCTGCCGCTGCACATCGCCCTGGCGTTCGTGGGCGAGGCGTTTTTTACCGTGGCTTTCGTCGGCAGTGCGGTGTGGCTGCTCCGCGGTCACTCGCCGCCGCTGGACCGTCTCGTGTACCGCAGCATCGCCGTGGGGTACGGCCTGTTCACGATCGGAGGGCTCATCTTCGGCGCCATCTGGGCGCAGATCGCCTGGGGGCGCTACTGGGCGTGGGATCCCAAGGAAACGTGGGCCCTCGTGACCTGGATCGTGTACTCGATCTATCTCCACGCGCGTCTGCGACGCTGGGGCCAGGGCCGGGTGGCACACATCATCTCCGTCGTCGGCTACCTCACGGCGATGTTCACGCTGTTCGGCGTCAACATCCTGTACCGCAGCCTCCATGCATACTGATCCCCGCCGAGGTTGAAAGTGCCCTCGCGGCGGTCTATCCTTTCAGGGAGATGAAACGCTCACTGAGAACCCTGGCGGCGGCGCTGTTCGTCGCCCTGTTCGTGGCATCCTGCGCCACCGTCCCGGTCGCACAGCGCGACAATCGCGTCCAGGCCCTCCTGGAGGAACTCAACACCGCGGACATCGACCGTCTTGTCGAGCTGTCGGCGCGACCGTTCCTGCTGGACGGCGAAATCATCGTCCTCGAACGCGACGTGCGCACCCTGTGGACCAACCTCCGCGAGGCCGGATTCACCTTCGATGCCGCCACCATCGAGGACCTCGGCGCCGTCACCGACGAGACCTACCGGCAGTTTTCCGACTCCATGGAGGTCCGGGTGTGGTTCGAGCGCTACGCGCCGGAGGACGCCGGCCTGGCCCGCGTGTCCACAACCCACGGCACGTTCCTCATCGTCACCGGCGACCGCGTCCGGCGCACACCAATGATCTTCGGCTTCACCGGACCACAGGAGGGCTGAGTATGTTGCAGACAACGCATACGGGATCGGGTCGAACCCGCAGGGCTCTCGGGTGTGCGGCGCTCCTGGGAATCCTGGCAGCGGCACCCGCCCTTGCCCAGGACGCCTCGGTGGTCTATCTGGAAGGCGAGCCGGAACTGCGCACCCCGCAGGGCACCACCGACTGGCTCGATTTCGGCATGAGCCTCGCCGCCGGCGACAGCGTCGTCACCGGCAGCAACGACTTCGTGGAACTGGAGCAGGGCAGCGCTTCCACCATTCAGGTGGATCCCGACACCGTCTTCACCATCCGCGAGGTAGAGGTTGACGGACAGCGGCAGACGGTCATGTCCAACAGCGTCGGTTCGGTTCGTTACCGCTTCAACCGCATCGCCGGCCGCGGCGAGCCGCGCATCGGTACGAGCTCCGTGGTTGCCGGTATCCGCGGCACGGAGGTCACCGTCTACGCCGGCGCCGACGGGTCGAGCCTCTTTCTCGTCGACTCCGGTGAGGTGGAAGTCACCTCGGCGGGGCAATCGGTGAGCCTCACGGAGAACGAGGGCGTGGAGGTTCCCGTGGGCGGTCCCCCCGGGGAGAAGTTCGAGGTGATCGGACGCGAACTGAACTTCGCCGACTGGGCCGCCAGCCGCCGCGGCGACTTTCTGGACGATCCCCTGGGCAGTCTGGACGGTGTGGCAACCCGGCTGGACGAGTTCTCCACCGAGGCAGCCACCTGGTACCAGAACTACCTGGACGCCAAGGAGCAGTCGGATGCGGCCCGCGAACGGATCGGCGAAATCCAGGACGAGCAGGAACGACAGACCTATCGGGACGAGACGTGGCGGCCCCTTGCTGACCAGACCGGCGCAGCGATTCTCAACTACCGCTACCACGCCCTGTCGGCGCTCTCGCTGCGTCGCTACGTCCTGGGCCCCATGTACATGGAGATGAAGACGCGCAACATCCTGCAACAGGACGCGCAGTACCGGGAGTTCGTCGACCGTTTCGACGAGATCGTCGGCTCCTTCGAGGACGCCTTTGTGCAGTACCTCGAAGACACGGACATTTAGGACAAGGAGACCCCCATGAAGGCACGCAAGACATTGTCGGCCCTGACACGAATCATCGCGATCGCCGCCCTGGTGGCGGTGATCGGCGGGTGCGCCGCCGGCGGCGACTCGCCGCAGGATCTGGTGCGCAGGTTCTTTAGCGACGTGAATGCAGGCAACTACGACAACATCACCTCGTATCTGGACAGCAGCGCCCAGAACTACAACCAGGTCAACCAGACGTACTGGGAGAACGCGCTCAATCCGGACTACACGATCAACTCGCTTTCCGGCGACGGTCCCGTGACCGCGCAGGTGACCGAGGGAACGGGAACGGACACGACGTTTGAGTTCACCTTTTCCGGATCCGAGGGAAACATGTTCAACCCGTCGGACTACAAGATCAAAACGATCTCCGACGGTGGATCCACGATCTTCCAGTAGACCGAATCGGTTCACCATTTCGGACCTGCAACGGCCACCCACACGGGTGGCCGTTCCTGTCTGGTCCCGCCACGCATTCTTCGCTACTTTGTCAGCCCATGCGTGTGTTGATCCCGCTGTCGGTCGTCTGCTGTCTCGGTCTCGTCTCGTGTTCCGGGACGCAGACCCTGATCTCCGCGCGGGAGACCGACCCCGCCGCGGTCTCCCCCGCCGCCGACGATCTTGCCCGGAACCTCGAATCCCAGTTGGAGGCGGCGATCGCCACCGGGGGCAGCGATGAGACTCTCCCGGCCAACACCTGGTCCGATCCCTCCGGCGGCCGGCGGGCCCTGCTCCAACGACCGGGAGCGCCGTTTCCGCCGGTTCGCTTTCTGGTGCTCTCCGACACGCACCATCTGAGTTCCGATCTGTGGGAGCCCGGGAACGCCCTGTCTCACTGGCTGGCGACCAACGACGGCAAGGTGCTCGTGCGTTCGGACGCCCTGCTTCAGGCGATCGAAGCAACCGTCCGTCGGGAGAATCGCCGGGCGCCGCTCGACTTCGTGGCGATCACCGGCGACCTCACCACCAACGGGGCCGCGGTCAGTCATCGCGAACTGGCGGCGGCGGCGGAGCGCATCGCCGCCATCGGGGTACCGGTATACGTCATTCCGGGGAACCACGACGTGCTCAATCCGTGGGCGGCGCGGCTCGCGGGAGGGCGTCCCGAGCGGGTGGCGTCGGTATCGCCGGAGGAGTTCGCGACGATCTACGACGGCGTCGGATACGGCGCGGCGGTGTCCCGGGCTCCGGACGACCTCAGCTACCGCGTCGATGTCGGCGACCGGCTATCGCTACTGATGCTGGACAGTGCCCAATGGTCCCGGAACGAAGAGCTGGGCTACCCGCGTACCCCGGGGGCGATCGGAATCCGGCAGCGGGAGTGGCTGGGGCGACAACTGGGGGAGATCCGGGAGGCGGGGCGGGCACCGCTGGTGTTCATGCACCACAACCTGCTGGCGCACGGACGCGCCCGGGGCTACGCAACCCTGCAGTACGTGGTGGACGAGGCGCCACGGCTGGCGCGGATGCTGTGGGACGGCGGCGCGCCGATCGTGTTTACCGGGCACATACACGCCCGCAACGCCACCGGCCTGCGTGGTCAGGCAGGCGAATGGATCTACGACCTTGCGGCGTCGGCGACGAGTCTCTATCCGCACGAGTATCGCCTCGTCACGATCGACGACCGCCAGCGGCTGAGGCTGGAGCCGCGGCTTCTCGGCGGCTTTCCCGAAGACGAGAACGGTCGCTCGGCAGTCGGCGCCGCGAGGGCCGACGGTGCCTCCGCCGGACGCGCATCCGGCGTGGCGTCAGACTCAGCCGCCGACACCGACGCCCGGTTTCGCGAGTGGTCGCTTGCCACCTATCTCTCCGACGTCTCCACCACCTTCTCGCCCAACCTTCGCCAGGAGCTCCTCGCCTCGAGCTCCGCCGACCGGATCGGCCGGATACTGTGTGCGGGGGCAGGAGCATCCCGGGGAAGCGCCGCGTTGTCCCGACGCGACCCCGGCGAGGAGGGTGATTGCGACGGCGAATCGCGGCTCGAACTGATGACGCTCTACCTGGGGGTGTGGTCGGCCCTCCACCGAAGCGGAACGGACTCCGTCGGCGTTCCGGCGGCGCTCACCGCGAACAGCACCGTGCTCCGTGACGGTGAGGAGCTGTGGCGGACGGTGGCACCGGAGCGTTTCGAGAGTCTCCTCGACTCGTGGTCGGCGGATCCGCCCCCCACAGACGGCTCGATCACGATCGATTTGCGGACGGGGAGGTGGCGGGCCGGGCACCGCGATCGGACTGCCACTCGCCGCGGTACGGGAGCGCCCAGCGCCGCGGAACCCCCACCAGTCCCCTGACCACCAGGCCCACGGGATCGTCGCCGGGAAGGACCTCCGGCAGCTGTCGCCGGAACGCCCGCTGCATGCCCGCGGGCATCGTTCCCAGCATAACGCGCAGCCGTCGCGTTCCCTCATCGGTGCGGTTCTGGGCGTAGACCGCAAGTTCGATCAGAAAATCAAGCGCCACCGACGATCCACCCTGCTGCAGCTGCGCACGGCGAAACTGCTGCTCCGCTGCGGCGTAGTCCCTGAGACGCAGACAGTGCATGCCCAGGCGCCGCCGGAGGACCACGCTCCGCGGGTGGTTGGTCAGTGCAGTCCTGAGGTCCGTCGCCGCCCGGCGCGACCGGCGATAGGAATACGGCCGGTAGGGGGAATGGGCCATGAGGTGGCGGTAAGCGTGAACGGACAGCAGCAGAACGATGAACTCGACCCCGACGCCGACGGTCAGTCCGAAGTATACCGAGGTATTGTACAGGCCGTGGAGTACGGCAACGCCGGTAACCGCGCTAAGCGCTACCGGCACCTGTTGTCGGGAGATCCTGCCCCCGGTTTCCCAGGTTATCGCGGACCACACAAAGCCCCACAGCGCGCCATAGGTCATGTGTCCGACCGTCCCCGTAAAGCTGCGCACCATCAGCACCGAGAGGCCGTAGCGACCGACGTACACCACATTCTCCGCGGTGGCGAACGCCAGCCCCACTGCCGCCGCCAGGATTACGCCGTCCTCCGGCGACCGCAGCGGGCGCAGGTACTGCATCAGGACCGCGAAGATGAGCCACTTCGAGAACTCCTCGGCGATGCCCACAACCACCACCATGTTCCATACCTCGCCGGCGAGGTTCGCGACCCGTGCGTATCCGATCGGCGCAATGGTGGCGTTGAACGCGGCGATCACCGGGATGCTGAGAAAGCCGCAGGCAAAAAAGATGAACAGGTCCGACCGCAGACGCTTGTCGCGGGCGAAGGGAACGATTCGCCGCAGGGCCAGCAGCCACAGGAGGGCGGTGGCAAGCGTTAGGGGGACGGCGATCGCTACGTCGAGAACGGTCTTCAGGGTCGACGATACATCCATGCTTCCACCATAGACCCGAAGGGCGGTCACAGGGTGTCCGGCCCCCCGGTTTTTGTGAGTCGTTCCTTCACAACAGGTTTCGGCTGTTGCCCGGACGGCGATGGCTCCGCCCCCGCCGCTACCGGTACGCCGGCAGCCACTCGCGGTGGGCGTCGAACAACTCGTCACACATCGCCACGATCTCGTCCGGGGACAGTTCTCCCGCCGTGTGCGGGTCCAGGAGCGCGGCCTGGTAGACGCGGTCGCGGCTGCGCGTCGCCGCCGCCTCGATCGTAAGCAGCTGCACGTTGATGTTGGTCATGTTCAGCGCTGCGCACTGCGTCGGTAGTGTTGTTCCATAGCCGGCCGGGTTGAGGCCGTTCCCGTCCACCAGCACGGGAACCTCGACGATCGCCTCCGACGGCAGGTTGGAGATCGCGCCGCGGTTGAGGACGTTTCCGTGAATCCTCGCCGGCGCATCGTTCACCAGGGCACCAACGATGGTGGCGGCGTATTCCACTGAGCGCGTGTGTTCCAGAGCCTTGCCCGCCAGAATCTCGTCCTTCTGCCGCCCCCAGTCGGCGATCTGTGTCTCGCAGCGGCGTGGGTACTCGTCCAGAGGGATGTTGTAGCGCCCGATAAGCTCCGGGTGGTCGGCCTTGATCCAGAACGGCGTGTACTCGGCGTTGTGTTCGCTGGATTCGGTGACGTAGTAGCCGAAGCGCCGCATGATCTCCCGGCTGATCGCCAGGCCCAGCCCGGCGCCGCCCCGGTCCTTGCGGTCCCACCCGCGGGAGAACTTGAGGAACACCCGCTCCCGGTCCGCCTCCGCCACGCCGGGGCCGTTGTCGCTGACCGACAGCCGTGCCACGCCGCCGGAGACCGACATCTCCGCCCACACCCGAGGCGCGTCGGAGTCGTTGTATTTCAGCGCGTTGGACAGAAGGTTGATCAGGACCTGGGTCAGCCGGTCCGGGTCCGCCATCACCCGCGCCCCGCCGGCGTCGCCGCCCTCCCCGGCGCGCAGTTCGATCTCCGCCCCCGCCGCGCGGGCCAGCCCGCGCACCGTCTCCACCGCCTTCGCCATCACTTCGGCGGCGTCGGTGGGAACCACGGGCAACGGGGTCTCGCCCCGCTCCAGCACGTTGAGGTCGAGGATCTGGTCCAGCAGCCGGGTCAGCCGCAGGCTCTCGCCATGGATGATCCCGATGAAGCGCTTCGCATCCGCGCTCTCGGTCTCGCCGCCCTCCAGCAGGATCTCGGAGAACGCCCGCACCGAGGTCATCGGGGTGCGCAGCTCATGGCTCACCTGGCTGAGGAAATCGTCCTTCTGCGCGTCCAGTTCCCGCAGCCGCGCATTGGCCTCGCGCAGCTGGCGGGCGGCGAGTTCCAGCTCGCGGCTCTTGCGCTCGACCTCGTGGGAAGAAAGGACGCGCCGTCCCTCCGCGGGTGCATACACTTCTTGCTCGCGTGCCGCGCGAGCCACGCGGCGCTCAAGCCGTACACGCCGCTGCTGTGCCACCGCCTGGCGGTCGGCCTCTTCGCGCGCGCGAGCTCGAACGGCCTGTGGCGGTGGGACGGCCTCACCGACGCCGACTGCTGCGCGCTCGGCGCGTACGAGCCGGAGCTCAAGTCGCTGCCGCCGCACGACGCGCTGCCGGCGGCGCCGGGGAGCGGGCGCGATTTCTACTCGCGGTACTTCGCGCCCTGGAACGGCATCCCGGAAG
>CAJWEZ010000026.1 GCA_913030605.1 uncultured Spirochaeta sp.
TGGTCCTGGAACGCTGCCTTCTCCTCCTGGACCTTCCGCCAGAAGCTCACCTCCCTGCCGCCTAGCACCTGGAGCAGGAAGGGCGAGGGCGAGCTGTCGTCCTCTTCCCCGTCGTAGCGCTTGGCCCAGGATAGGATCAGCCGCTCCTTGGCCCGGGTGATCGCCACGTAGAACAGACGCCGCTCCTCCTCCACGTTGCCGGCGTTCTCGTCCACGCTGCGCTGGTGCGGCAGGATGCCCTGTTCCACCCCCGCGAGAAAGACGATGTCGTACTCCAGTCCCTTGGCGGCGTGGATCGTCATCAGGTGCACCTTGCCGGCGTTCTCCTCGTCGGAGAGTTCGTCCTTCACCTGCAGACTGATGCGGTTGAGGTAGCCCTGCAGGGTGGGTTCGAGGACGTCGGGGTTGGTTTCGTAGCGGTCGATGGAACGGATGAAGAAGCCGATGTTTTTCCACTTGGCCTTCGCCGCCCGCTCCGATTTCTGAAACTCCTGCACCAGGTACCCCCAGTAGTCCAGCTCGCTCACGAGCCGTTCGGTGGTCGCGGCGAGGTGTTTGCTCTCCTCGAACCGTTCCTGGTAGCTCTCGATCAGTTCCACGTACTCCTGCAGGCTCCCGACGGCGGCCTTGCCGATGCCGTGTTCCGCCGGTGGAATCTCGCCGTGGATGACCAGGCTGATCGCCGAGTAGAGCGAGATCTTGCGCTCGTCGGCGATCGCGTGGAGCTGCTCCACCGTCCGGCGACCGATACCGCGCCGCGGGGTGTTGATGGTGCGCAGCAGGTTGACGTCGTCGTCGGGGTTGAGGACCACGCGCATGTAGCCGGCCACGTCCTTGATCTCCTTGCGTTGAAAGAAGCTCTGGCCGCCGGACATGCGGTAGGGGATGTCCGCCTCCAGCAGCGCCTCCTCGATCATGCGCGCCTGCCCGTTGGTGCGGATCAGAATGCCGAAGGAATCGAAGGTGAGGCTGTCCTGGTAGGCGAGGATTTTGATCTTCTCGGCGATGAACTCCGCTTCCTCGTCGTCGCTGTCGGGAAAGGAGAGCTCGATCAGGTTGCCGGTGTCCAGATGCGTCCAGAGTTCCTTGATCTTGCGGTTGGTGTTGTTGGCGATCACCGCGTTGGCGGCGGAGAGGATCTGCCCGGTGGAGCGGTAGTTGCGCTCCAGCTTGATCTCGCGAACCTCGGGGAAGTCCTTCTCGAACGCCTCGAGGTTGGTGTAGTCGGCGCCGCGCCAGCTGTAGATCGACTGGTCGTCGTCGCCGACGACGCACACGTTGCGCCACTCGTGGGCCAGCTGGTAGAGCACCTTGTACTGGATCGTGCTGGTGTCCTGAAACTCGTCCACCATGATGTAGCGAAACTGGTCGGCGTAGTGCCCCCGCACCTTGGGGTGCTCCCGCAAGAGCTGCAGCGGCTTCACGATCAGGTCGTCGAAATCGACCGCGTTAAAGGTCACCAGGTGTTCCTGGTAGCTCTGGTAGAGGTCCTGAAAGGTCGAGACGCCGCGGCCACCCTCGCTCCCGCCGAGGTCGGCGGCCATGTCGTACCAGCGCTCGTCGTTCCACGCGACGCGTTCGGTTTTGATCCCCGAAAACAGCTGCAGCACGTTGAAGATCTCCAGGTCCTCGGGGTTGATGCGCAGCTCCCGCGCCGCCTCCTTGAGCAGGGCGATCTGGTCGCCGGTGTCGTAGACGGTAAAGTTGGGGCGGTAGCCGAGGTGACGACCGTAGCGCCGCAGCATCGCCAGACCAAAGGCGTGGAAGGTGCTGATCGTGAGATCCTTGGCGGCGGTGCGGGGGGTGAGCGCGGTTCCGGGGATCTGGCCGCCCTCGGCGAGGCCCTCCAGGAGCTCCTTGACCCGTTCCTGCATTTCGCCGGCGGCCTTGTTGGTAAAGGTCATCGCCAGAATGGAGGAGGGTGAAATGCCCTGGGAGATCATGTAGGCGATGCGGGTGGTGATGACACCGGTTTTGCCGCTGCCGGCACCGGCGATGATGAGAAGGGGACCGTCGATCGTCGTGGCGGCCTCGCGCTGCTGCGGGTTGAGTCGTGAGAGAAGCTGCTCCATCGAGGTGGGGAGTGTAGCGAAGGAGGTGGGACGGGTCTACCGGGCGGAGGCGTCGCGCCGGGCCGCGGTCCGCCGCATGATCACCGTGCGTACCCGCTCACCGCTTCCTCAGCAGGGCGCAGTAAAGGGGCCCGGTGCCGGCGGCCCGGTCGGGGAGGATATGCAGTCCGTGCCGCGTGGTCTCGGCGCCGGGGACAGGGACGGCGGGCGGATCGACCCGGTCAACCCGATCGGCGCGCTTGCGAAGTATCTTCTCAACGACGGCGTCGTTTTCCTCCGGCGACAGCGCGCAGGTGACGTACAGGACGTGGCCGCCACTCCGCAGGCTGTCCACCGCCGCCGCCAGGATCGCGCCCTGCTGGACCGCCAGGCGACGGACGCGGCTGGGGCTCCACTTGGCGAGTTCCTCCGGTGCGCCCAGGACGTGCTGTTCCGACGAGCACGGTACGTCGGCGAGAATCGCGTCCCACTGGTCCGGCTGGTGGACGCCCCACTGCGTCGCGTCGTGGCCGGTAACACTGACACGCCCGCGCGTCTCAGGCGGCAGGTGGGCATCGAGGACCGCGATGAGGCGCCCGCGGCGCCGGCGGGAGCGCTCGTTTGCCGTCATCACGGCCCCAGGCTCCGCTTCGTTTGCCAGCCGCTGCGCGATCACCAGCGCCTTTCCCCCGGGGGCGGCGCAGAGATCCAGCACGCGGCGGGCACCGGCAAGGGGCAGGAGCCCGGCAACCGCCACCGACGCCGGGTCGAGATAGTACGGCTGGAGAAGCCCGTCGCGGAGCGCGGTGTGCGTGGCCGGGCGCAGGAGCGCCGCCTTCAGGGCGGGCCACCGGTGTCCGTAGATTCCGGAATAGTAGGTCTCGAATCCGTCCGCTCCGCGGGGACCGGCCATGGTGTGTCTCCTTCGGTGTCTCATGCGCCGTCATTGACCACTGTCGCCGACCACGGTACCGTAGCCGTATGCCCGACGCGGTGATCTTCGATCTTGATGGTACACTACTGGACACGCGCGCGGATATCACCGCCGCACTCAATGCGGCGTTGGTGGAGCACGGCTTTCCCGCGGCGACCGACGATGAGGTTGAGACTCGCGTTGGCTGGGGGCTGTCCCGGCTGGTGGAACAGTCGCTTCCCGCCGAGCACGCCGACGACCGTGAGCTCATCGCCAGAGTGGCGGAGTCAACGCGCCGCGCGTACCGTGCCCGGCCGGTGGGGGAGACGGTCCCGTATCCCGGCATCGTCGAGCTTCTCGAGGACCTCGCCGCGGCCGGGGTACCGATGGCGGTGCTCTCCAACAAGCCGGACGATCTCGTTCAGCCGATCGTGGCGCAGCTTCTGGACCCGGTGGTCCGGAACGCGTCTCCCGGTGGCCTGGGGTTCGCGGTCATCCTGGGCCAACGGGACGGTGAACCACGCAAGCCGGACCCCACCACGACCCTGCGGACGATCGAACGCCTGGGGACAGACCCCGCCGCCACCGTGTTTGTCGGCGACTCTGAGGTGGACGTGGAAACGGCCCTGTCCGCGGGGTGCGTGCCGGTGGGCGTGGCGTGGGGATACCGTGACGCCGCGGCGATCCGCACAGCCGGCGCGCGGCACCTGTGCTACAGTATCGAGGAACTTCGCCACGCATTGGGTCTACAGACGAAGGAGGAATCTGCATGAATCAACAGGAAATCACCAAAGCTGCCGAAACGTATATCGCCGCCGAGAAGGATGCGAGTTTCGCCGACGGCGTGCGGGAGCTGCTCGCCGCCCAGGACTGGTCGGAGCTCGAGGACCGCTTTTACACCGACCTCGAGTTTGGTACCGGCGGGCTGCGCGGTGTGATCGGCGGTGGCTTCAACCGCATGAACCCCTTCGTCATCGCCCGCGCAACCACGGGACTGGCCAAGTACGTCACCGAGGCGGGAGACGCACGCCCCGACGGCAGCCGCGCGGCGGTCATTTCCCACGATAGCCGCCGCTACTCGCGGGAGTTCGCGCTGTCTGCGGCGCTGGTGTTCGCCGCCCACGGGATCAAGGCGTACCTGTTCTCCGATCTGCGTCCCACGCCGGAACTCTCGTTTGCGGTACGGCAGCTCAACGCGTCGGTCGGCGTCATGGTCACCGCCAGCCACAACCCGCCGCAGTACAACGGCTACAAGGTGTACTGGAGCGACGGCGCCCAGATCGTGGCGCCCCACGACGGGCGGATTATCGAGACGGTGATGGGTGTCACCGCCGACGAGATCACCTCGATGGACAAGCAGGAGGCGCTGGACAAGGGGCTCCTGGAGTACATCGACGCCGAGATCGACGATGCCTTCGTGGCGATGGTCAAGCGCCAGTCGGTGCAGCCGAACCTCCTCAAGGAGAAGGGCGGCGAGGTCACGGCGGTGTACACGCCGCTCCACGGCACCGGCGCCATGATGGTCGAGCGCGTCCTCGGCGAACTCGGCGTCAACGTCATTACGGTGCCCGAGCAGCGCGAACCGGACGGGGAGTTTCCGACGGTCAAGTTTCCGAACCCGGAAGAGGCGAGCGCGATGCAGATGGCCGTCGACCTGGGCAAGCAGAAGAACGCCGATATCGTCCTGGGTACCGACCCCGACGCCGACCGTCTGGGTATCGCGGTTCCCGACGAGGGCGAGATGGTCCTGGTGACGGGGAACCAGCTTGGAGTGCTGCTGGCGGACTACATCCTGGGCCAGCGGAAACGGTTGGGGACGCTGCCGCCGATCCCCGCGTTCGTCACGACGATCGTGACCACGCAGCTGCAGGAGGTGGTGGCCAAACACCACGGCGCCAAAGTGTACGAAACGCTTACCGGCTTCAAGCACATCGCCTCGGTCATGCGGCAGCTGGAAGCCGACACCGCCGGTCCGCAGTACATCATGGGCGACGAGGAAAGCTATGGCTATCTGATCGGCACCGAGGTACGGGACAAGGACAGCATCACCGCCACGCTTCTGACGATCGAGATGGCGCTGCATTGGCGCAGCCAGGGTGTGAGCGTTCTCGGCCGTCTGCGACAGATCTGGGAACAGTTCGGGTACTGGGAGGAGAAGACGATCTCCAAGTACTTCGAAGGCCAGGCGGGCAAGGAGATCATGGCCGGCGTCATGAAACGGTTGCGCGAGAATCCTCCCGAGCGCTTCGGCGGCGCCGGCATCGAACGGATCGTGGATATCCAGAAGGATTCCGTGTTCTATCCCGCCGCCGGTCGCACGGAAGCAGGCCCGGGCCTGCCGAAGTCAAACGTGCTGCAGTTCTTCCTGGACAACGGCGCCAAGGTGAGCATGCGTCCTTCCGGCACGGAGCCCAAGATCAAGTTCTACGCCAGCTGCCACAGTGACGCCGGGATGGAGCTCGCTGCAGCCCGGGCCGCCGTCCAGGCGCAGATCGACGCGATCGAGACCGACATCCGCGCCATCATCGAGGAGGCGGAGGCGTGACGATCGACACAACCCGACCGGTCACCGATTTCACCTTTGTCGCCTTCGACTTCGAGACCACGGGACTGCATCCCGCCGTCGACCGCATCGTGGAGTTCGGTGCGGTCCGCTTTACGGTGGGGACCGAGCTGGCCGAGTTCGAGGAACTGTCCAATCCTGGCATGGAGATTCATCCTGACGCCGCCCGGGTCAGCGGTATCACCACGGAGATGGTGGCGGGCAAGCCGCCGGTGGCGGAGGTGCTGCCGCGCTTCATGGAGTTTGCCGGCGACGCGATCCTCATGGCGCACAACGCCGAGTTTGACACCGGGTTTCTGCGGGCGGAGCTGCAACGCGCCGGCCTGGCGACGGTGGAAAACGTGATCATCGACACGCAGGTGCTGGCGCAGAAAGCGTTCCCCGGGAAGAAGAGCTACTCGCTGCAGAATCTGGTGGAGATGCTCGGTATTCCGGCCAACACGGCGCACCGGGCGCGGGATGACGCACGCCAGTGCATGCGCCTGTTCGAACACTGCGTGCAGGCCCTCAGCTTCATGGGGGACCTCCCGGTGAGCGATGTCCTGACCTAGATCATCTGAATGCCGCCGTTGACCGGCACCACCGCCCCGCTCATGAAATCATTGCTCAACACGAACCGCACCGCCGCGGCGATGTCGGCGGGGGTGCCGTGGTGACCGACCGGCGTGGCGGTGAGCCAGCGGTCGAGCTGTTCCTGCGACGTCGTGTCGTGGTGAAACGGTGTGTCGACGACGCCTGGCGAGACGGAGTTCACACGAATGCCGGGGCCGGCTTCCTTCGCCAGCCCGCGGGTGAAATTCTCCAGTCCCGCCTTCGCCGCGCCGTAGGATGTCGAGGTCGGTGACCCGGTGCGGGCGGCGATGGAGGTGATATTGACCACGTCGGCGCGGCCGTTCTCGTCGGCTGCCTGCACCAGCAGCGGCATGAGGTATCCGGTGAGCATCATCGGCGCCACGAGGTTGAGATTGATCGTTCCGCTCACGGTGGCGTAGTCGACTTCACCGACCGTTCCGCGGGTCAGGATTCCGCCGGCGTTGTTGACCAGAACGTCCAGGCTTCGCCGGTGCTCGGCGACGGTGTCGGCGAGACGGCGGGCGCCGCCGTCGGGGTCGGCGGCAAAATCCGCCTGCACAACAAACGCCGTGACGCCTCGGGCGTTGCAGCGGTCGGCGAGGGCCCGACAGGCGGCTTCCTGGCTGCGGTAGTGCAGAAACACGGTGTCGCCGTTTTCGGGCAGCGTTTCCACCAGTGCCGCCCCGATTCCGGTCGTGGCGCCGGTGATACAGATGGTTCGCATGGTGGGTATAGCGTAGATCCAACTCTCCGGGGGGTCAAATTCTCCCTACCGGTGTGGTACATTCTCCCATACATGGACGGTGCCACCTCGCGCAGAACCGAAAACACACCTCGAGACCGCAGGGCTCCCCGCCGGGAACCCGCAGCGCTCAGAGGTCCTCTTGGGCTTGTGGAAGCGTTCGGAAAGCAGATCCACGACCTGTTTGAGGGGCTCGGGCGCTTCTTTGTGTTTCTCGGGCACGTGCTGCGCAACATTCCTCGGCGGCCGTACCGCTGGCGGCTCCTCGGTGAACAGGTGGAGCGCATCGGTGTGCGGTCGGTGCCGATCATCGCCCTGTCCAGCATGGCGATCGGCATGATTTTCTCCCTGCAGATCACGATGCTCATGGCGATGTTCCAGGCGGAGACGATCGTCGGGGCGGCGGTGGGCCTGACGCTGGCCCGGGAGCTGGCGCCGGTGATCACCACGCTCATGCTCATTGCCAAGAACGGCTCGGCGATGACCGCCGAGCTGGGAACGATGCGCGTCACCGAACAGCTGGACGCGATGCAGACGATGTCGGTTGATCCGGTGCACTACCTGGTCACGCCGCGGGTGGTGGCCAGCGTGATTACGTTTCCGATCCTGACGGCGATGGCCAACGTCGTGGGACTCATCGGCAGCTACGTCGTTGCAGTGGGCATGCTGGACGTGGACCCCGGTGGGTTTTTTGACCAGCTGTACTGGTTTGTGGAACCGGAGGACGTGTACTCGGGACTGATAAAGGCGGCGGTCATGGGTTTCATGATGGCGGTTATCTGTTCATACTACGGCTTCAACTCCGGCCGCGGGGCCAAGGGTGTTGGCGAGGCGTCGACCCGTGCGGTGGTGACCTCATCGGTGGGAATTCTGGTGGCGGACTATATCATGGCCGACCTGATGCTCAAGCTGCTGTACTGAACGGGAACGGGGAACCAGGCACATGGGTGAGATCGTACGCGTCGAAAACCTTTTCAAGTCCTTCGGTGATAACCACGTCCTGCAGGGCGCCAGTATCGCCTTCGAGGAAGGGCGCATCACCTCGATCATCGGTCAGAGCGGCACCGGCAAAAGCGTGCTCATCAAGAACATCATCGGCGTGCTGGAGCCGGACGACGGGGACATTCTGTTCCACGGGAAGAGCATGGTTCACGCGTCGGCGGAGGAACGCGCCGAGATGCGGCGCCGGTTCGGGTATCTGTTTCAGGACTCCGCGCTCTTCGACTCCATGACGGTAGCGGAGAACATCGCGTTCCCCCTCACTGAAGGCCGTGGTGAAAAAGATCGCGTCCGCATCCGCGACGTGGTTCAGGAAAAGCTCGATTGGATCGGCCTGCCGGACGTCGGCGACCAGTACCCCGCGGAACTCTCCGGCGGGATGCGCAAGCGGGTAGGCCTGGCACGGACGCTGGCGGTGCAGCCGGAGGTGCTGTTGTTCGACGAGCCCACCACGGGGTTGGACCCGGTCCTGGCGGAGACGATCAACGAACTCATCACCAAGGTCAACCAGGAGTTCGGGATCACCTGCATTCTGATCACCCACGATATCCAGGCGACGTTCCGTATTTCCGATTACATCGGATTTCTGTATGATGGAAAGATCCAGGCGCAGGGGCGACCCGACGAGCTGAGCGGGACGAAGCACCCTGTCCTGCGCCAGTTTATTGCCAACTCGTTTGCCGAGTTGGAGGTGTAGGGTGTCGAGATATCTGAAGATCGGATTGTTTGTCACCATCACCAGCGTGGGTCTCATCCTCTACGTGATTCAGACCGCGGAGGTTGTGGGATCGGGACGCACGTACACCATCCACGCGTACGTTGACGACGCCAGCGGGCTGCTCGTCGACTCCAATGTAAAGCTCGCCGGCGTGGATATCGGACGCCTCACGGACATCGAACTGGACGGCAACCGTGCGCGCCTCACCCTGGAGATTCGTGAGGACGTGCAGCTCCACGACGACGCCGTCGTCGCCAAAGCCACCGAAAGTATGCTCGGTACCGCCACGGTGTCGATCAACCCCGGCACCGGCGCCGGCGCGCTCCTGGGCGACGGCGACGTTGTGCGCAACGTGCGCCAGAGCGCCACGATCTCCGACGCCGTGGGCAGCGCCAACCAGCTGGCCACCAACGCGGCCCAGCTTGTTGACGAACTCAACCGCTACCTGCAGGACGAGAACACCGTGGAGGCGCTGAACGAGATCGTGCAGGTGGTGCGGGAAACCGCCCGTTCCACGAGCGAACTCCTGGAGCAGAACCTCCTGATCGCCCGCAGCACGATGCAGAACATACAGTCGTTCAGTGCACGCCTGGACCAGCAGTCGGTGGACCAGCTCGCCCGCGTCCAGGAAATCCTGGACTCCACCGCCAGTCTGACCGCGCGGCTGGACTCGCTGGTCGGGTCCAGCGACGAGAGCATGGCTGCCAGTATCCGCAGTATCGAGAGCAATCTGGACAGTCTGCAACGCGTGCTGGCGTCGCTGGAGGAGAGCGCCGGAAACGTGCAGCAGATCACGCAGGTGGTGCGCGACGGCGAGGGCAACGTGGGGCGGCTGATCAACGACGATGAACTGTACACCCGCGCCGTGCGGGTGACGGAGAAGGCGGAGTCGTTCCTGGACTCCACCGTGGGGCTCGGCGTGCAGGTGGGCTTCCGCAGCGAGTACCTGACGCAGCAGGTTGACTCGCGCAACGAGTTCCAGCTGCGACTGGTTCCCGCCTCCAACGACAAGTACTACTCGCTCGGGGTTGTGGACTCGCCGACGGAACGGACGGTGGTCCGCACCACCGAGACGGTCACGACGGGGACCGGCGGCTCGGCAGTGCCGGTTCCGCAGGACACCGTGACCACCGAACGCACCACGAACGACGATCTGAAGCTCAACCTGCAGTTGGCGCGGATCTGGGGACCGGTGACGGTGCGGGCAGGTGTCTTCGAGAGCACCGCGGGTGTTGGTGTCGACCTCAAGCCGGTCGGGCAGGTGGAACTGTCGGCGGAGGCGTACGACTTCGGCGCCGACGACGGTGCCTACATTCGCGGGTACGGAACGCTCTACCCGTTCTACGACCCCGACAGCACCAATCCGCTTCGGTGGCTGTACCTGTCGGGCGGCGTCGACGACGCCATGGGCGTGTATCACCGCGACTATTTCGTTGGCGCCGGTGTGCGCTTTACCGATCAGGACCTCCGGGGGCTGGTCGGGTTCATTCCTCTCAACTGACGCGCTCCGTAATGGCAGACAACCACATCGACGAGAGCGAATACATCCGCCTCCGGAAGTCCACGCTGTCGTGGATGGGCGTGTTCGTGAAGGACTTCGACGATCCCGGTCGGAGTTTTCCCAACCGCCACTGGATCGAACTGGGCTACGGCCTCGACGACATGCGCGACATGCTCTGGCTGGACAAGGTGCATCCGGAGGATAGGGAGCGGGCGCGAAACCTGATGCGGCGGGCGGCGGCGTCGCGGGAGTTCCGCGGTCACGACCGCTACCGGGTCCGCGATATCAACGGTCGCTGGCACTGGATCCTGTCCACCGGTGCCGCAGAGGAGATGCACGAGGACGGGACGATTCGGCGTTACGTCGGCCTCGACTTCGATATCACCGAAACCCACGAGCTGCAGATGCAGTTGCAGGAGGCGCAGGCGCTGGCCGAGCAGCGTGCCGTGGAAGCCGAGGCGCTGCGGACCGCCGGGGCGGTGATCGCCTCCAGCCTGGACAAAGCCGACGCGATCCGCCGGGTGGTGGATGAACTGCGCAGCCTGATGCCGGTAACGGTGGCCCTGGTGTACGAACAGCGCGACCGTGACCTGCGACTGGCGGTTGACCCGCCGCAGACCGGATCGGACCCGTCGGACCAGGACCGCGTTGCCGCCGCACGGACGCTGTTCGAGGAGGGCGTCGGGCAGCAGGTTCTGTTTGACACGATGCGACGGCGCGCGCCGGACGTGTTTCGCGAGCCGGATCACGCCAACCGGTTCTGGATGGTGGCGCCACTGGTGGCTCGCGGCGAGGTGCTCGGCGTCTACGTCGTCGGCCGCGAGGACGGTAGCGCCTTCCACGGCCACGAGATTCGCCTGGCCATGGCGATCGCCGACTACCTCGCCCTGGCGTTCAACAACGCCCACCTCTACAGCCAGGTGCAGGAACTCGCCCGGACCGATCAGCTCAGCGGGCTTCTCACGCGGCGTGAGCTGTTTGCCCGCGGCGAACGGCTGGTGGCGGAGGCGGCAGACGGGAACGCGGAACTCGCCTGCGTCCTGCTGGACATCGACCATTTCAAGCTGGTGAACGACCGCTACGGACACCAGGTGGGGGACGATGCGATTCGCCGGGTGGCGATGGTGACGGTCGACACCGTCCGTGGCGGAGACACCGTCGGGCGCTACGGCGGCGAGGAGTTCTGCGCACTGTTGCCGGGGGTCGACCTCGACGGCGCAGCCACCGTGGCGGAGCGCATCTGTCGGCGGGTACGGGCGCTGCAGCTCGAGGCGATTCCCGACGGACTCACCGTGAGCATCGGCGTGGCGGTGCTGAAGACGGATGCGGGTCTGGATGATCTGATCGCCGATGCCGACACGGCGTTGTACCGTGCCAAGGACAGCGGGCGGGACCGCGTGGTACTGGCTCCGTGAGCACTCGGCCCGGATCGCTGTCGCCACGCCTCGTTGTCGTGGCGGCGGTCGCGTTCTCGTCCCTCTCTTCGCTGTTTGTTCGGCTCAGCGACGCGCCGCCGCTGGCGATCGCTGCGTGGCGCATGCTGCTGTCCACGGCGTTGGTGGTGCCGCTGGCGGCGGTGGAGCACCGCGGTACCGAGCCGCGAACCTCGTCGTCGGGGGTATCGCAGTCGCCGGCGACCGCGCGCACGGTCGCGCTGCTGCTCGTCAGCGGTACGCTTCTTGCGACGCACTTCGCCACCTGGATCTCCTCCCTGTCGCTGACCAGCGTCTCGCACTCCACGGTCCTTGTTACGATGCATCCGGTCATCGTGCTGGTTGCCGGGGTGGTGTTCCTCGGTGAGCCGGTCGACCGTCGGAGAATGCTGGCGGCGGTGGGCGCGGTGCTTGGAGCGGTGGTTCTTGCCGCCGGAGGGAGTTCTGCCGGGCGTTCGCCGTCCCTGGCCGGCGACTCGCTGGCGTTTGCCGGTGCCGTGGCCATCGCCGGGTACCTGGTCATCGGTCGCTGGGCACGGCGGTCGGTGGGAACGTGGGTGTACAGCCTGGTTGTCTACGCCGTGGCCACCGCGGTCCTGGTCGCCACTGCCGCGATCCTCGGCGTGGGCCTTCTGGGGTATGGGCTCGTCGATTTTCTCCTCTTCGCGGGGCTGGCGTTCTTCTGCACGATCCTCGGCCACGGTCTGATCAACTGGGGATTGCGATACGTACCCGCCGGAGACGTATCGATGATGATCCTGCTGGAACCGGTGTTTGCGACCCTCATGGCGGTCGTCTGGCTCGGCGAGGTTCCGGGAATCGTAACCGTGCTGGGCGGATTCATGGTGCTGGGATCCGCGCTGATTTTGAATCGTCGGAGCGCTATGTATACCTTGTGAACCAGGAGGTATGCATTATGTCGCTTTCAATCACGTTTCTCGGGCATTCGGGTTTTCTCCTCGATGACGGAACGTATCGGCTGGTGATCGACCCGTTCCTATCGGGGAACCCGTTGGCGTCCCATCGCCCGGAGGAAATTTCGTGCACCCACATCGCCCTGACCCACGGTCACGCGGACCACGTGGGGGACACGCTGGCGATCGCGAAGGCAAACAACGCCACGGTCATCGCGGCGTTCGAGCTGGCGGGTTGGGCGGAGGAGAACGGTGTCGCCTCCGTCGAACGGGCGAACCCCGGGGGAACGATTCAGGCGCCGTTCGGCTCCGTTTCGTTTACCCATGCGTTTCACTCCTCGTCATACAATGGACAGTACATGGGTATGCCGTGCGGGCTCGTGGTGACCATGGGTGGCCAGGTGTTCTACCACGCCGGCGACACCGGACTTTTTGGCGATATGGCGCTGATCGGTGAGGTGTACAAACCGACGATTACTGCGCTTCCCATTGGTGACCGCTTCACGATGGGGCCGGAGCTCGCCACGCGGGCTGCGGAAATGATCGGCGCGCCCACGGCAATTCCGATTCACTACAAGACGTTTCCTCCGTTGGTGCAGAGCGCGGAGCGCTTTACCCCCTCCGGTGTGACCGTTCGTGAGATGGCTCCGGGGGACGTGTGGACCGTCTGACGGCGCGCGTGGCGACGACACCGGCGTCGCGGGCGCTTCTGGCACTCGTCGCTGCCGTGTTGCTGGCGGCGCCGGCTGCGGTGCAGGCGGATGAATCGGAGGTAGTGGCTCGATCGAGATCGTCGGCGGGGCAGGTGGTGCTGCGCCGCGTCGTGGGCGACCTCAACGCACCGTGGAGTCTTGCGCCGCTGCCGCGGGGCGGTGCCCTTGTGACCGAGAGGACCGGTCGCCTGCTCTATGTCGACAACCTGGATCCGGGAACGGCACGGGTCTTCCCCGTCGCCGGAGCGCCGGCTGTGGCGGTCGTCGGCCAGGGCGGGCTTCTGGACGTGGTGGTGTCGCCGGATTTCCCCCGCGACCGCCTGGTCTATCTGAGCTACGCGGCACGCTCCGGTGGTGGCGCCGTGACGCGGGTATCGCGGGCTCGTCTTGCCGGTGACTCCCCGTCGAATCTGCGCCTCGTCGAGATGGAAGAGCTTTTCTCGCTCAATCGTGTGGTGAGCACGGGACACCACTTCGGGTCTCGCCTCGTGTTCGACAACGAGGGATACCTGTACATCACCGTCGGGGAACGCGGTCAGCGGGAGCAGGCGCAGAATCCGGCGTCGCATCAGGGCACGGTCGTTCGACTGAACCCGGACGGGTCGGTCCCTGCGTCGAATCCGGCGATACCGGGGGGTGCACCGGGGATCTTTACCTGGGGTCACCGCAATCCGCAGGGTGCGGCGCTGAACCCGACGACCGGTGAGGTCTGGATTCACGAGCACGGGCCCAGGGGCGGAGATGAGATCAACGTTCTTTCCGCCGGGGCTAACTACGGGTGGCCGCGCCTCACCGATGGCGTTGCCTACAGCGGCCGGCCGATCGCGGAGGCGGACTCACTTCCTGGATTTGCCGACCCCCTGGTTGTGTGGACGCCGTCGATCGCGCCGTCCGGCATGGCGTTTGTGATCGGCGACCGCTATCCGGAGTGGCAGGGGGATGTCGTCGTCGGCGCGCTGGCGGGGCAGCACCTGCGGCGTGTGGATCTCGACGCCGATCAGCGCCCACAGTCGCAGGAGGTGCTGTTCACGGGGTACGCGCGCTTCCGGGACGTGCGGCAGGCGCCGGACGGCTACCTGTACGTGCTCACCGACGGAGCCGACGGAGCGTTGTTGCGTCTCGAGGCTCGGTAGTACAATACGGTATGAACTACAGAAATCTTGGAAACACAGGAATGAAGATCTCGGAGGTATCTCTTGGTACCTGGCAGGTCGGTGGCGGCTGGGGCGGCGAGTTTGACACCGCCGGCGCCGACGCGATCATTAACGCCGCGCTGGACCGGGGCGTAAACTTCATCGATACCGCCGACGTGTACGACGATGGGCGCAGCGAGCACGCCGTGGGCGAAGTGGTTCGTCGCCGGCGCACCGAGGAGATCTACGTCGCCACCAAGTGCGGTCGCCGCGTGTCTCCCCATGTGGACGAGGGCTATACCCCCGAGGTCCTGCGCGGCTTTGTCGAGGACAGCCTCCGGAACACCGGTCTGGACCGCCTCGATCTCATTCAGCTCCACTGCCCGCCGACGCAGGTGTTTTACCGCCCCGAGATCTTTGAGACGTTCGACCGGCTCAAGGATGAAGGGAAGATCGCCAACCTCGGCGTCTCGGTGGAAAAGGTCGAAGAGGCCGAGAAAGCGATCCAGTACGACAACGTGAAGTCGGTGCAGATCATCTTCAACATGTTCCGTCACCGCCCGCGGGAGCGGTTCTTTCAGGACGCGGTTGCCCGGGGCGTTGGAATCATCGTCCGCGTGCCGCTGGCAAGCGGACTCCTCAGCGGCAAGTTCACCCGAGACACTACCTTTCACAAGGAGGATCATCGCACCTTCAACCGCGACGGTGCCGCCTTCGACAAGGGTGAGACGTTCAGTGGTGTTCCCTACGATGTCGCCCTGGATGCGGTGGACGAACTGCGCGGCGCGCTGCCGACGGATACTCCCATGGCGCAGAGCGCGCTGCGGTGGATCCTCGACCATCCGGCGGTGAGCACGGTGATTCCCGGTGCGTCACGCGTGGAACAGGTGGAATCGAACGTGGCGGCGTCGGAACTCCGTCCGCTGGCCCCGGAGGTACACCGCCGCGTGAATGAGATCTACACCGAACGGATCGCGCCGCTGGTGCACCAGCGCTGGTAGTCCGGCGCGCGGTCTACGCCCCCCGGTCGGCCACCGCATCGGCCGGGGGAGTTGCCTGCCGCTGCGCTCCGACCGGGCGGATGTCAAAGGAGAACCGGGTCCCCGACGCGTCGCTGACGACCGACAGATCGGTTTCCAGCTGCGATACCAGGGCGGACACGATCTGCATCCCGAGGCTCGCGTTCTCCGACAGCGACCAGTCGCCGGGGAGGCCGCACCCGGTATCGGCCACAGAAACCGTGACGATCGGGCGCTCCGGGTGCGCGGTGGCGGTGATTGTGATAGCGCCGCAGGCGTCGGCGGGGAAGGCGTGTTTGAGGGCGTTGGTGGCCAGCTCGGTCACCACCAGTCCCACCGGAATCGCGGTGTCGATCGTCACCGGAACCGGCGACGCGTCCACACGTACCTCCACACCACGGGTTGCCGGGGGCCTGAAACCCGCAGCAAGGCTTTCCAGGTACTCGCTGAGATAGACGCTGTCGCTTGTTTTTCCGTGGTAGAGCAGCTGGTGCACCACCGCCATGCTCATGATCCGGTGCTGTCCGTCCTCCAGGGCGATCCGAGCCGCCGGGTCGGCTACTGCGGCCCGCTGCAGTGAGAGCAGGCTCATCACCAGCTGCAGGTTGTTCTTGACGCGGTGGTGCACCTCGTTCAGGAGCACCTCTTTCTCCGCGAGCGAACGCGCCAGTTCAGACTCCGTTCGCCGGCGCTCCTCCATCTCCTGCTGAATTCGACGCAACCCGCGGTCCACGGCGTGCCGTACCCGAGAGGTTTCCTCCGTGCGGTCGCGTTCCAGGCGCTCCGTCCACCAGTCGGGGACCCTGCTCGCCGATTCCAGCGCGTCCAGATCCCGACTGAGCGTTGTCAGCGGGCCGGTAATCGTGCGCCGGGCAACGAAGGCAAAGCCGCCGACGAGGCCAAGCACGGCGAGGAGGGCGACGGCGATACCGACCGCCGGCGGTCCCAGGGCGCCGGCCATGGCGAGTGTGAGCGCCGGGGGACTCCAGATTTCGAGGACGCCCAGCATGAAGTCGGTACCGCCGCGATCGTACACCACCGGCCACTGCCGAAGCGAGTCGCGGTCGCGATCGTAGGCGCCGGTCTCAATCTCCACGGGGGGAACGCCGTCGGCGGTCAGGCGCAGTCTGGTTACGGTGTGACGATGGGTGAGACCGTCCAGGAGCTGGTACGTCTGTTCCTCGTTCACCGTCCAGAGGAGGTACGCCAGCACCGGGAGGGTACTTGTCTCGATTGAGATCGTGTCCTCCGCCAGAAGTTCCCGCGAGATGCGGTACTGGTGCATGATCCCAACCACCGGAACGAGGACGGCGGCCGACACCGCGACGACCGCGATCAGTCCGGTGAGACGACGGGCGATTGACGGGCGATTCACGGCGCGTATCCAAAGGCCGACACGTAGAGGTCGGTGTAGGTGCCGTCATCCCGGAGTGCCCGCAGGGCGGCATCGATTTCCGGGACGAGATCGGAGCGACTGCGGTGCAGCAGGAGGTGCATGTCGCGGGTTGCCAGGGCGGTATCCGCGATCGCCAGTGGAACCTCGGGATGCCGCTGGCTCCAGGCCGCGGCGCGATACCGGCTGTACAGGACAACGTCCACCCGGCCGGCCCGGAGTACCGCAAAGAGCTGTTCCTCGTTTTCGACAATCGTCAGTGATCGGTACCGGGACACGGTATCCTCGTAGATCTTCCATCCGTTGATGTACGCCACGTGGAGGTCGGAGAGCTCCCCGAACGTCGTCGGCAGGGGACGCCCCGGCGGCCCCACGGCCACGAACCGGAATACCGACAGCGGTTCCGGGACCACGATCAGGTTGTGATACCCGTCGGCGACCGCAGCGGTTCGGGCGAACTCACCGTCCACGCGCCCGCGGTCAGCCTGTATCAGGCCGCGCTCCGAAGGATAGTGTTCGATTTGAACGGAGCGACCGATACGGGCACACGCGGCGGTGAGGAGTCGGTCATAGAATCCGTCTCCGGCGACGGTGGAATAGGGTGCGGTGTCGGCGGTCGCCAGAACGAGGCGATCGCTGTCGGCATGCGCCTGTCCCGTCGCAGTCGCCGCTGCAACAGACGCGAGAAGAGCAAACATGCACGCGGAACGGACCGTACCACGACCCATGGTTCAAGTGTAGTACACGGCGCCGGTGGGTACCACCGCATTTCGGCGAAATCGGGGCCCTCTGGGAAGGTGCTGGCCACAGGCTCCATTTCGTATTATTATTTAGAACTGTATGAATGAAACGCAGACAGTCTTTGTATCCAACCGGCTCGCGGTGCGTGTCAATCGCGGCGACGAGGGGCTCGAGTTCACGCCCAGTGTCGGTGGTCTCGCCACCGGCCTGAGTTCCGTGTCCACCGACGACGGCAGCACACTCTGGATCGGGTGGAGCGGGCTTCCGTCGGATGAACTGTCCGAGGCCGAGCGCCACGAGATCGCCACCACCCTGCGGGAGCGGCACCACGCCGTGCCGGTGGACGTTTCGTCCCGGGAGCTGGAACTGTTTTACAGCGGCTTCTGCAACGACACGATCTGGCCGCTCTTTCACTACTTTCCGACCTACGCCGAGTACAACCACGACTGGTGGCACTCGTACCAGGAAATCAACCGGCGCTTCTTCGAGGTTCTGCGGAAGGAACTCCGCGAGGACGCCACGGTGTGGGTCCACGACTACCACCTCTTTCTGTTGCCGGGATTGATCAAGGAGGTCTTCCCGTCGGTGAAGGTGGGGTTCTTCCTGCACATTCCGTTTCCCTCCTACGAACTGTTCCGGCTCCTCCCGTGGCGCGAGGAACTCCTGGACGGGATGCTGGGAGCCGACCTGATCGGGTTTCACACCTACGACTACGCTCGCCATTTCCTGTCGAGCGTCCGCAGACTCATGGGGTACGACCACTCCATGGGAGTCATCCAGACCGCCCGGCGAGCCGTGAAGGTCGACGTCTTTCCCATGGGCATCGACTGGTCCCGGTACGCAGACGCCGGGACGCTGCCGGATGTGCAGCGCGTCCTGGACACCGTGAGCGACCGGTACCATCACCAGAAGCTGGTCCTCTCCGTGGACCGGCTGGACTACAGCAAGGGGATTCCCACGCGGATCCGCTCATTCGGGCGCATGCTGGAGCTGTACCCGGAACTGCAGGGCACCGTGACGCTCCTGATCATCGTGTCACCGTCGCGGGAATCGGTAACGCGCTACATGGAACTCAAGCGCGAGGTGGATGAGCTGGTCAGCAGCATCAACGGACAGTTCAGCACCCTGGACTGGGTTCCGATCTACTACCAGTACCAGACCGCGTCGTTCGAGGAGCTGAGCGCGCTGTACCGGCGGGCGGACGTGCTGCTTGTCACGCCGCTGCGGGACGGGATGAACCTGATCGCCAAGGAGTACCTTGCCGCGCGGACGGACGACCACGGCGTCCTGGTTCTGAGCGAAACCGCCGGCGCCGCCCGCGAGCTGAGCGAGGCGATCCACGTGAACCCAAGCGATATCGACGGGATCGCCGGGGCGATCCGGGACGCCCTCCTGCAACCGGAGGAGGAGCAGGAACACAACATCGGCGAGATGCGTCGTCGCCTGGAACGGCTGACCGTGCAGTACTGGGCCCAGAGCTTTCTGGATAAACTTGACGGCATGGCGGAGCTGCAGGCATCGTACCGCGCCCAGCCGATCACCGCGTCGGTGGGCCGTGAGATCGTCAGCCGCTGGCAGGCCGCGTCGAACCGCCTCCTGATCCTCGACTACGACGGCACGCTGGTGCGGTTTTTCCGCCGACCGGGACAGGCCCGCCCCGATGCCGAGCTCCTCACGCTGTTGTCCGACCTGGCCGCCCGCGAAGGTGTTCAGCTGGTGATCTCCAGCGGCCGTGACCGGGCGAACCTCGAAGGGTGGCTCGGTGAGCTGCCGGTGGGTCTGGGTGCCGGTCACGGGGCGTGGATTCGCATGCCGGGGCAGGACTGGGACGCCGCGTCGGTGGGAGTTCCGGGGTGGAAGGATCAGATCGGTCCGATCATTCAGAGCGCGGTGGATCGCACGCCGGGTTCCGCAATCGAGGAGAAGGACTTTTCGCTGGCGTGGCACTACCGCAACAGCGAGCCGGAACTGGCGAACGTCCGTCTGGCGGAGCTCCGGGAAACGCTGATCAGTCTGACCAGCAACCTCGAGCTCTCTGTGCTGGACGGGAATCGTGTCCTCGAGGTGAAGCCGACGCACATCCACAAGGGTCGGGTGGTTCATCGGTTTATGGAACACGGCGACTGGGACCTGGTCATGGCGATCGGCGACGACGCCACCGACGAGTACATGTTCCAGGCGCTCGACGACGCGGCGATCTCGATCAAGGTCGGCGTGGGCGCCACCGCGGCCCGGTACTCGATCGACGGCGTCGGAGAGGTCCGTCAGCTCCTGGCGTCGCTGTAGACGGGAGCGGCGGTGAGGCGCACAACGACCTCGTGGACCAGGGCGAACGCCAGCGTCACGGCCAGCAGCACCATCGGAACTACTTCGAGTCCAATTGACTCGACGCCGACACCGATTGCGCCAACGAGGGAGACCGCGCCGAGGTTGGCGGCGGCGATCTGAACGCCGATGACGTGCTGCGCGAGGCGTGACCCCACGCGGCGCGGCGTTTCCGCGATCAGGAGCGGAAACATCGGCGCCAGGGAGGCGCCGAAGAGTACCAGTCCCAGGGCGCCAACAATGGGCGGTGAGGGAACGAGGATCAGTCCCGCCGACAGGACCGAGGACGCCACCACCGCCCGGAGGATGGTGACCGGAGCCACGCGTTCGGCAATTCCTCCGAAGGCGATTCTGCCGACGGTGAGGGCACCCCAGTAGAGTGCCACCCACGTTCCGGCGGCCGCTTCCGGGATGCCGCGGCGCAGGGTGAACAGGCTGAACGCCCATTGCCCCGCCACGACTTCCATCCCCGTGTAGAGGAAGAACAGGGTCACCGACAGCGGCACCACGACCCGGAGTCGCGGGGGCCGTGGCCACTGCGACGTCGGAGTGTCCTCGCCCTGCCGCGGGTCTCCGCTGGTCGGTACCCACCGCCGTCTGATCGCGAAGAACGTGCCCGCCACCACGGCGGCCGATACGGCAAAGAGCACGTACCCCGTGCGCCAGGATCCGCCGCCGACCACCAGCGGCGTCATAACCACCGGTCCGAGGGTGGCGCCGATTCCGTAGGCCGCGTGAAGCCAGTTGAGATCCCGCGGGCGAAAGTGCGCCGCGCCGTAGGCGTTGAGCCCACCGTCCAGCATGCCGCCTCCGGCCCCCATGAGCGCCGCGCCGGCGATGAGCGCGAACCACACCGGGCTCACGGCGATCAGAACGCCGCCGGCGGTCATCGACAGGGCCGACAGGATCAGGAGGCGTCCGTACCCGAGACCCGTGATCAGAAAGCCGAGGGCGGTCGTTGTGGAGACGTAGCCCACCGTGCCGCCGAGGAGCAGCGCGCCGAGGCTGCCCAGCGGCAGCGACAGCGACCTGCTCATGGACGGCCAGGCGATGCCGAGCATGCCGTCGGGCAGCCCCAGCATCACGAACGACAGGAACGAGACCACCACCAGGACAGTGGCTCCGTTCATTCGTGCATCGCGGGTCGAGGCGCGCATCAGTCGAACACCTTCCCGGGATTGAGGATGCCGTTGGGATCCAGGGCCTGTTTGATCGCCCGGATCATGGCGATGTATTCGCGGGAGACAAAGCGCTCCATGTAGGGCTTGCGTTTGTGCCCGATCCCGTGCTCTCCGCTGATGCGGCCGCCGAGGCTCGCCGTCAGGGTGTAGAGCTCATCCAAAACGGGTGGCAGGCGCCGCTCCCACTCCTCGCGGGTCCACGCCGGGTTGCGTACGATACGGGTGTGGATGTTGCCGTCACCGGCGTGGCCATAGGCCGGTATCAGCAGCTCGTGGCGCGTGGCCAACTCCTCCATCCCGGCGATCAGTTCCGGGATTCGGGCCGGTGGCACCACGAGGTCCTCGTTGGCCTGGTCGGGACTGATGACGGCGTAGCTTTCGGCGATGTTTCGGCGAACGTTCCAGATCCGCTCGCTGTTGGCGGCGGTCTCGGCCACGTAGATCTCCCGCGCGCCGTGCTTGCGGCAGAGTTCGCCGATGCGCTCGTATTCCCGGGTGACCTGATCCCGGTCGGCGCCGTCCACCGTGATGATGAGGACCGCTCCGGCGTCCTCGTAGGGCAGCGACTCGTTGAGGTAGCGGCACGCCTGGGCAAAGCTGCCCCGATCGATGAACTCCATCGCCGTCGGCGTGATACCGGTTTCGGCCATGACCCGTGGCACGAGGGTGATCGCGGTGGTCGTGTCGGGGAACGTAACCAGCAGGTCCACCGTGGCGCTCGGCTGCGGTGTGAGTCGGAGCGTGGCGCGGGTCACGATACCCAGGGTTCCCTCACTCCCCACCATGAGCTGCACGAGATTGTAGCCGGTCACGTCCTTGATCAGCTTACCGCCAAGCTCGAGGATGTCGCCGGTCGGCGTCACCACTTCGAGGCCCAGAACGTAGCGTCCCGTGACCCCGTATTTTACCGCCTTGCCGCCGCCGGCGTTCTCCGCGATGTTGCCGCCGACAAAACAGGTTTCCAGGCTCATCGGGTAGCCGGCGTAGAACAGCCCCGTTCCCGCGAGGCGCTCGTTGATCGCGGCTGTGACCACACCGGGTTCCACGACTACCATCAGATTCTCCAGATCAACGTCGAGAATCCGGTTCATCCGGTCGGTGGCGACCACGATTCCGCCATGGATCGGTACCGCACCGCCCGAGAGTCCGCTGCCGGCGCCCCGGGGGGTGACCGCGATGCGTTCGGCGTTGGCAAGTTTCAGCACCGCAGCGATCTCCGCCGCGGTACGGGGGCGGACGACCGCCTCCGGGAGGTGTGCGTAGTGCCGGTCGGGGATCTCGTCGTGCCCGTACGGCTCCAGGAGCTCCGGGTCGTCCGCAATCACGTACGAGGCTCCCACGATGCTCTTCAGCTGTTCTACGATCTCTGGTGTCAGCGGGTGAAACGGCTCCATGCGGAGTGGATTGTATCCGAGGGGGTGCCAGTCAGTCGATGGCGTCTGCGACCGGCTGCGCGACGGTGCGGGACGTGCGGATCATCCAGCCCCCGCGGCCCTCTTCACCGTCCGCGGGGTCGCGAAACAGACGGCCGTCGATCTGTTCCACCAGGCGCCGGGCAATCTGCAGGGCGGTTTCGGCTGCTCCCGGCAGATCGGGACCGGGATCGCAATTGGCCAGACGAACCTGGATCGTCTGGTTGTCGTCGGCGAGCGTGCCCTCGAGAACACCCGAATCAACGGTGGACGGGACGCCCTGGGCGGCGTATTCGACGAGTTCGTTCAGCGCCAGGGCAAGGGGTATCGCGAAATCCATTGAGACCGGCAGATCATCGACCGCCGGCGTTTCCACGCGAATCCCGTCGATCACCCCGTGTCTGAGCCACAGATCGCCGGCGTTTCGCAGGAGGGTGCCGAGACTGACGTCGGTGCTCGACGCCGAATGGTGGAACAGGTCGTGCACCATCGCCATGACGTAGACCTGGTTGCGGGCGGTTTCGATCGCCCGTTCCGAGTCGTCGCAGGTTGCGTCATCCTGCCGGATCGAGAGCAGACTCGCGATCACCTGGAGGTTGTTCTTGGTACGGTGGTGGACCTCCTTGAGCAGAAGCGTGTTGTGCGCCAGGAGGCGGTTGGAGTCGTTGAGCGCCTCTGCGAGATCGGCGGTGCTCTCATCCACAAGGTGGCGGAGCAGGTCCTTCTGAGATGCCTGCATGCTTCGTGCCGCCTGCAACAGGGCGAGGACAAGAACGGTGGCCGTGGCACCCGCCAGAAACGATACGATGAGCGCGTACACGCTGTCCCTGGCGATCAGGGAGAGGCCGACTGCCCAGGTTGTGGCGAAGAGCGGGACGCTCAGGGTGAACACCCAGTATCGGCGCCGGGAAGCGGGCAGATAGACCAGGGTATAGGCCAGGAACAGTCCGAAGAAGACCAGCGCCGTGAGATCTCCGGGCTCCACCGTTGCCGCCGAGGCCACCGAAACCAGAAACAGAATGCCGAGGTGGATCAACCTGGCCACCGGCGAATGCATGGCCGCCGTGACGCCGCCGACAACGGCGTAGGCGACGAGGGTCCACACGTGAGCTCGCGAAAACGCCTCCACCGGCGGTACCGATTCCGATACCAGCCGGACGAAGGACATTGCGGCCACGAGGAGTGAGCCGACGGCGATCACCGTGCCGGTTGTGACCTGCAGCCGGCGCGCGATCGCCTCTGACGTGTCGGTGGCCATTCCGCCGGCGGTCAATCGTACCAGTAGGCGAGGGTACCGGGATCGCCGTCGATCGCCGCGGCGTACGTGTCGCGCGCCTCCGGTGAGATCATCGCCAGCAGGGCCGATCGGATCGTCTCGAACCGAAAGGCGCCGGAGGCCACGGGGTTGTACTTGCCCAGTGCGGCATCGATCTGGATATCGTCGCGGTAGTCCTCAAGCATGTTGAGTGCGAGAAACGCCATGCCGGCGTCCACCAGGGTGCGGTCACCGCCTCGGAAGGTCATGATCGGACGCAGACGGTCGAGGATATCGCTGTCGTCGTCGACCGAGGCGTGGAAGGACGACGCGGTTTCGCGACCGGAGAGAATGTATGTGCCCAGGTGGGTTACCGCTGTGCGTTCCGGATGCCGGCAGCCGGCAACGAACGGGATCGCGGCGATCAGACGGGCAACACGCTTGTCGCGGAGCCACGAGCGTTCCGCATCTGACATACGGAACGCGTGACCGACGGCATCGGCTATGGCAGGCCAGGAATCGGTGAACGCACGAACACCGGTGATGGTTTGTACGGATTGGTCCATAGTGGAGCCTCCTGTGCTCGATTGTAGTTTCACACTTTTGAATTGGTCAACAACGGGCATCCCCGACGCCGCCCGTGAATACCGGCGCAGCCGGGAGACCGCACACGCCGTCGACCTGATCCGGAACTCCGTTCGCGATGTCAGGGACGTTGCAGCGAGTGTCGTGGACGCGACCTCGGAGATCGGGGCGGGATCGGAACAGATTAGTTCGGTGATGAACGAGATCAACGAATCGATCGGCGAAATCACCGCGAGCATGGATCGCCTAAGAGAGGAAGTCGGGCGGTTTCGGATCGCGAGTGGACAGTGATGGGCCCATTCGGACTTGAACCGAAGACCCGCGGATTATGAGTCCGCTGCTCTAACCAACTGAGCTATGGGCCCGGAAAGCAGGTCAGGCACAACGGTGCGCGGCTCAGAAGAAAAGCAGAGTTGTGCCTGAACCTGCAAAGGAGTCGCAATACTGCCGTGGACACCGACGGCGTGTCAAGCAATCTGGTAGAACACGCGATGGGCTAGAACCAGTAGACCGGTTTCTGCGCCACGAACTGTGTAACCACGCCGTCGCCGACGTGGCCGCTGCCCTCGTCGAGGCGGCGAACGCGGCTGCGGCACTCGAGGATGTGCCATTCGGCGAAGGCGGTGCGCAGGTCACCGACACTGACCATCATTTCCGGCAGGGGAGGTCCGCCACTCGCGTACTGGTGCCGGCGCTGGTCGGGATGGAACCATTCCGCGATCACCAGGCCCCCGGGGCGAACCAGGTTGCGGTGTGCCGCGATCATATCGCGCTTGAGTTCCGGCGGTACGTGGAAGAAGGTGCTGACCACCACGTCGGCGTGTCCGCGCCAGCCGGAGGACGACACGCCGAGTTCGATCGCGTCGTCGGTTCGTACGGTCACCGGTACGCCCTCCTGCCGGGCCAGGTCGCGCGTTTTTGCCGACCCCTCAGCAGACTGGTCGAAGGCGGTGACCTGAAAACCCTGTGAGGCGAGCCACACGGCGTTCCGTCCTTCGCCCGACGCCAGCTCAATGACGTGGAGTTCCTCCGGGGTATCGATTCCCAGGTTGGCGAACCACTGTCCGTTGAGCACGTAGCGCCCCACGGCCAGAGAGATCCACTGATTGACGTCGGTCCCGTAGCGGAAATCCGGGCCCGAGAACACGCTGTTCCAGAACGCATCGGACATAGGTTGAAGGTACCGACAGCACGGGGCTATCGGAAAGTGCGCGTGACCCCGCCACGGAAGTAAATTCCGGGGGTCACTCCGGTTGCGGCGCGCCTACTTCTGGCGAACCAGAACGGAATGGTACCCGAGGCCGGCAAGGCGGCGCCGGACGTCGGGCAGATCGCCCTCGGGGATACCTTGCAGGATGACGCGGTGGACGCCGGCGTCGGCGACCGTTTCGATGGCGGCGCTGAAGCCCGCTGCGTGGAGCCGTTCGACCACGGCGGCGGCGTTTCCGCGCTCGCCGAAAGAGCCAACCTGTACTGTGCGAAGGTCGGTCTGCTGCTGGTAGTGCAGGACATCGAGGCGGACGGGTGCGACGCCGGCGGCGGTCAGGCCGATGATATCGGCGGCGGCGCGGGACAGGTCGATGACACGGTCGTCCACAAAGGGGCCCCGGTCGTTGATCCGGACGATGACCGAATGACCGTTGGTCTGGTTGGTTACGCGGACGATCGTGTCAAACGGAAGCGTCCGGTGCGCCGCGGTGAGCTGGTTTGTGTCAAAGGTCTCGCCGTTGGCGGTTAGCCTTCCCTGAAACTTGCCGCCGTACCAGGAGGCCATGCCGGCAAGCTGATGCCCCTGGGCCTCCCGTGACGGTGTCGGTGGTGGCGACGAGGTCTCGGACTCACCGGAGACCGGGGTTCCGCGAAGGGCCGGAGGTGTCGGCGGAGGACCGGCGGGCGCGCCGGCGGTACCGGATGAGTCGTGACCGGACGCGGCGATCGTCACCGCCCAGAGAGCGAGCATCGCCCCAGCCGTCGGGAGAACCTTCCACATACTCGCTGTATCGGCCCGGTCGCGTTGTAAATTGACCGTCTTCTCCCGTATACTGCGCGCCTATGAGCAGCCATTGGGCGGATATCAACGCAGACAAAATCGTCCGGGAGAAGGGCGAGAAAGACCGCTACACCTGTGCATCGGGAATCACCCCGTCGGGGACGGTGCACGTCGGGAACTTTCGCGAGATTATCTCCGTGGACCTCGTCGTCCGAGCGCTTCGCGAGAAGGGACACGAGGTACGGTTTCTGTACTCGTGGGACGACTACGACGTGTTTCGGAAGGTCCCGGCCACCGTCACGGATCGGGAGCGGTTCGAAGAGTACCTCCGCTGGCCGATCACGCTCGTTCCCGATCCCGAGGAAACCTATGAGAGTTTTGCCCGCGCCAACGAGGCGGAGCTGGAAGGCCAACTGGAGCGTGTGGGTATCACCCCGGAGTACATCTACCAGGCGACCCAGTACCGCGCTTCGACGTATGCGCGCGGTATTCGCACGGCCCTCGAGAAACGCGACCGGATCAGGGAGATTCTCAACCGGTTCCGCACGAGCCCGCTGCCCGACGAGTGGTGGCCGGTGAGTGTGTTCAGCCGGTTCACCAACCGCGACACGACCCGGATCGTGGGATGGGACGGCGAATGGGGACTGACGTACTTCTGCGAGGAGAGCGGGCAGGAGGACACGATCGACCTGCGGGAGACGGGATTCGCGAAGCTTCCGTGGCGCATCGACTGGCCCATGCGGTGGGCGTGGGAGCAGGTGGACTTCGAACCCGCGGGGAAGGACCACCACTCCGAGGGCGGCAGCTTCGACACGGCGCGGCATGTGGTGCGGGAGGTGTTCGACTGGGAACCGCCGGTCACCTTTCAGTACGATTTTATCAGCATCAAGGGACGCGGCGGCAAGATGTCGAGTTCCTCCGGTGAGGTGATCAGCCTGCGCGATGTCCTGGAGGTCTACCAGCCCGAGGTATTGCGCTACCTCTTTGCCGGAACGCGCCCCAACAGCGAGTTCGCAATCAGTTTCGACCTCGACGTGATCAAGATCTACGAGGACTACGACAAGTGCGAGCGCATCTACTTCGGTCAGGAGACGGTAAACGAGAAGCGCGCCGCCAAGGAACGCCGGATCTATGAGCTCTCGCAGGTGGACGCGCCGCCGGCGGCGCTGCCGGCGCAGATTCCGTTTCGCCACCTCTGCAACCTGCTGCTGATTCACGACGGCACGATCGACGCGGCCCTGGCGGACATGCCCGGCTACACGGAGTTCGACGACGAACTGAAACGTCGTGCCCGGGAGCGCGCGGCCTGCGCGTGGAACTGGGTGCAGGAGTTTGCGCCGGACGATTTTCGCTTTCACGTTGTCGACCCCGAGACAACCGAGCCTCGCTCGCTCAGCGATGCCGAACGTACCGCAGTGGCGGGACTTCGGAAGATGCTTGCTGCGGGGCTCGACGACAGGAGCGACAAGGACGTACAGAACGGCATCTACGACATCGCCCGCGATGCCGGTCTGGAGCCCAAGGATCTGTTTCGCACGCTGTATCTGATCCTGGTGAACCAGGAACGGGGACCACGGCTTGGTGGTTTTCTAAAGACGCTGGGGGCGCCGCGGGTGCTCCGGATTCTGGAACGATACTGAGGAGCGCTGACGTGGGTATGGATTCGACGGAGGTCAAACGGCTGGTTGCCGAAACGGTGGTAGACAGGGTCGTGCGTTCCGGCATGAAGGTGGGGCTGGGTACCGGGAGCACCGCGATCCACGCGGTCCGCCGGATCGGGGCCGGGATCGCCGAGGGGCGGCTCACCGACATCCTCGCGGTCGCCACCAGTTTCGAGAGTACGATTGAGGCGCAGCGTCTGGGAATCCCGCTCAGGACGCTGAACGACCCCGACATCGACGGACACCTGGATCTGGTGATCGATGGTGCCGACGAGGTGGACACGCGCACGGGATTTCTCATCAAGGGCGGCGGGGGCGCGCTGACGCTGGAGAAGCTGGTGGAGTACAACGCCGGCCGACTGTACGTCGTGGTGGACGAGAGCAAGCTCTCGCGACGGCTGGGCAGTGGCTTCCCGGTGCCGGTGGAGGTGATCCCGGCGGCGCTGCGGGCGGCGGCCCGGGCGCTTGAAGCGCTCGGCGGTCGTCCCGAGTTGCGCATGGCGCAGCGCAAGGCGGGACCGGTCATCACGGACAACGGCAATCTCATCCTCGACGTGCACCTCGGCGACGCCGACGTCGACGCCCACTACCTGGAAACGGCGATTAACAGCATTCCCGGGGTGCTTGAGAACGGCATCTTCAGCCGTGCGGACACCGAAATCTGGGTCGGCCGTGCCGACGGCACGGTGGAAGAGGTGGAAATCGGCTGAGGCGCAGCTATCGCGCGTCGCCGGACATCGCCGCAACGAGATCGTTCAGGCGTCGACCATCTTCCGGGATCCACCGTCGCCAGTGGGCGGCACTGTCGGCCAGATCCTGCAGCAGGTCCTCCGAGGGTTGCGCCGTCGGGGCAAACACTTCCAGCGTCAGGTACAGCGAGTCGACCACCGGCGGCAACCCCGCGTCGGGCTCCGCCTCCGCCGAGGCGAAGCCGGCATGAAGCGCCCGCAGCACCGCGTCCGGCGCAATGATCCCGCCTCCGTTGGTCTCGTCCGTAAAGGGCCGGTGGCCACTGACGGTGCCGTCGGTCTGCTGGAGGTGGATTACGGGCGAGTAGGGACCAACGGCGCGGAGCCATGCGTAGGGGTCACTGTCCACCGCCTGGGAGCCGGCGAAGCGGTGCTGAGCCGAGGCGTGGCCGGTGTCGACGGTGATGTACAGCGGCGACCCGGAGGCGGTCACGGTCCGCATCAGTTCCCGGCTCCCCTCGATTGTCCACGGCGGCTGGTTGGGGGAGTACATCTGCTCCAGCGCCAGCCGTACACCGTGGGCCTTTGCCTCCGTTGCGCCCTCCGTCAGGCGTAGTGCCAGCGTTCGCATCACCCGGGCGTAGCGCTCCGAGTCGTGGAGATCCGCTTCCGCCACGGCGTGAAAGAAAAACCCCAGATCAGCACCGTGAAACGCCGCGCGCCGGATCGTCGGTTTCAGCCAGCTGTCAATCATGCGGCGCACGATACGCTCGTCGGGGTGGAGCAGCCCCATCGTCCCGTAGCTCCCGTGGCCGGAGTAGAGGCTCGCCACGCGCAGTCCATTGCGGGCGCACTCCTCGGCAACCTGATCGTCCCAGTCCCGGAGGTATTCGTCGCCGTGGTACATGGGGTCGGCTTCCGTGTCGGCTCCGAGTTCGACGTGTCGGATGCCGAGATCCGCGACGATCGGCGCCCAGTCCCGCGGCATCGGCCAGCGTTTGCTGGCGAAACAGGTGTCAATGGACAGGTGGACCGTCGGGTTCACGTAATGATCCGTTTCAGGAGATCGTCGTCGTGGCGCCATTTGGGGCGCACCTTGACCTGCAGCGACAGTCGTACGGGTCCGGGGAAGATACCGGAGAGGACGCGCTCCGCATCGCGGCGAATGGCGGTGACGGTTGCCCCCTTCTTTCCCACCACGATGCCCTGCTGGGAGTCACGTTCCACCAGGATGAACGCCCGCGCCCAGAGGGTGTCTTTTCGCTGTTCCAGGTCGGCAACCTCGACGTACAACGCGTGGGGGAGCTCCTGGCGAACGCGTTTGATCGCCTCCTCCCGGATGATCTCGGCGATCCGGAAGCGCGGCTCCTGGTCGGTGTAAAACTCGTCTGGATACCACGCGGGACCGTCGGGAAGGAGCTCGAACAGGTGGTCCAGGAGGTCGGGGACACCTCGCCGGCGGTCGGCCATCTCCTCCGGAAGTCCCGCGATTTCCACGACCGGCGCGCTGACGCCGGCCTCGGCCAGGAACGTCCGCACCCTGTCGGGATGAGCATCCGGGAGATCGCACTTGGTCAGCGCAACCACGACCGGGAGAGCCAGCTCGGAGACGATCTGTGCCAGATCCCGTTCCTCGTCACCGGGGTGGCGTGATGCGTCCACCAGATACACCGCCGCCTCGGCATCCGGCAGGTGCTCCAGGGCCACATCGCGGAGCCGACGGTTGATTCGCTTTTCGGATCGATGTAATCCTGGGGTGTCGAGAAACACGATCTGTCCGCGCGAGTCCGTCATGATTCCGCGAATCACGTTGCGGGTGGTCTGCGGTACCGGTGAGACGATCGATACGTGTTGGCGACATACAGCGTTTACCAGGCTGGATTTGCCCGAGGACGGCCGTCCCAGGAGGACGACAAAGCCGCTGCGGCGGTCGGTGCTTTGCATGTTCACCTGCGTTGATAGTATATTCTGCGCTCAAACGCAACTACGGAGATGAATATGAGTGAGAAACACCACGCCCGATATCAGGACGAGGAACAGGAACAGGACGGAGAGAAAAAGGACGGACAGCCACCGCTCCTGGACAAGATGATCAAGACTCGCACCATTCTGGTGTCGGGTGAGATCAACAAGGAACTCGCGGAGCGCGTCGTGCGGCAGCTGCTCATTCTCGAGCAGGAAGGCGATGAGCCGATCCGGGTCTTCATTGATTCTCCCGGCGGTGACGCCGACGCCGGTTACGCGATTTTTGACACGATCCGCTTTGTCAAACCGGAGGTGTACACCGTCGGTATCGGCCTGGTTGCCAGTGCCGGGGCGCTGATCCTCCTCGCCGGCGAAAAGGACAAACGTCTGGCGTTTCCGAACTCCCACTACCTGATCCATCAGCCCCTGTCGGGCATCCGGGGGGTGGCGACGGAGATTGAGATCCACGCCCGGGAGATCGAAAAGATGCGAACCCGTATCAACACCCTGATCTCGGAGGAGACGGGGAAGCCCTACGAGCAGGTGGAAAAGGACACCGACCGCGACTACTGGATGAGCGCCACCGAGGCGGTGGACTACGGGCTTGTCTCGCGGATCGTTACACGACGGGCCGAGCTCGAGGGCTGAGGCTTGAGGCCGGGCGCTCACGTCCGGTACTCCACGGAAACGGGGCCACCGGGCCCCGTTTTTTTGTCCCCGGACAAGCACGGTGACCGCGCCTGCGCTGTCCGGAGGCGTGAATACCTGTGGCAGAATTCGACCGGCCGCGGCGACCGTAGTCGTCGGCGCAACCCTGGTTCTCCTTTCCGCGTGTTCCGCATGCCGGATCGTCGTCCCCGATGACCCGACCTTCGTGGTGGCCTCCTACAACCTCGAGAACCTGTTCGATGAACGGGCGAACGGTCGCGAGTACCCGGAGTTTCTGCCCGAGGCGGGGTGGGATGCCGACGACGTCGCCGACCGGCTGCGGGGCGTGGCGTCCGTGGTAGAGGCGATCCGTCCGGCTCCGGATCTTCTGGTTCTGGTGGAGGTGGAGCAGCAGGCGCTCGTCGACCGCCTCTTTGAGGAGTTCCTCGTCGATCTTCCACTGGAGTACCGCTGTTTTGTTCGCGGCCCCGACAGCGCCACCGGTGTTGCCGTGGCGAGTCGCTATCCTGTCGCCGGTGTCCGGGCCCTGCTGGCACGGGCCGGGAACACCCCGCCGCTGCGACCGACGCTGGAGGTGCGGGTGCGGCTTCCGGAGGGTGACCTGATCGTGTTCGCCAACCACTGGAAGAGCAAACTCGGGAGCGCCGCCGCCACGGAGCCGCTTCGACGCGCCGCGGCGGGCCTGGTGCGTCGGCGCCTGGACGACCTGGCGGAGTCGGAACCGGATCTCGCGGCGATCGTCGCCGGCGATCTCAACGAGCGGGGGCGGGAAGGGCAGTTGACCGGCTGGGCGTACCCGACGGCGCTCGTAGACCGTGTGGGCCTGGAGGATTCGGACCCGCCGTGGGATACGCCGGCGTTCCGCGCCTCGCGGCGCTTTCTTCCCGTTGTCCGGGACCGGGCGCTGGTGGCGTCCGGCGATGGGGCGGCGTTGTTCGACCCGTGGCAGGAAAGCGGGTACTCGGGGTCATACTGGTTTTTCGGCGAATGGGAGCAGATCGATCACCTGCTCATGAACGGCGCGGCGCTGGACGGACCGGTGTTTGCGTTCGAGCGCTTTTTCACCGTTGCAGCCGTCGGTGCCGTCGACGACGGAGGACGGCCGCTCAGCTGGACCGAGGACGGCGTGTCGGATCATCTTCCGGTTGTCGCGGCGTTTCGGCTGGTGGGGCGATAGCGTCGGCGGTATCGGTTGGGCGCGCCCTGCCACACGCCACCCCCTCACCGTGAACCGCTCTCTCACCACACACCGGCGTCACCACACACCGGCGTCACGAAGTTGCCGTTCAGCCTGCTCGGTCCATCCGCGATTTGCCGCGGGGGACGCGGGGCTGGGATGCAGAATCTGAACCACTCGCGCGTGTTCCACCCGTGCCGCTCCCTCCGGTCCCGCTGCCACGTCCGCGGCGCCCGACGCTTCCAGTCTGCGTCGCGCAAAGGCACCGATACCCACGAGGAACGCGGGGCGGTACGCGCGGACCGCGGTGAGCAGCATCTCGTCGCAGATCGTGAAGAGCGCTTCACGCTCCGCCGCGGGAAGTTTGTCGGGGGTGATGTTTCGTCCTGACTCGGCCATGAACACCAGGGGACAGTAGTTCAACACCAGGTGATCGGCAAAAAACCGCTCCGGTGTCCCGAATCGATCGGCGAACAGTCCCCACAGGCGTCGGCCGCTGACCTCGCTCCGGGGACAGTCCCACCCCTCAACGGGCCGTTTCGGGTGCGGAGACGGCGGCGTATCCACCGGCGCGTCCAGTCCCATCCACCCGGCGGCGGCGTGAACCTCGCCGAACGGGATTCCGGTCTGCGCCATGCCCCAGGGGCCGGGGTTCATGCCGAGGAAGAGAACCCGTCGCCGGTCGGCGCCGAACCGCCGCAGGTACTGTTCCCACGGTCCCCGGGCGTAGCGATGCGGGTTGTAGACCGCCGACACGGGATCGGCAAAACGAAGCCGGTCCAGTCGTTCGTTCCAGCTGTCCAGGGGCGCGAGAAGGGCGTCGGCCGGTGTCATGGCGCGATCCTACCGGTCGGTCAGGTTCTTGCACAAGCGTATGTGTGCCGATACAGTTGCCTCGTGATCTTCGAGAGCGCCCCTGCGTACAGAGCCCACCTGCTGCGGGAGACCGCCATCCCGCAGGGATTCCGTTTTCACGCCACCTCCCTCGAGTTCGTTCCCCCGGAGCGACCCGACGCCGGGCGGGCAACGATGAACCTCGCGTTCATCGGAAGCGATGCGCCCGCCACGGCGGTGGGTGTCACGACGCGGAATCGGTTCTGCGGCGCACCGGTGACGATCGCCCGGGAGCGGTTGCCGCAGGGACGGTTGCAGGGGCTGGTGGTGAACAACAAGGTTGCCAACGTGGCCAGCGCCACCGGCGTCGATGACGCCCGTCGGATCGCCGCCGCCACCGCCGCGCGGTTCGGTTACCCGGAGGCTGCGGTACTGCCGGTCAGTACCGGCGTCATCGGGTGGAGCCTGCCGGTACCGGCGATCCTCGCGGCGGTTGAGGAGCTGCCGGGGACGGAGTGTCACCCGCTGGACGTGGCGGAGGCGATCATGACCACCGACCGCTATCCCAAACTGGCGTGGGAGCGGCGTGAGGGGGTGACCTGCCTGGGCATCGCCAAGGGCGCGGGGATGATCGAACCCAATCTGGCCACGATGCTGGGGTTCATCGTATGCGATGCCGACGTCGATCGCGACACGCTGGAACGGGTGTTCCGTCGCGTCGTGGATCGTACCTTTAACACGATCTCCGTCGACAGTGATCAGAGCACCAGCGACATGGTGGTGGCTCTGGCAAACGGTGCCTCCGGGCGCACCATCGACGAGGAGGCGCTCGAGGCGCTGCTGGAACCGGTGTGCAGGACACTTTCCCGGGAGATCGTGCGCAACGGAGAGGGCACCACCCATGTGCTCGACGTCACCGTCCGGGGCATGCCGGAGGCGGCGCTGGCGCGAAATGTCGGGCGCCACGTGGTCAACTCGCCGCTGGTGAAGACGGCGGTGTTCGGGAATGACCCCAACGTGGGGCGGATTCTCGGTGCCGCCGGCGATGCCCTGGCAACGTGGGACCCCGAGGGCACCGTGGACGGTGGAAGGCTCGAGATCGCCATACACGGCGAGACGGTCTATCGCGACGGTGCCTTTCGGCTGGACGGCGCGGTGGAGGCACGTCTCGCGGAGCGTCTCCGCAGCGCCGCCATGGACCCGGCGGTGCATGGGTACCCGCAGGATACCGGCTCGGTCGGAATCGTTCTTGATTTCCGTGCCGGCGACGCCGTCGCAGCGGTGTGCGGCAGCGATCTCAGCTACGAATACATCAGGGAAAACGCAGACTACCGGACGTGACGGCCCGGGCGTGCAAGGACAGGACATGGAGCTACAGGAACAGAATACGAGTCTGGACGTCCAGGTGCAGCGGGCGCAGGACCTGATCGGAAAGGCGCGCCACGAGCTTGCGCGCCGAATCGTGGGACAGCAGCAGATGGTCGACGGCCTGCTGACGGGGATCCTGGCGGGGGGACACGTTCTCCTGGAGGGTGTTCCGGGGCTGGCGAAAACACTGACGGTCAAGTCGCTCGCCGAGGTCCTCGATGCCTCCTTTCGGCGGATCCAGTTTACGCCGGACCTGCTGCCGGCGGACCTCATCGGGACGATGATCTACCGCCAGCAGACCGGCGAGTTCGTTCCCCGCAAGGGCCCGATCTTCTCCAACGTAATTCTCGCCGACGAGATCAACCGGGCGCCGGCGAAGGTCCAGAGCGCCCTGCTCGAGGCGATGGAGGAGCGCCAGGTGACGATCGGTGACACGACCTATCCGCTCTCGGAGCCGTTTTTCGTTCTCGCAACGCAGAATCCGATCGAGCAGGAGGGGACCTATCCGCTGCCGGAGGCGCAACTGGACCGCTTCATGCTCAAGCTCTTCGTGGACTACCCCACCCGGGACGAGGAACGCGAGATTCTGCGTCGTGTGGGTGTTCCGCAGGATATCGAGATCCAGCGCACGATCTTCAAGACCGACATCCGCAAGCTTCGCGACATCGTGGGGCAGATTTCGGTGGACGAACGGATCGCGGACTACATGGTCAACCTGGTCACCGCAACCCGCGACGACGGCGAGCGCGGCGACATGGGGCCCCTGCGGTACATCGAGTTTGGGGCATCGCCCCGGGCCAGTATTTACCTCTACCGCTGCGCCAAGGTTCGCGCGGTGTTCGAGGGCCGTTCCTACGTGATGCCGGAGGACGTAAAGGCGGTGGCGCCGGACGTACTGCGACACCGTATCATCCTCTCTTTTGAGGCCGACAGCGAGGACCTCGCCGCCGACGACGTGATCGACATGCTGCTGTCCACCGTTCCGGTTCCCTGAGGATCATGGCGCGACCGCGGTTCAACCCTCTGGAACAACTCCCATCCCAGGCCCGTCTCCGCCAGATCCAGCTTGTGGCGCAGCGCCTCGTGGAAAGTCTCCTGGCGGGCAACTACCGTTCCGTGTTTCGCGGACCCGGAATCGAGTTCGATGAGGTTCGGGAGTACGTGGAAGGGGACGATGCCCGTCTCATCGACTGGAACGTGAGCTCGCGGTTCGGGTCGGTGTACACCAAGACGTTCCGCGAGGAACGGGAGATGACGCTCTTCCTCGTCGTGGACGTCTCGGCATCCCTGGAGTTCGGGTCGCGGTCGCGATCCATGCGCGATGTCGCGCTCATCAGTTCGGCGTTGCTGACGCTGGCGGCGGTGCAGAACAACGACAAGGTCGGGGGAACGCTGTTCTCGGATCGGATCGAGTCGTGGGTGCCACCGGCCAAGGGCCGCAATCACGCCATGCGTCTCCTGCAGGAGATCGTGGCCGCCAAACCCCGCGGCAACGGTTCCAACCTGGCCCTGGCGCTGCGAACGGTGAGTGAGTCGCTCAAGCGCCGCGGTATCGTGATCGTGATCTCCGACTTTCACACGGCCGACTATCAGCGGGAACTGGCGCTCATCTCCAAGCGCCACGACGTGATCGCCCTGCGCATTACCGATCCGGTGACGGAGGAACTGCCGCATTTCTCGGTGGTCCAGGCGGTGGACCCGGAGACCGGGCGGACGGTGTCCCTCAACGGCACGTCACGGCGGTTCCGGTTCGCGTTTGAACACTACTGGCGTCAGCAGCGCCAGCAGTGGCTGCGGGAGTGTCAGCGCCGCGGCGTGTCGGCGCTGGAGATCAGGACCGTGGATCAGGTCGCCGAGCGCCTGATCTCGTTCTTCCGCCGGCGGAGGGTCCACCGGTGATCCGACGGTTGCGCGGACCGTCACGTGGCCTGCGGCGCGCCGCAGCGATGCTGCTCTGGGTGCTGGCCGCGACCCTGCCCGTGGCGGGGCAGGCGATATCGCAGGTTGTGTTCCTTCCGCAGACCTACTACATCGGCGATGTTGTCGAGGCACGGGTTGTTGTCCGGGCCACGGGCAATCTCGATCTCATGGTACCGGGGACGCTTCCGGATACCGACTGGGTCGATTTTCGCTCCGTTTCGGTCGTCCAGCGGGCCGACGGCTACGAGATCCGCATTGTGTTTCAGCCGTTCTTCGTCGGTACCCGGCAGCTTCCCCCGATCGACCTCGGTTCGATGACCGTGAGCGGTGTCAGCGCCGTCGTGAACAGTCTGGCGACCGAGGCGGGGCAGACCGGGCCTCTGGAGTTGCAGCCCGTGCGCGACCAGATACTCCTGCCGGGTACGCAGCTGATGATCGCACTGATTGTGATCGCCCTGGTCGGTGTGCCGGTGATCGTCATCGGGACCGGCGGATGGGTTCGGCGGTGGGTGCAGCGCGTGCGGGCTCGATACCGCGAGAACCGTCCCTACCGGACCCTCCAGAAGGGACTTCGTCAGCTGCAGACCGATATCCACGAACTCGACGGCAAGCGATACTACATCCGGCTCCTCGATCTGACACGGGAGTACCTCGGCGGGCGTTTCTCACCGGCGTTCCGGTCCGCCACAACCGGGGAACTCGATGTGCAGCTGCGGCGCGCAGGCATTCCGGCGGAACCGCGGACACGGCTGGTGGACCTGTTCCGCTTCGGCGACCTGGTCAAGTTTGCGAATCGTCGGGTGACCGTTGATGACCGAACGCGCCATCTCGAGGAGGTTCGTGCGGTGACGGCGGGATTGCAGAAACGGGAGTGGGAGGAGCATCGCGATGTGGGTGCTTGATCGGCCGGTCTACCTCCTGTTCCTGCTGGTGCTCCCGGTCCTGTTCTATCTGCGTCACGTGCACCGCTGGCGCGGCGGCCGGCTGCCGGTGCCGATCTCGGTGTACGACGGCGCTGCGTTCAGGCCGCCGCTGACGTTTCGCGTCGTCATGGTCCGACTGTCGGCGGTGATGTTCTGGGTGGCGATGGTGCTCATGATCGTCGCCCTGGCGGGTCCGACGCGCACGACCCGTGAACGGGTGTACCTCAGTCGCGGGATCGACATCATGCTGGTGGTCGATCAGTCCGCCAGTATGGCGGCGCAGGACTTTCAGCCGGTGAACCGGTTTGAGACCGCCCGGTCTGTCATCCGCCGGTTTGTGGAACAGCGACCCAACGACCATATCGGTCTGGTCGGATTCAGCGCCGAAGCGGCGCTGCGGGTGCCGCCGACCCTCAACTACGACCAGCTGCTGCAGTCTCTCGACGGGATGCAGCTCATGGAACTCGGTGACGGTACCGCGATCGGTATGGGGCTGGCGCTGGCGTCGCTCCACCTGCGGGGAAGCACCGCCGAGGACAAGGTGATCGTGCTGCTGACCGACGGCGTCAACAACGCCGGCGAGATATCGCCGGAGGCGGCGGCGGAGGTCGCGGGGCAGTCTGGCATTCGCATCTACGCGATCGGCGTCGGCTCCGGGCAGGAGGCGCGGATCGAGGTGCGGGACCCGGAGACCGGTCAGCTGTACCGGGGTACGGTGCGCGACAGCTACGACCAGACGACGCTGGAGCGCATCGCGGAACTCTCTGGTGGGAGCTACTTCACCGCCGGGAGCGCGGGGACGCTGGAGGCGATATTCGATGCGATCGGGACCGCCGAAAACACCGAGCGACGCGTGCAGATTCGTGTGATTCGCCGCCCGCAGCATCGGGTCATTCTCATGTGGGCCCTGGGACTGCTGGTGGCGGAGGCGATCCTGCGACGTTTTCTGCTGGGGAGCGCGCCATGACCTTCGTACACGAACAGTACCTGTGGTTGCTGGCGGGGCTGCCGGTCCTGGGCGCAGCGCTCCTGTTTGCGGCGAGACGCAACCGTCGGGTCGTATCGCGCTTTGTCGGGACCCACCACCGCACCGAGGTGTTTAACGTCCTCGTCGTCAAGAACTTCGTCGTGGCCGTGCTCTTCACCGCCGCCGTCGCCAGTCTGATTCTGGCCCTCGCTGGACCCCAGTGGGGCGAGGTCTCGGTGGAGGATGAACGGAGGGGTCTGGATCTGGTGTACCTCATGGACGTGTCCAACAGTATGGTCGCCGAGGACATCCCTCCCTCGCGACTGGTACGCAGCCGCGAGGTGGCGCGGTCGGTGGCGGGGCGTATGGAGGCTGCATACCACGCCGTTGTGGCGTTCAAGGGCGCGGCGACGGTGGTGGTGCCAATGACCGAGGATCCGGTGGCGTTCGACCTCGCCATGGGGAATCTCTCCGGGGCGCTGATCACCACCGCCGGCACGAGCCTGCAGAACGGGCTGGCCACGGCGCTGAGTGCCTTTCCGCCGGGATCGCCGCGCCACCGCGCGATCGTGCTGTTCAGCGACGGTCAGGAGCTGCAGGACGCCGTGAACGAGGAACTCGAAGAACTCCGTCAGTCCGGCATCCCGGTGTTCGCCGTTCTCACGGGTACCGGCACCGGGGCGACGATTCCGACCGGAGACGGCGGCGTGCTCCGGAACGACGACGGTCAGCCGGTGATCGCCGGCACCGACAGGGAGACGCTGCGGCAGCTCGCTGAGGTCTCCGGCGGCGCGTTTTACGAGATCGCGGACGCGAACGTCGCACAGCGACTTGCATCGGACCTCAACCAGCTCAGCGGCCGCGGCCGGGACGTGGTGTTTCGGGAGGTATCCGTCGGCAGGTACCACGTCTTCGTGCTGCTCGCGTTTCTCTGCATGGTCGGCGTCGTGGCGGTGCAGCATACCCGGTGGAGGAGGACCCTGTGAAACGGCTGCTGATCGCGTTGGCGCCGCTCCTGCTCGTCTCGTGCAACGCCTATTTCCCGCATTTGCGTGTGATTCGCGCCAACTACAACGTCAGCCGGGGGGAGTACCAGCCGGCGATCGTTGACTACCTGCGGGCGCAGGAGGCGCAGGAATACGAGCCGTGGCTCTCGTACAACCTGGGGACGGTCTATCACTATCTCGGTGAATCCGGAGCCGCCAACGACCGCTGGGAGTCCGCCCGGGAGGCGGATGTGGACGACCTGACCTTCGGGGCCAGCTTCAACCGCGGCGTGTTCCTCTTCGAACAGGGGCGCTACCAGGACGCATTCCGGGAGTTCCGGTTTGCCCTGCAGGTGAACCCGGCCAGCCGCGCGGCGAAAACGAACCTCGAACTGACGCTGGAACGGATCGAGGCGGGGTCGGAACTGGACGGTGAGGGCAGCCGCAGCGGAGACGGTGGCGGTTCCACGACCACCGGTGGCACCGATGACGGCGCCACGCGGATGCTGGACTATGTGCGGCGGAAGGAAGAGCAGCGCTGGCGGGCCAACAGCGAGCCCGCCCCGGCGGCGGAAGCGCGGGACTGGTGATGGTGATGTGTCGTGACCGTTGGCTGATCTGGTGCGCCGCGCTGCTGCTGCTCGCGGCTGCGGTGCTGCCGGCGCAGACGCGTCCGGGAGATGGGACGGTGGACGACGGCGGGGCGGACGTCGCCGCCTCGGAGGCCGCCACGCAGGTGGAGCTGCTCTCGGGAGCGCGAGTGCTGGTACAGCGGGGCGAATCGTTCGACGTGTCGTTCATGGTTCCGCGCAGCGAACCGGATGCGGTGGAACTGCTCCTGCCGGTCCTCCCGGAGGGCGTGTCGCAACCCGAGGGACCGGTGATCGTCGCCCGCGGGCGTCGTGACATGGAGGTCCGAATCCCGATGAGAGCGACCGTCTCCGGTCGCTACGTCATCGAACCGATCGAAATCACAACGCCGTCGACGATCCTGGAGACCCCGCCAATCCTCGTTGAGGTCAGGGATCCCCGGACGGATCGTGTGCCGTTTCAGGCGACCTGGCGGCCGCTCACCGACGGAGTGCGACAGGGACAGAGCGTTCCGGTCATCCTCGAGATCACCGGTATCGACAGTTACGTGTTTCCGGAGGCGGTATCGATTCGCGCCCCGCAGACGGGCCTCTTCGAGGAGGTCAGTGGCGTGGGCAGTGTCACGTCCCGGCAGGTCGCCGGGGTGGAGTTGTTCCAGATTCCCGTGGCGGCGTTCATCTTCACGCCCGCCGCCGCCGGGGCGGTCACGGTGCCGGCGGCGACGATTCGGGCCAACGGAATCGAGGCGCAGGCAGCACCGCTGACGATCGACGTAGCGGCGCTTCCGGTTCAGGCGCAGTCGACCGGTGCCGTGGGGCAGTTTTCTCTCTCCGTATCGGTGGAGCCCCAGGAGCTGGCCCCGGGGGAGACGGGCACGCTTCGCCTCGAGATCAGCGGCGTCGGTAATCTGCCGGTCCTGGAGTTTCCGGAGGTCACCCTCGATGGCCTGGTGGAGGTGGACAGGACGCAGCGGAGTTCCGTAGTCCCCGACCGCGAGGGCTTCGCGGGGTACCGCGGAAGCAGGGAGCTAACCGTGCGGTTTGACGCACAGGGCGATGGAACCCGCGGGGTGGTGCGGATCGCTCCATTTGCGGTGTACGACCCACAGCTGGAGACGGTGCAGATCGCGCCCTCCCGCGTGGTTTCCGTGGAGCTGCTTCAGGGGGTGGATGAACCCTCCGTGGAGCAGGAGGTCCCGCGGGCGGACCTCATCCCGGTGTCGCGCCTGACGCGACCGATCTGGGTGCCCCTGTCGGAGATCCCGTGGGTGTACTTCCTCTTTCTCCTCGGGCCGATCGTGTTCGCCATCGTCAAGCTGACCTCCGTACGCGGCGCAGTGACGCTGGTGGCGATCCCGCTGCTGTTCGGGGCGGCCCTGTTCCCGCGGCTCGACGTGGCGCGGCTGGAGCGTGCGGCGGCGATCGATGCCGAGGGTCGTCCGGCGGTTGCCGGCGTCCTGTACGAACTCGAACTGCAGCAGAACGAGTGGCACGCCGGTCTGCACTTCAACCGCGGCGTACTCTCGTTGCGGGCAGGCAACGCGGTGGACGCGATCTTCCATTTTCGCAGGGCGGTCCGGCTGGCGCCGGAGCGCTCCGATTTCCGGGCGGTGCTGACGGACGTGGAGCAGTACTTCGGAATGAACGACCAGCCGGCGATTCCGTGGTACCCGCGCCCCGATCTGTTTGTGGCGGCCCTCTTCCTCGTATGGACGCTCTTCTGGGTGCTGCTGGCGATCCGCGGTCGTCTGCGACGCACGATCGGTCTGGTGGCGCTGCTCATGATCGCCGCGATTCTCGCCGGTGGGTGGTGGTGGTCGGCGCGACAGGATGCCACGCTGGAGGCGGTGGTGGTGGATACGGTGACCGTTCGGCGCATCCCCGATTCGACGGCGCAACCGTGGATTCAGGTGGCATCCGCCACTGCGGTGACCGTTGAGCTGTCCTACAACGAGTTCTATCTGGTCCGGACCGCCGCCGGTGTCACTGGATGGGTACCGCGATCGGCGCTGTGGATCCAGGGGGAGCACTGATGGATCCGGATGCGATGAAACGTCTGCTCAACCGTTATCCGCCACCGGCTGGGTACCGCAAACCGGACGACGACACCCCGGTTGAACATCTTGCACCGCGCAAGCTCCCGATCGAGCGGACGCTCGACCTCCACGGTTGCACGGTCGCGGAAGCGACGTCGCAACTGGACGCCTTTGTACGTCGTGCCGCGCGGGATGGAGTGCGCAAGATCCTGGTTGTCCATGGGAAGGGGAGCCACCCGGGCTCGGAGGGCGCCCTCAAGACGATGGTACGCGAGTTCTTCGAGACCAGTCCGCATATCGGCACAACGGGACACCCGGGAGCGGAGCACGGTGGTGCCGGAGCGACCTGGGCGATTGTACGACGGCGGTAGTCGTCGTGGCGTGGCTCGTCGTCAGCGCTCGCGGTAGATGATCCGGCCGCGGGTCAGGTCGTAGGGAGACAGGGCAACCTTGACCTTATCGCCGGGGACGATGCGGATGTAGTGCTTGCGCATCTTGCCGGAAAGGTGGGTGAGAATGACGTGTCCGTTCTTCAGTTCGACACGAAACATCGTGTTGGGGAGGGACTCCTTCACGATGCCCTCTACTTCTATCGCTTCTTCTTTGGCCACAGCGGCTCCTTTCTGTTGAGTGCGCCCCATGGTAGGTCGTTCGCGACCTCCATGTCAACGTCGCGATTCCTCTTGACATTTTCGCCTACCCCTATATATTTTGCGGACTTCCCAGCTGAAGGAGAGCGCTATGGACCAGGAATTCGTTGACCGCATGAAAGAACGCCTCCAGGAAATGAAGGCAGACATCCTTCGCCAACTCGTGGCGGAAGACGAGGAGTTCCGGTCGATGGCTGGCTCCAGCGACACCAAGGATCTGGTGGACGTGGCCACCACGGACATCGACAAAAAGCTGCTGAGCGCCCTGGGGGCCCAGGAGCTCAAAAAGCTCCGTCTGATCGAGTCGGCGTTGAGCCGGATCGACAACGGGAAGTACGGCATCTGCCTCAAGAGCGGGAAACCCATACCCGAAGCGCGCCTCGAAGCGATCCCATACGCACTGTACCGGATCGAGTACCAGAACGAAATCGAACGTCGCAACCGCTGACACACCCTCAACTTCCGCCGCCTCCGTCCGATACATGAAATGGAGGCAGCGGTATGTCGAGTTCACCAGGATCGATTTCTCAGAACCTGACCGTCCCGCTGAGTGACGTTGTCAGGGCGCGTGTCTCGGAGTCACGGGTGGCACTGCCCGTCCGCGGGACGATCTACGCGCGCCTCAACCACATCTCGGCGGTCCCGGCACGCTCCCGCGATGCCGGATACTCACTTTCACGACTTCAGGCGATCGACTCCATGATCACCCGCATTGCCCGCATGCAGCAGCAGCTCACGCCCGATGTACCCGCCGACCCGGTCGAGCGGCAGGAGGCGATACTGGAGGAAGCGGCGCGTCAGATCGTTGAGGGGTTTGAGCGGCAGCAGGCGAACGGGGCGAGCGCACAGGGACTGCTGCTCGACCTCATGGCGTAGGCGGCCGGGGTACGCCCGGGGGGTGTTCCTGCAGACGGCGGCGACTCAGATGGTGGCGCCGTCGCTCACCATGGGGTTGTTGCGGATCTCCCGTTCGATAGAGGTCAGCGGTCCGTGTCCCGGAAAGACGCGCGTGTCCGGCGGAAGCTCGAACAGCCGCTGCGATATCGCCGAATGCAGGGATTCTTCGTCACCGAACGTGACGTCGGTACGGCCGATCGTGTTAAAAAACAGCGTGTCCCCCGAGAAGAGGGCCTGCCGCGGCTCGCTGTAGATACAGATGCTTCCGGCGCTGTGGCCCGGGGTGTGCATGACCACCAGATCCGATTCGAGCAGCGATTCTCCCTCCGCAACGAAGAACTCCGGTTCCGGCACGTCGGTGCTGAAACTCCGGAACGCCTCCATTCCCGGTTCTCCAAACGGAGCGAATACCTGATGGTTTATGTCGCCGGCGGTGGATCCCAGATACCCGGCGTCGGCCTCGTGGATACCGATCGGAACGTGGTGATTTCTGCCGGCGTAGTACTCAACCAGATCGCGGGCGGCGGAGGTGTGGTCCAGGTGGCCGTGGGTGAAAACGATCGCCTGCGGCAGGAGGTTCATCGCCTCCAGGCGCTGAATCAGCACCGTGCTGTCGGCGCCGGGGTCGACAATGATGCATTCCTTCTTGCCGGTGGAGACGATATACGAGTTGGTATACATTGAACCGACAATGACACGATCGATGAGCATGGACTCTCAAAATACCAGAATTGGAAGGGACGCGCAACGGCGATGATTGCCGACGGCCTCGGGACAACGCTGTTCCTCGCGATGGTGTTCTTCGTGGCGATTCCGGGATCGGGGGCGTTTCTGGTGCGTCGGCGCTGGAGACGGTTCCGTCGTGCGCTCCTGGAGGCGCGGGGCGCGCCCTCGGTGACCTACGGGCTCGCGCATCAGGGAGGCGGGAACGGGTCCTTTCGATTCTTCGGTCGTCTGGAGGCGATTCAGGCCGACCACACGATCTGGGTCGGGGATCGCACGCTGTCAGTCATGGTTCGCCTCGACGGTGTGCCGGTGTTCGTCATGCCCCACGCGCCGACCGACCGACCGGAACCGCCGGACCAGACGCCGCGGGTGCTGTACTGGAAGGATCTGTCGGCGCTGGCGGAAGGGACGCAGGTGTTCGTGTGCGGATCGATCGTTGACGATCAGGGGAGCATCCGCATCGAGGGCGGTCCCGACGGTGTGCCGCTGGTGATCATCTTTGACGGCCCGTCGGAGGAGCTGTTTCCCCAGGCGATGTGGGCCGGGCGCCAGCGTAACGAGTACTGGAATCACCTGACGCCGATCTCGCTGATCGCGGGCTTCGTCTCCGAGACGCTGTGGGCGGTCACGGTGGTCGGTGAGAGCCGGCTGCAGGCGGTGATCGCCCTGGTGGTTGCCCTGGTGCCGGTGTTACCCCTGTTTCCCCCGGGTGTGGCGGCGTTCTACTGGTATCGGAGACTGTGGCGTCACGCCCGGCGGATTCGCGCGCGGCGCGACCTGGCACTGGTTCAGCAGGCGACCCCGGCGTCCCGGCAGCGACGCGGCGGGAACGCCCTGAGCAGAGCCGCGTCGCGACTGGAGCTCGTTGCGGTGGCGTTGCTCGCGGTCGGGATCGGCACCAACGGCTACCTGCTGGCCGCCCTCGCTGCCCTGCTTCTGCGGTAGGTGGTGTGTGCGGCGGCGGCACGGGCCACCGCCGTACGGTCAGTCTTTCGGACTGTCAGTCCTTCTTGCTTCGGGCGAAGTTGACGGTCAGTTTGCGACCGCGAAACTCGAAGCCGTTGTAGCGATCGATGATCGCGTCGGCGACGGTCTTGTCCACCTCGACGAAGGAGTAGTTGTCCAGGATCTTGATCTGGCCGATGTCGTCACCCTCGACCCCGTCAACCTCGGCGAAGAGGGCAACGAAATCCTTCGGGTAGACACGACGATTCTTGCCGACGCTGACGAAGAGTGTCTGCCGGTCTTCCGGTGCCACGTTTCCGGTGGTTTCGGCGGATGCGGGACGACGATCGGCTGCGGGACGCTCCCCGCCACGTCGCTCTTTTCGCGGTTTCCCGTTCCCGCCCTGCGAGCGACCCCTGGGCAGGTCTCCGCCGGCCATCAGCGTCTTCACCAGGTAGGCGGTCAGGTACGCGCGAGAAAACACGGAGACGTTCTGCTTGACGAACTTCTTGTACGCCGTCATCTCGTGGGGATCCTCTTCGTCGTGGATCGTGCGAACAAGGTCCTTGAGCTTTGACCGGAGCTCCTCGGGGTTGTCGATGTACTGGTCACGCCGTGAACTGGCCATGGTGATCCTCCCTTCGTGAAGTTGCAGTTGGTGACGGAGATCGGCGGACTTCCAGCGTCTCATCGGGATGCGCTCCAGAAGGTCCGTGGCGATCTCGTGGTCGGACAGAATCACCAGCTGTGGCTGGCCACCGGACTTGGAGAGAATGAAACCCAGATCCGCGGAAAACTGCGTGCCATCATCCTCCGGAAGAAACGCCACAACGGTCCGGAGACGTTCGAGGCTGAGTTCGTCCCGGCGAAGCAGATCGATAATTCGGGCAGGACTAACCGCCGTCGGCCCGCCCGCTGCGGCCAGCGAATCGGGGTCGGCGGCAAGGACGAGGACTTCGGGCTCCGCCCCCGCGGCGGCTGTGCTCCGGATCAGGTCCGAGAGCTCACGTCCAAACGGCGCAATCGTCTGTGCATCAAGCACAACGACGCCCGATCGATGATCCGCGATCCATCCGGGACAACCGAATGACCGCATTGTTCCGGATGTTGTTCGCTGAGATCCCGTCACCGTCGTGATCGTATGAATGCCGTATTGGTTTGTCAAGAAAGAACCCGGTGGAACCGACGATTACGACATGAGAAACTCCGTCTTTCGCCGCCAAATCGATCGATTTCTCGTTGTTGCGCTCCTGGCGGGCGCCGCCAGTGGGGTATGGGGGCAGGACAGCGCCGCCGCCGGAGACCCGGTGATGTTCCGCTACGGGTACCGCGAAGGCGAACAGTACCGCATCGTCGGTGTCAACCGGCAGCAGTTGTTCGTGGATGGAGAGCGGCGGGGCGAGTCCGAGATCCTGACGCGCATCCGTCTGCGCGTTGGCGTCCCCGGCGACCGAGACGGGGCATCGGGAGCTCCGATCTCGGCGGAATACCGCGTCTCGGAGGAATCGCGCGACACCGACCAGCCGTTTTCGGTGGATCGCGACTACAGCGTGGAGATCTGGCAGGATGCCCGGGGGCGACAGACCGTTCCCGACGGCTCCTTCGTCCCTCAGGTGCGCGATGTGCCGGTCTTTCCCGAGGATCCCGTTGCCCCGGGCGACACGTGGAGCGCGGCCGCCGCCGAGGTGTACGATTTTCGCGACGGCCTCGGCATCGACGAACCGGTTGTCGTGCCGGTGGAGGTGTCCTACGAGTACCTCGGGCCGCGGGAGTTCGAGGGACGGACCTACGATGCGATCCACATTCGCTACGCGCTCTTTTACCGCCCGGCGCCCGGACGTCCCGAAGCCGAGCACATCCGGGTGATCACCGCGCGATTCGACCAGGATCTGTTGTGGAACCGCCGGGCAGGGCGGGCCCATTACTACGAGGAATCCTACAACCTCTTCATGCAGACCAGCGATGGCAGCCGACTGGAGTACCGCGGCGAAGCCGACGGCCGGGTGGTTGGGGCGCCGGAACTCGACCGTGCCGAAGTACAGCGCGAGATCGAGGACGCGATCGCCCGCGACGCGATCGCGGATACGTCGGTACGCAGTGACGAGGAAGGGGTTACGATCGCCCTGGAGAACATCCAGTTTGCGCCGGACTCCGCGGAGCTTCTGGAGAGTGAGACCGCCAAACTGGAGTGGCTCGGACGCCTCCTGCAGGACTACCCCGATCGCGATCTTCTCATCTCGGGACACACCGCCATGGCCGGCACCGCCTCGGGGCGGCAGGAACTGAGCGAGGAACGCGCCGCCTCGGTGGGGCAGTGGCTGATCGAACACGGCGTCCGTGACCGGTCGCAGCTGATGTACCGCGGGTTCGGGGCGCGACGACCTCTGGGGGACAACAACACGGTTGAAGGCCGCAGTCGGAATCGGCGAGTGGAGATCACGATCCTGGAGAACTGATGCGGCGAATTGCCGCGACCGTGGCGTGGGGCTATACTCGTCGCCGTGAGACCTCTCCTGGCGAGATCGCTCCGCATTACCGCGATCCCGGTTGCCGTCCTGTTCCTCGCCTCATGCAGCTACGGTCCGTTCAGCGTCCAGACACGTGACCTGCCGGTGTCGACCGCCCGTACACCCGACGACCCGCTGTACGCAGACTACCAGTGGTACCTCGACACCGTTGCGGTCCCCGACGCGTGGGGCCTTTACGCTGCCCTCGCCGACGACCCGGTGGCGGGGGTGGACGTCCGGACCGTGCCCGTGGCGGTGATCGACAGCGGGATCGACGGCCAGCACGAGGACCTCCGGGCGATGATCGGCACGGGCGGGCTCGACCTGATCGGGCCGACGCCGACACCCATACCCAACGGTCTGCCGCCGGACACCTACGGTATCGACCATGGGACGCACGTCTCGGGCCTCGTGGCTGCGGCGGGCTTTAACGGCGTCGGGATCTCCGGTGTTGCGTTTTCCGGGGACGGCCGTGCGGCGGCGTCGATCGTGCCGGTGCGGGCACTGGAGGGGACCGACGGGACGCTTCGGGACCTGATCGCGGCGCTGCTCTACGTCGGCGGCGTTGCCCCGGCCCGTGCAACGCCGGTGGCCCGCGTCGTCAACATGAGTCTCGGAGCCAACCAGTTGCCGGATGCGGAGGCGCTCCTTGTCGAGGCGGTGGTGCAGGAGGTTGCCGCACGGGACGTGCTGCTGATCGCCGCCGCCGGGAACGGTGGTGCCGCCAACGGTGTCGACTGGCCGGCGCGGCTGTCGGAGGTGATCGCCGTCGGGTCGGTCGACCGAGCCGCGAATCCGGCCGCCAGCACCCGCAGCTACTTCTCCGACTACGGACCCCAGGTCGAACTGACGGCGCCGGGGGCGGAGACCTCGGGGCCCGGCACCGGAGATACCGTCGGCATCGTCAGTACCTGGCCGGGCCAGCGCTACGCCCTCGATGCCGGCACCTCCATGGCGACGCCGATCGTTGCCGGTGTTGCGGCACTGGTCTGGAGCAGTAACCCGCATCTCTCCGCGCAGGAGGTCCGCGGAATTCTCCAGGCTACGGCGGTGGACCTTGGTCCCGCCGGCCGCGACGACGAGTACGGGTTTGGACTCGTGGACGCCGAGGCGGCGATTCGGCGAGCCGCAACCAACCCGTACGGGCGCTTCGAGTCGTCCGCGGCGCCGGTCCCGGCGCCGTCTCTGAGCACGGCACCGGACTCCGCGGCGGTCGAACGTGCCCTCGAGCAGTTTTCCTACGACTACGTGGACCGTCCGCGTCTGCTGGTCTGGTTGCGGGCCGGCACCGATGTCGGTCGGTTCCTCGGGGAGCTCTCGTCGCTCCTCCCGGCGGAGGCCGCGCGAAATCTGGGACCGGTGGCCGGCGGGGCGCTCATTACCGTAGACCCGTCCGCCGGTGGCGACGCCGCGACGGTGGTTGCCCGTCTCACCGGCGACCCGCGCGTCCGGGGAATCGCCGAGGACCGGCGGGTGTTCTCGGTCGACGGGTTCTGATTTCTTGCAAACGACATCCGCGTACCTTAGGCTATGAAACACGGTAGACATTCACCGAACAATGGAGGTCCCTCATGCTCAAAAACCTGAAGATGGCGCTCAAAATGACGCTGGGATTCGGGTCTCTCATCGCGCTGCTGGTCGTCGTCGGGGCGATCGCCGTTTTGAATCTGCTGCAGATACGGAACGACTCCGTGCGGCTGCGGGACGAATACATCGAGGAAGTCGCGGTGGCCAACAACGTGGAACGCTACTCGCTGCTGACGATGTACGCGATGCGCGGCTACGGTCTGAACTTCGACACCGCCATGTACGAGACGGGCATGGAGCATCTTTCGCAGGTGCAGTCCTACCTCGACGACGCCGCGGCACTCGCGGCGCGCTACGGAGAGCTGGAGGCGCTGGCACGCAACGTGCAGGTGGCGCAGGAGCAGGTAGCGACGTACGCCGACCTGGTGGATCAGACCAAGACGGTCATCGACGAAATTCTCTCGGATCGCGCAACGAACGACCAGGCGTCCACCCGGTTCATCGAGACCACCGGCGACCTGCTCGACAGTCAGAACGCGCAGTTTGACTCAGAGATCGGATCCGGCGCAGCGGCGTCGGCGCTCCACGAACGGCAGTTCAAGATCAATCGTATCAACGACATCATCGATGCCGGGAACGAGGCACGCGTTGCAAACTTCAAGGCGCAGCTGACCAACGACCTTGATCTGCTGCGGCAGACGGTGGCGGACCTCGATCGGATTCCCCCGATGATCGACGAGGTGCGGGCGCTGACGCGGCTGGACGCCGATCTGGCGGACCTGGCGCAGGTTGAGGACGCCACGCGCAACTACCGGCAGGCGGTGCAGGATACCCTCGACAACTATCAGACCCTGAGTGAACTGGCCGCCGGACGCGATGCCAGCGCCCAGCAGGTACTCGACGCCGCCCAGGCGGTGGCGCTTGCCGGCATCGACGAGACGCGGTCGATCACCTCCGGTGTCGTGGACGCGGTGCAGGCATCGGTGACGGCGGTCGGCATCGGGATCATCGTCGCGGTGCTCGTGGCGATCGTGATCGCCTTCGTGATCACCCGCACGATCACGACAGCTCTCGCCAAGGGTGTGACGTTTGCGACCGAGCTGAGCAAGGGGAATCTCGAGGCCACCCTGGACGTGGAACAGCGGGACGAGATCGGCGCGCTCGCCGACGCCCTGCGAGAGATGTCCGGCCGGCTACGTGAGATCGTGATGGACATTCGCGGCGCAACGGAGAACGTGGCGTCCGGAAGCGAGCAGCTGAGCCAGTCGGCGCAGCAGATGAGCGAAGGGGCGACGGAACAGGCTGCCAGCGCAGAAGAGGTTTCCAGCAGCATGGAGGAGATGAGCTCCAACATCCGGCAGAACGCGGACAACGCCCTGCAGACCGACAAGATCTCGCAGAAGAGTGCCTCAGACGCCGAGCAGGGCGGCGAGGCTGTCCGCGAAACGGTGTCTGCAATGAAGGAGATCGCCGAGAAGATCACGATCATCGAGGAGATCGCCCGCAACACCAACCTCCTCGCACTGAATGCGGCGATCGAAGCGGCCCGCGCCGGTGAGGCCGGGAAGGGCTTCGCGGTCGTGGCGAGCGAGGTGCGGAAACTCGCGGAGCGCAGCCAGACTGCGGCGGGCGAAATCAGCGAGCTATCGGGCCGCTCCGTGGCGGTTGCCGAACGTGCCGGCGAAATGCTGGAGCAGATCGTTCCGGACATCAAGCGTACGGCGGAGTTGGTCCAGGAGATCAGCGCGGCGAGCAACGAACAGAACAGTGGTGCCGAGCAGATCAACTCGGCGATCATCCAGTTGGACACGGTGATCCAGCGAAACGCCAGCGCATCCGAGGAGATGGCCTCGATGTCCGAGGAGCTCAGCGGGCAGGCGGAACAGCTGCAGCGAGCGGTAAGTTTCTTCAAGCTCGACGGTATGGGCCGCCGAACGATGCGTACCGGTCGGGCTCTGCCGGCACCGTCGGCGGCGCGGTCGACCCAGGGTTCGCGAAACGGCGGATCCGGCCAGGCGCGGTCTTCCGGTGGCCATTCCGGCGGCACGGGGTCCACGCGACAGGCCTCCTCCGGCCAGAGTGGACAGGGGAGCCAGGGCGCCCAGGGCAATCGCGGTCCCGCCCAGGAGCGCGGCCACAAGGAGACCGGCATTGCACTGGCCGACGACGAACAGGGCATTTCACTTGACCTGGGCGGCGGTGGAAACGATGATCTGGATGCAGATTTTGAGGAATATTGAAGGAGGCATCATGCACTCACGACGAATCGTCGCCGTGCTGCTCCTGGCGCTGGTCGCCGGAGCCGCCGCGGCCCAGGACCGCAATCTCCCGTACGTGGACATCGCCGCGGCGAACACGGAGATTCAGAACCTGCAATCGCGCAACCAGGAGATGACGGCACAGAACGACCAGCTGTCGTCGGAGAATGACCAGCTTCTGGGCCAGATCCGCCAGGATCAGCAGTCGCTGGTGGAGATCGATCCGATACTCGCGCGCGTCGATGCCCAGCTTTCGGACCTCTTCGCGGTCAACCGCACAATCGTCGATGAACAGATGAAGAGCCGGTCGCAGGAGGCGATCGGTCGGGCCCGCACGATCAAATCGAACCTGCAGGAGCAGATGCGGACGCTCACGGAGCAGATTCGGGGCAACAGGGAACAGATCGACGGCAACCGCGAGCGTATCCGGATCAACGAGCGGCGCATTGCCGAGAATGAGGAGCGTGTGTTGTTCCTGCAGGCGGCCATCCAGCAGACGCAGGCGCAGCAGCAGCGGCTCGACTCGTTCATCACCAACGTCGATTCGATCCTGAGCGACGCGGAACAGTACGTCGACGTGCAGCAGCCCGCGAACAGCGGCGGCTCCGGCGGTGGCGGAAACTGATTCCGCCGGGCGAACCGGTACCGTTTACGAGTTCCAGCGTTCGAGGTACCGGTCGATCCCCTTGAACTTGCGTTTGAGACCGTTCGCGTTCATGTAGCGCACTTTTCCGAATACCGGCCGCTCCACCCAGGGGCGGTCGTGTTTTCCGAAGCACCAGGCAACACCGGCGTAGCCGTTGGGATCTCTCCCGTCCAGTTCGTAGCGATCGTTGAGAATCACGGCGCGCTCCAGCGCCTCCTCGGGGTTCTGGGTCCATTCCAGGATCTTTTTCCCCCAGTACATGCGCATGTACCCGTGCATCACCCCGCGCTGGACCATCTCGCGCTGGCAGGCGTTCCAGTAGGGGTCGTCGGTGGCGGCGGCCTCCAGGGTGTCCAGATCGTAGACAACGGGTCGGTCGTCACCGCTGTGTTCTTCGAGCGTGGCGCGGGCCCAGTCGGGGAGACCGCGAAATGTGTCGTACTCCGGATTGTAGGTCACAAAGTTCATGGCGAGCTCACGGCGGACGACCAGTTCCTCGACGAAGGTATCGAGGTCGCCACGGGCATCGTCCCCGAGGGGGCCCTTCACGCGCTCCTGGGCAGCGAGAACGAGCTCCACCGGTGAGACGTGGCCGAAGTGGAGATAGGGGCTGAGATGACTGGTCCAGTCGAGGTCGGGGACGTTTCGCCGTTCATCGAAGTGCCGCAGCCGGTGCTCGAGAAAGTCTGCGAGACGTTCTGCCGCAGCGGCCTCGCCACCGCGAAACGCAGAGACCGGCGCGACGGAGGTCTCGAGGGCAAAAAGCGATGTCAGGTCCTCCGGCCGCGTGAGGTCAGCGGGGTCGATCTCCCGGCAGTCGGTCGGAAGTGATCCGAGAACCGACGGGGCCGAAGGGCCCCGGTACCCGACGGTCGTGACCGGAACGAGGAAGTCGTCCAGGTGGCGGTGGAGCTTGCGTCGCAGCGTGGCGGCGGACCACTCGTCCTTGTCGCTGACGGTGCGTACGGGCACGACAACGTTCGATTCCACCTCCACCACGGGGCAGTCGGCGTCGGCGGCGACGCGGTCACGCCACTGCCGCTGAACCCGCGTGTACCCGCCGTCGGTTACGATCGTGCCGACCGTTGCGGCGATGTGGGACACCACCACCGGTGGTGCGCCGAGAATCAGGCGGAACGGGATGCCCCGATCCCGCAGGCCGTCGGCGACGTCGCGGAGTCCCTGAACCAGAAACCAGTAGTGGCGGAGATTGGCCCCCGGGTACCCCGGGGTGAGGACGAAGACGACCTCCAGCGGGTCGCTGCGGTGATTGGCAACGTGGACGGCGTATTCCAGCGCGTGGTTGTACCGCGTGCGGGCCGATGCCTGCATCCAGTACACCACGCCGTTCCGGCGGGGAACGGCGGAGCGGTTGAGGAACGTGACTCGGGCATCCTGTGACATGCCCGTAAAATACGCTACCATATAGGAAACGTGTGCATGGAGGCCCCGATTGGATGAGAAAAGCACCGCGATTCTTGTGGTGGACGACGATCCCGTCGCGCTGGAGCTGATGGAGGTGAACCTCAAGGGGCTCGGCTTCGGATCGATCCTGACGGCATCCACCGGAACCGAGGCGCTGGAGATCGTTGCTGACCGTCCCGTTGCCGCGATGGTCCTGGACCTGTTCATGCCGGGGCTTTCGGGATTCGATGTCCTGGAACGGATGAACGAGGAGTTCCCGTGGGTGCCGGTGATCGTGGTGACGGTAAGCGACAGCGTCGACGCTGCCGTCCAGTGCATGCGTCACGGCGCGTTCGACTTCATGACAAAACCGCTGGACCGCAACCGTCTCGGGAGCTCCATCAATCACGCGATCCGCGTTCGCGATCTCGAGGATCGGCTGGTTCTCATGGGCGAACAGCACGGTGGTGGCGACGGTCCGGTGAACCCGGAGGCGTTCGGCGACATCGTTACCGTTTCCCCGAGAATGCAGGCCATTTTCCAGTACGTCGAGGCGGTGGCTCCGAGTCCGCACGCCGTGCTCATCACCGGGGAGAGTGGCACGGGCAAGGAACTGATCGCGCGGTCTCTGCACACCACCAGCGGGCGGGAAGGCGCCTTCGTTCCGATCAACGTTGCCGGTCTCGATGACGTCATGTTCACCGACACACTGTTCGGTCATCGAAGGGGGGCCTTTACCGGTGCCGAACGCCACCGTGGCGGCCTGGTGGAACGAGCCGACGGTGGAACGCTGTTCCTCGACGAGATCGGTGACCTCGAGCTGAACAGCCAGATCAAGTTGCTGAGGCTTCTCCAGGAAGGCGAATACTACCCCCTGGGAAGCGACGAGCCCTCCTACGCCAGGGTTCGTGTTGTGGCTGCAACCAATGCCGACCTCGTCGCGGGACAGAAAGAGGGGACGTTCCGGAAGGATCTGTACTACCGCCTCGTCTCGCACCTTATTCAGATCCCACCGCTCCGCGAACGTCGAGAGGACATCCCGGTCCTGGCGAGGCACTTTGTACAGCAGACGGCCCGCGCGATGGGTCGCCCGGCGCCTGAGATATCCGCAGCCGTGGAGGAGATCCTGCGGCAGTTCGCGTTTCCGGGCAATGTCCGCGAACTCCAGTCGATGATGGCAGACGCGGTGAGCCGCACGCGGGGCTCCCAACTCCCGGTTTCGGTGCTTCAGGAGTACATAGACCGTCACGCCACCGAAGGGGGGCAGGCGGATGTTCCGGCGGATGTGCCGGAGCAGACCGGGAGGTTTTCCTGGACCGGTCCCTTCCCCCGACTGGACGAAGTCGAGGAGTTCCTCGTTGCGGAGGCGTTGAGACGTTCGGGGAACAATCAGACCGCCGCAGCCCGACTGCTGGGGGTTTCCCAGTCGACGCTCAGTCGGCGACTGGCAGCGCGACGGGGCTGACCGCGGCGCCGAGGTCGTCCTCGTGGCGGCGATTTGAATATGCATTACGCATGATTATGCCGTATGCATACGATTGCAATGCACATTGCATTGGTCGCCGGGATCTGCCAGACCGACCCCCGTGTCGCAAGTGTTGTTCGATTGCGTAAATCACAGTAATGCAAATACTTAGGGGATATATTCGGAGAGTCCACGGGGTTGGCACGGGAAATGCTATATCATATGCAAGTAAAAATCGAAGTAAAAACACAGGTAAAAACCTTGTGCCGTCCCGGGCCGACACTCCCCCCACCGTGTCGGCCTTTTTTTGCCCCCTCGGTTGTTCGGCTTTGTTGCAATCGGCCGAAAAATCGAGTATAAGACACGTAAGGAGCTCAGGCCGATGAAAAGCAAGGGTGACTTTCCCAATTTGAACGAGAAAGAGCCTGAAGGGTTGCGTCCCGACGGGACGTCGTACCGTGTGCTGGTCGTCGACGACTCGATGTTTGTGGCGAAACAGCTCAGTCAGATCCTCACCTCTGCAGGGTTCGAGGTCGTCGCTACCGCCGGAAACGGCGAAGAGGGCGTTGAGAAGTACAAGGAACTGCATCCCAATGTGGACCTTGTCACCATGGACATCACGATGCCCAAGATGGACGGCGTGACCGCGCTGCAGCAGATCATGGACTTCGACAAGAATGCCCGGGTAGTTATGATCAGTGCCCTCGGCAAGAACGACCTCGTGAAGAACTCACTGATGATCGGTGCGAAGAACTATATCGTGAAGCCGCTGGACCGGAAAAAGGTCCTGGAGCGCATCGTTCTCGCGCTGAGTTGACCCACCTGTGACCCGCCGCTGGATCGTATCGCTGGTACTGCATACATCGGCGGTGGTGTTCCTTGTTGCTACCGTTTCCTTCCTTCTCCTCCAGGTGATTCCCGGTGATCCCGCCGCCGTGGTGGCGGGCCTCGACGCCGATCCGTCAACGGTTGCGGCGGTCCGTGCCCAGATGGGCCTGGACCGGCCCTGGTACACGCGGTACCTCGACTGGATCGGCGGGCTCCTTACC
>CAJWEZ010000027.1 GCA_913030605.1 uncultured Spirochaeta sp.
TCACGACACCGTCATGAGCTACCGTGCTTTTTGAAACAGGATTGTGTATACAGCCAGGCTATATAATGAAATCGGCGTCCACTCGGGTGCTCGTCTGCCGACGGAGGATGTCGCCCAGCGACTGCTCGAGGAAGCCATCGATGTGTGCGGCGAGATCGTCCCACAGTGGCCTCAGGGAGGTGCCCGGACCTGCCGGTGCCACCGAAAGCGGTCCCTCGAGTTCCGTGAGGACGGCCCGCAGGGCGATCGAGTCGGGCGGCGCGGTGAGTTCGTAACCACCCCGGGCGCCCCGATAGCTGCGGACGAGGCCGCTTCGTTTCAGTGTGCTCAGAATTTGTTCCAGGTAATGTTGCGGGATCTCGTGTCGCGAGGCGATATCCCGAATCTGAATCGGGCCCGAACGGTAGTGCTGCGCGAGTTCGACCACCGCCGTGACACCGTAGATCGCTTTCGCCGAAAGAGTGAACACCGGCTTAATCCTCCCCGAGGGCGTGATCGATATCGGCGATAATGTCCTCGCGGTTCTCGAGTCCGATCGCCAGTCGGACCGTTCCCGGGAGGATGCCGAGCTCCAGCCGCTGGTCCTCGCTCAGCTTCGCGTGCGTCGTCGTTCGGGGATGGGTCGCGATAGACCGCGAGTCACCGAGATTCGACGATCGACTGATCATCTGCAGGCGGTTGATGAATCGCATCGCCGCAGGCTCGCCTCCGGCGACGTCTATCGTGACGAGCCCGCCGCCGTGCCGCATCTGTCGCCGCGCGAGCTCGTGCTGCGGATGGCTTTCCAGAAACGGATACCGCGCCCGTTCGACGGCGGGGTGACCGCTGAGATGGCGGGCGACGGCCTCGGCGTTTTCGCAGTGCCGGTCAACGCGAAGGGAGAGCGTCTCGAGGCTCTTGGAAAGGATCCAGGCGTTGAACGGCGAGAGCGCCGGTCCCGTCTGGCGGGCGAAGAATCGAACATCTGTGATGATTTCCCGTGGACCCAGGATGGCGCCTCCCAGGACGCGGCCCTGACCGTCCATGAACTTTGTGGCGGAGTGAGTCACAATATCAGCGCCGAGGCGCGCCGGCTGTTGCAGCCATGGCGTCGCGAAGCAGTTGTCGACGATGAACAGCGCTCCCGCCTCGTGGGCGATGGTCGCCACCGCCTCGATGTCGATCAGGTCGAGGCCCGGGTTCGAGGGGGTCTCGGCGAAGAACACCCGGGTCTTGGGTCGCAGTGCCCGGCGCCAGGCATCCGGATCGTCCGGCGGCACGAACGTGGTCTCCACGCCCCACTTCGGGAGGATCCTGGTCAGAATCTGAGAAGTGGATCCAAACACCGCCCGCGAGCAGACGACGTGGTCCCCGGCGGACACGAGACTCGCGATCGAGGCGAACATCGCGGCCATGCCCGTGGCGGTGGCGACGCCGTCCTCGGCGCCTTCCATGATGCAGAGCTTTTCGACGAACTCGTCGACGCTGGGGTTGCCGTAACGGCTGTAGACCAGCCCGTCCGCGGCTCCCGCAAAGAGATCCCGGCCCTGTTCGGCGCTGTCGAACACGAAGCTCGAGGTGAGGTACACGGGCACGCTGTGTTCGCGATGCCCGCTGCGGGCAGCCTGGGTTCGGATCGCCCGGGTGTCAAATCCCGGTTCCTGCCGCGCCGCAGCCATCAGGTGTCCCCGTCCCGGTGGATCGTCAGCGTCCACGTGATCTCGACGCTGCAGCTGAGCATGGCTCCGACGGAGCAGTAGCGGTACACCGCGAGATCAAGGGCACGGTGCGCCTTGTCTTCTTCAATATCGCCCCACAGGTCAAAATGGAGGTTGATCGTCGTAAACGGAGACGGTGTGCCCTCGGCGCGTTCGCCGGAGGCGGTCACCCGGATGTCCGTGAGCGTCTGCCGTTGTTTTGCCAGGATCGGCGCCACGTCCATGGTTGCACAGGAGGCCAGGGCGGTCAGGGCGAGCTGCATCGGTCGGAAGCCGAGGTTCTGTCCACCGACGGCGGGCGCACCGTCGATGGATACGCTGTTTCCGTCGTCGTTGGTGGCGACAAAGTGCGACGCATCGTTCTGCCGTCGCAGTTCCACTGACATCTTCATGGGGCATCGTATCAATGTCCTGTTCACAAATCAAGATACTCAACTTATAGTCAGGGTATGAACGTACGAACGATCGAGGAATGCATCGGCAACACACCGCTGGTGCGACTGCGGCGCATGTATACCGGGTCCAACCAAGTGCTCTGCAAGCTGGAGGGGGACAATCCTGCCGGATCGGTGAAGGACCGGCCGGCGTACCAAATGGTGGTGGCGGCTGAGGAACGGGGACGGATCCGCCCGGGAGACACGCTGATCGAGGCGACCAGCGGTAACACGGGTATCGCACTGGCGATGGTGGCAGCGATCAGGGGATACCGCATGGTACTGATCATGCCGGAACACATGAGCGCCGAGCGTCGTGCCCTGATGAAGGCGTACGGCGCCGAGGTGGTTCTGACACCCAAGGAACGCAGCATGGAAGGCGCGATCGATCTTGCCAGGGAGATGGAGAACGACGGGAAAGGCGTGATCCTCGACCAGTTTTCCAACCCAGACAATCCCGAGGCCCACTATCGCACCACCGGTCCCGAAATCTGGCGCGACACCGACGGCACGGTGAGCCATTTCATTGCGTCCACCGGGACCACGGGAACGCTCATGGGCACGTCGCGCTACCTCAAGGAACAGAACCCTGATGTCCGCGTGATCGGGGCCCGGCCCGACGGTCATGGTGGTATTCCCGGCATTCGCGCCTGGCCGGACGCGTATCTGCCGAGGATCTACGAAGAGTTCCGCCTCGACGATCGCCGGGAAGTGTCCCGGGAGCGGGCGGTGGAAACGATGCGCGCGCTCGCGCGGGAAGAAGGAATATTCGCCGGTATCTCCTCAGGGGGAAACGTTGCCGTTGCGCTGGACGTTGCCCGGGAACTCGATGCACAGGGGGTCCGTGACGCCGTGCTCGTGACGATCATCTGCGATCGCGGCGATCGGTACGTATCCACCGGCGTGTTTCCGGCGTAGGTCTCCACAGCCCATCGGAGCCCGGACCGGACACCGGTTCGGGCGTGTTTTGGTCGTTATACTTGACTATCCCATGTGAGTTACTGTATGTACGGAGCAGGAGGATACGATGAAGAGCGACGAAGCACGATACGGGGTGATGCGGCGGAACGGCGCGTGGGCCACCCTGGCCCTGGCGGGGCTGATACTCACAACGGTTCTTGTACCGGCGATGGCGGAAGGGGCGTCGGAGAGAAACGCCGACGCCGCGCCGGATGGCGCGATCGAGCTGGACGTCGGGTACATGCCGATTCTGCCCGTTGCACAGTCCTTTGTGATGGAGCAGGAGGGGTGGACCGCCGAGGCGGGGCTGACGTTCAACATGATTCGATTCCAGAACGGTCCCGCAATGGTCCAGGCGGTGGCGAGTGGCGAACTCGACGTGATGTTCTTCGGCATTGGTCCCGCGATGGTCGCGAGAGGACGGGGCGAGGACATCAAGGTGGTGGCCGCCAGCATCGTGGAACAGATCGCGTTCATCGCCGGGGGAGAACTCGCGTCTGCCTGGGACAGCGCGGACCCGGTGGCCTCCCTGCGTGGATTCGCCGCCGCCGGCGGACGGCCGGTGCGGATTGCGACGTTCCCGGAGGGCTCCGTTCCCCACACGGTATTGCTCTACTGGCTCTCCGAACGCCTCGGGATCGACACCGCCACGCGGGATGAGTTCGTTGAAATCGTTCCGATGGGGGCCGATCAGGTCCAGCAGGCGCTGCTCGCCGGACAGGTGGACGGCGCGTCGATACTCGAGCCGACGCTGACGATCGTCAGGGAACTGGCGCCTGAGACGAGGGTGCTGGCGCGGGCGCCTGAGATGTTTCCGGGACAGCCGGGGGCGGTGCTTGCGGTGCGCGAGTCGGTGATCCGCGATCACCCCGAGGCGGTTCAGCGTCTTGTGGATCTTCATGTGCGGGCGACGGAATTTCTGAACACCCGGCCGGAAGAATCCGCCCGCCATGCGCTGGCGTACATCGGGGCGGGGCTGGTGGAGGTTGAGACACTGGAGGCGGCGATTACGTCACCGTCCACGAACTACACCGCCGATCCCCGGGAGATCGTGGAACCGACGCGGCGCATGCATGATTTCCAACTGGCACAGGGGTCACTCGCGCAGCCCGTTGACCTGGACGCGCTGTTCGAGTCCCGATTCTACGAGGCAGCCGTCGCGGAATGATGGACTGGCGACGGATCGTCCGCGGCGTGGGCGGAATCGCGGTATTCCTCGGTGTCTGGGAACTCGCGGTTCGCTGGGGGGCGCTGTCGGCGCGGCTCGTGCCGCAGCCGTCGGCGCTTCCGGCGAGGTTCGCGGCGGAAATCGGCAGCGGGGTGTGGGGACGGATGGTCCTCTCCAGTCTGTCGCACTACGCCCTCGGATGGTCGATCGGAACGGCGGCGGGGCTCTTGATCGGTTTGACCGCCGCGATCTTCCCACGCCTCAGGGACTGGCAGGCGGGGCTTGTACGCGTGTTACGACCGATTCCGCCCCTGGCGTGGATCCCGTTTGCGATCATCTGGTTCGGCATCAACCGCAGCAGCGCCGCGTTCATCATCGCCATCGGCATATTCTGGATCAACTACTTCGCGACCTTCGCGGCCATCCAACAGGTCGATCCCGGGCTGGTCGAAGTGGCGCGGGTGTTCGGTCACGGAGGCTTTGGTCCCCGGGTGTGGCGGGTGATCCTTCCGGCGGCGGCGCCGGGCATTCTCACCGGGGTCCGGACCGGTCTCGGACAGGGATGGATGACGGTTGTGGCGGCGGAGCTGTTCGGGATTCGCGGGATCGGGCAACGCATGATGGAAGCGTCGGGGCTGTTGGCGATCGACGTGGTGGCGGTGTACATGCTCACGATTGCGGTGCTTTACGGTGCCACGGAGGGGGTGTTCCTGCTGTTTCAGCGGGCGGTGGTGCGATGGACCGAGTAGTGTCGTTGGAGATCTCGGGGGCCTCGATCGCTGTCGGGGATCCGCCGGGACACACAATTCTCCGAAGTCTCGATCTACGGGTAGCGCCGGGCGAGTTCGTCGTTCTCTTCGGGACCTCCGGTGTGGGAAAGTCGACCCTCTTGCGGGCGGTGGCGGGCCTCCTGACCCCGATTGCCGGTGAGATCAGTCTGCCGTCGGTGGAGGAAGCCGGCCGTCGGCGGACGGCGATGGTGTTCCAGGATGCGCGCCTCTTCCCGTGGCGCACCGTTCGTCGCAACGTCGCCCTGGGGCTGGAAGGGCTGCGGTTGCCGCGCGAGGAGTGCGAGCGTCGCATCGACGACGCCCTGGCACTGGTCGGCCTCGGTGAGTACGGACATCGGCGACCTCACGCACTCTCCGGCGGGCAGCAGCAACGCGTCGGTATCGCCCGTGCCCTGGCGGTCCACCCGACATTGCTGCTCATGGATGAGCCTTTCAGCGCCCTGGATGCGATCACCCGCCGGGCACTGCAGGACGAACTGCGCCGGATCTGGCAGCAGACCGGATCGACGGTTCTGTTCGTGACCCACGACGTGGAGGAAGCCGTGCTGCTCGCCGACCGGATCGTGCTCCTGGCAGGATCCCCGGCGACGGCGGTGGAGGAGTATCGTCCGGGAACGGAACGCCCACGTAGGCTCACGGATCCGGAGACCACCACCCTCTGCAACCGGATTCGCGCCGACCTCTACGCCTACCACAGTGGCGACGGCCTGTGAGATGTCGCGGCGGTTCCGGGCACTGCGTCAGCGTGGAACGAGGACCCGTCCCCACAGCGGCGGAACCGCGATGGTGTCGCCGCCGCCGAGGCCCTCGTCGCCATTCAGCGCGTCGCGGTAGTCGCCCGGCGGAACCTCCAGGGTAGACGGAGTGTCCGCGGCGTTCACGGCGACAACGGCACGTCCGCGGCGAAACGCGAGAAGCGTGCTGGAAACCGTGAGCTGCTCGTAGTCGTCGCCGGCCAGGTCCGGAACCTCCCGGCGGAGCGCCGCGAGTCGCGCGATCGCCGCGCGGAGATCCGGGTGCGGGCCGTTGTGGAGTTCAGCCGGCGTGCGTGGCGGACGGAGATTCCAGTCGTCGGAGCCGCCCTTTTCGCCGGGTATCCCCGTCTCGCTGCCGTAGTAGATCGCCGGTGTGCCGGGCATTGTGAACAGGAGCACGTGCGCCGGATAGAGGTGGCGCGGATCGTTGAGGATCGAGGCGATACGGTTCACGTCGTGGTTGTCCACAAAGTTCAGCAGGTCGAGACCGCGGTAGATCCCTCCCGGTCCGAACTGCCGCTGCAGGGAGTGAGCGATCTCGAAGTAGTTGTGATCGTTGTGCGATGAGTACAGTCCCTTGTACGCCTCGTAGTTGGTGGTACCGTCGAGCCTGTCCCGCCCGCAGATCGCGCCATAGTCGCCGTGGACCATTTCGCCATTCAGCCAGAACCGGCCGTTCCCGAAAGGAAGCGTGCGGCGGTACCGCTCGTCCACGTGTCGCCGCAGCTGCGGCCACAGGTTCGGGGAGATCACGTCGGCGGCGTCGAGACGCAGGCCGTCGACCCCGAGTTCTTCAATCCACCGCGTCGTCGCCCCCATGATGTACCGAACGACATCGGGCTGCGTCGTGTCCAGTTTGACCAACGCTCCGTGGCCGTCCCATGTGTCGTAGTCTACGCCGTCTCCGGCGGGACCGGATCGATCGAAGCGAAGACCGGAAAACCAGTGGCAGTACGGTGACCGTTCGCGTTGTGCGAGGACGTCGCGAAACGCGAAGAACTGACGACCGACGTGGTTAAATACCGCATCCACGAGGATGCTGATCCCTGCATCGTGAAACGCCTCAGAGACCGCCGCGAGATCTTCGTTGGACCCCAGGCGCGGGTCCACGGTGTACAGGTCGATCGTGTCGTACCCGTGAGATTCCGAATGGAAGACCGGACCGAGGAGAACCGCGTCGGCCCCGAGGCCGCGAATGTGGGGGATCCAGTCGATCAGCGAGCGGATCGTGGCCGGCTCCTGATGCGCGGGAGGTGCTTCGCGGACGGTGTGAGCCGCTCCGAGGGCGCCCAGAGGAAACAGGTGGTACACCGGCCCGCAAAATTCCGGCTTCGGGTGATATTCGGACATATAGCCTCCTGCGGCATACCATATACCGACCGGTAGGTATAGTCAACACCGACCGCTACTGTTCGGCGGTCAGAAAATCCCGTAGAGAAATGTCTGTGCCGCCTGCGCGATATCGGGGCTGTCGGAGGCGGGAGGCGGCGTCGATGTGTCGAGGTACATCGCGAGCGCCACGGCCTGGCCGAGAAATCCTACCGCCAGAAACGCCTCCTTTCCGGCGAGGTTCCCGTGGTGGGTCGCGGCGCGAACGAAGAATCCTGTGAGAACAGCGCGAAGACGTTCGATTGCAGGCGCGCCGGCGCGTCGGAGAGCAGAGCCGGTGGGCGGGTACAGGAGTTGCAGCGCCAGCTGAAAGCGTGACGGATCGGTCCTGGAAAACGCGATTATTGCGGCGAAGAGGCGGCGGATATCCCCCACCAGGTCGCCGGAGTAGGGCAGTACGTCGGCCGTGTCGGGTGATGATTCGTCCGACACGGCGCCCATCGCTTCCACGAGCCCGGCGATCGCGTCGGCTGCGACCCGCGTCAACAGGGACTCCTTGTTCCCGTAGTGATAATAGAGCGAGGGTTTCGTGATGCCGGCGACGGTGCAGATTTCCTGTACACCGACCGCCTCGTATCCCAGCCTGGCAAACAGGTCGCGGGCGGTTACAAGGATGTCATCTCTGGTACTCATGAACGGGCGCTATTGTAGCGCGGACCGTGCTGAAGCCGCCACGTCGGTGTCGGGGGCTACCGCCGCCGCCCGGCGATATGCATCAGACGCCGCTGAGGCGTCGGTCGTCCGGAGCGCCTCTCCCAGCAGAAAGAGTGCAAGCTGCGCCGTCAGGGGATCGCGGTCGGCCATCGCCGGATGCGCGTCAAGGAGGTGGTTCAACACCGCCACCGCCTGGCCCGGTTGCCCCGCCCGGGCGAGAACGTCCCCGGCGAGAAGCGCGTACTCGGTGAAGTATGCCGCCTCCGGCGCCGGTGCGATCGAATCAAGCACCTCCGCGGCGGAGTCCAGCTCGTCGAGCATGTAGAGGGAGTACGCGAAGAAATACCCGGCGCGGTCCACGTCGGCCCCGGTGGCGAACTCGTACGCGTCCTGAAAATCGAACGATGCCTCCTCGACATGGCCATCCCGGAGCTGAGCGATCCCCGATGCGATCAGTTCCGCGGGGCTTTCGTCGCCGGCCCAGTCGATGGTGGGCTCCGCGGCGGCCTCCGACGCCCTGACGCCGGCGGCGACGGTATCAGTCTCCGGGGATGTGGTGGGTTCCGTGAGACGTCGGAACGTGGTGCCCAGGATTCCGCGGACGTCGGTCCCGCTCGCCGCGGGGCCTGCTCCGTCGATGCGTGCCTCTCCGGCGGTGTCGAATCGAAGCGTACGGTTGCCGTGGATCACTTCGAGGTAGGCTCCCTCGCCGAGGCGAACGCGACCGTCTGCGGGAACGGTGTCACCGATATCGGCCGGCGCCCAGTGCCCGTCGACGAGCAGGTCAACCGGTCCTTCCAGGTAGACAATCCGTGCTTCCTGTGCCGCAAGAACGGCTCCTGCGGCCAGGAAGAATGCCAGCACCAGCGTTCGAACTCTGTAGCGTTGCGCCATCGTAGCCTCCCGCACCAATCCTACCACATCGGTCCGGAGGATTTCCGCTTGCCAAAACCCCGGGGGTTTGGTGCAATGGTTGCACCAATCCGATCGCGTATCGGATATCCAACGTATCGGAGGAAGACGCGTGATCGGAAACCAGGCGTACCAGAAGACCATGAACCTCGCCCTGGTGATGCGGGCGATCCGCGATGTTCCCGGAATCAGTCGTACGGAAATCGCCACCGCCACGGGTCTCACCAAGTCCACGGTGGGTAATCTGGTGCGGGAACTCACCGGCCGGGGGTTGGTGGGCGAGCACCGGACCGGAAACGGCGGCGGGGCAGGGCGGCCGCGCGTCGGTCTGACCCTTGCCTCGCGCACCGTTCGCGTCCTCGGAGCCGAGTTGCGCTCCGATTCGGTGGCCGTGGTGACGGTCCGTCTGGACGGGTCGGTTGAGAGCCGGTTCCGGGAGGTGATTCCCGACGGTGAGCATTCGCTGAAACGCGCGTGGCGTGCTGTTCGCTCCGTCCTCGGGACGATTGCGCCCGCCGGGTGCATCGGTCTGGGACTGGCCGTACCGGCGACCACGGATCCGATTCACGGTCGTGTACTCGACTCGGAGGACTTCGATGTCCGTGGATTCGCGGCGGAACCTCTGGTGACGCCGGGCGGTACGTGCCCCGTGGTGCTCGAAAACGACGCCAACGCCGTGGCGTGGGGCGCTCTGGGAACGGAGGATCGGTCGACGCGACCGGGGGGTATCGATCTTCTGGCGGTCATCGGTCGCCGCGATGCCGGCGCCCTTCGCGTGGGCACCGCCGTGGTCATCGGCAGCCGCGTGTACTACGGTGCGGACTTCGGTGGCGGGGAGTTCCGGTCATCGGGCTGGCGCAGTGGGATGCACGTGGAACTCGCCTCGGCAACGGCGCCCGACGTGCGCGACGCGCTGGTCGAACTCCTGGCAAACCTGTCGGTGCCGATTTCGATGCTCCGGCCGCGTCGGGTGGTGCTGGGTGGTGACCTCGTCACTCATCGCGGCACGATAGACGCGATTCTGGCCGACGAGCTGGCAGGTGCCTACGTGGATCCGCGGGTGAGCGGCGTTCCATTCGAAGCCGCACCGGAGGGGGAGTACGCCGCCGCCGCCGGCGGGGCCCGAATGTTTCTGGAGCACCTCTTCGCCGTACCGGCGGTGGATGTCGCGCGGCCGGACGAAATTCCCTCGTGGCAGGAAATCGGAAATGGCGGGCCGGAGATCGCTTGACATGTGAACGCCGCGGCGTGATAATTAATTAATGCAGTGCACTAATATAAAACCGTGCCACGCACGGGACGAGGTGATCGCGTATGCGTGGTAACGTTCTCGTGGGGCAGTCCGGAGGACCCACCGCCGTGATCAACGCCAGCCTGGCGGGCGTTGTGCGTGCGGCACGGGGCGCCGGGTTTGGCGGCGACCCGTCCGACGGCCGGATTCTCGGTATGCGCTTCGCGATCGAGGGCTTCATGGAGGAACGGCTGGTTGACCTCGGGGCGCTGGGGCACGACGATCTCGACCTGCTCAGGCACACACCGGGATCCGCACTCGGGTCCTGCCGCTACAAACTCAGGGACGAGGACCTTCCCCGTATTCACCGACTGCTCGAACGTTACAACGTTCGGTACCTGTTCTACATCGGTGGCAACGACACGATGGACACGATTCACCGGATCAGCCGGTACTGCGCCGACCACGGATACGAGCTCCGCGGTGTCGGCATTCCGAAGACGGTGGACAACGACCTGTATGCGACCGACCACACCCCCGGGTTCCCGTCAGCTGCGCGGTATGTGGCTCTCTCGGTCGCTCAGGCCGGTCGTCTGGCCCGGGACATGCAGCGCGTCGATCGCTTTCTCGTTCACCAGACGATCGGGCGCGACGCAGGGTGGCTCGCCGCCTCGGCGGCGCTTGCTCGTCGTCGGGACGGAGATGCCCCGCACCTGATTTACGTGCCCGAGCACCCGATTGAGCGGGAGCAGGTGCTGGCCGACGTCGAACGGGTGATCGGGCAGTACGGATGGGCCTCGATCGTCATTGGCGAGGGAACCACCTGGACGGACGGGACGCCGGTGTCGGCGGCGGCGGAGACGGACCGTTTCGACAACGTGGAGTTTGGTGCCATGAGCGGTTCGAGTGCCGCCCTCAACCTGCATCGGCTGATCTCCTCCGCCACGGGCTACCGTGGCGAGTTTCAGATTCCCGAGTCGATGCCCATGAGCGCCGACGACCGACGCGGACCACACGACGCCGACGAGGCGTACGCGTGTGGCGTGGAGGCGGTCCGGCGAGCGCTGATGGAGGAGGACGGGGTCATGGTCACGATAGAGCGCGTCGCCGGCGCCCCCGCCTACGAGGTAACCTACGGCAGCGCGCCGCTGGCGGACGTCGCCGTCCGGGCACGGCCGATGCCGCCGGAGATGCTGACGCCGGGATATGTTACCGACGCCTTTCTGGAGTATGCACGCCCGTTGGTGGGGGACATGCCCTCCTACCTCGACCTGGCGGGATTCGAGATTCCCACATCCGACAGGAGTACACAATGAACACGACCGATACCTATTCACGATTCGCCCTGTGCCGCGAGATGATGGAAACCGCCGACGTCGTTCGCCGGTTCGAACGGCGGGCAGTTACCGAACACCTGCCTCAGGCCCGAAAGGTCATGCTCTCCGGCGAGGGGTCGAGCCGCATCTTCCCCGCCAAGCGCCTCATCTCCGACGCCCTGCGACGCGGGTGGGATCAGACGATCGTCACTGAAGGCGCCACGCAGGCCGCGGAGTACGACCTGGATGCCTTCCACGTCTATGTGGCCAGCAACTCCGGCAAGACCGCCGAAGGCGTGCGACTCCTGCGGTCGGTCCGAGCGGCCCGCACCACCGGTGTGGTCGCGTACTCCGGGACGCCGATCGCAACGGAGGCAGATTCGGCATACGTCCTGGGATGCGGTCCCGAGGACGCTGTCGCCGCCACGAAGTCGGTGGTTGAACAGGCGCTCTTCTACGACGAAGTGTTTCGGCAGGCAAACGACGCCGACCCGGTTGACGTCGGAGCCCTTGGAGACGCGATCGCTGCAGTCCTGGGGCAGTCGGTGCCCGATGAGATCATTGACGCCGGAGTCAAGGCGCCGGTGCTGTACTTTGGCGGACGAAACGACGGTGTCGCCGAGGAACTGACGCTCAAGACCAACGAAATCACGCGCAAGCGGTCGGACTATCTCGAAGGCACCTACGCGGTCCACGGTATCGAGGAGGTTATGAGCCCCGATCAACTGGTGATCCTGATCGATCCGTTTCCGGAGCAGGAGGAGAAGTTTCGGACGGTGCTGGTGGACGGCGTAGGGCTCTCCGTTGTGGCGGTGTCGAGCCGTCAGACGACGTTTCCGACGATGGTGATTCCGGACCTCGGTCCGCTCACCCCGTACCTGCAGCTCGTGGCCGGGTGGAGCATCCTGACCGAAATCGGAATCGGCTCCGGGATCGATCTGGACACGCCGGACCGCGCACGGAAGGTGGGAAATGAGTTTGTCGGGTAACGGCTCCGGCATCGTTCGCCGCCGCTCGGTGGACGGCCGCCTGATCGAGGGAGGATTCGCCGACGCACTCCCGGACTGGCACGGTGAGGAGCGCTGGCTCTTTCTCTCACCCCACGACGACGATCCCGCCGTGTCCGCGTCCATGACGCTGGCGGCGGCGGTGTCGACGGGGGTGCAGATTCGTGTCCGGATCGCCACGGACGGCAGCATGGGCTACACCAGCGCCGTGGGGGCGGCGGAGATCGTCGCGCGGCGGCGGGAGGAAACCCTTCAGTCGTTCAGCCTCCTCGGGATCGACGACGTGGACTGGTACGACTACCCCGATGCGCGGCTGCACCTCTGGCGCGGCCGGATGCCGCTGGACGAGGCGCCGACGGCGCCGCACGTGGTGGCGGGGTACACCGGGCTCCAGAACAGTATCACCGCAGAACTTCGCGACTTCCGGCCCACACGCGTTCTGATTATGTCCGATGCCGACTACCACCCGGATCACAAGACGGTCCACGGTGAGGTGATGATCTCGATCTTTCACGCCCAGGGTGACGTGTGGCCGGAGCTCGGTCCGCCGACCGCCACGGTTCCGTGGGTTCACGAGTTCGCCGCCTACGCCCCCTTTGTCGGGGAGCCTGACATTCAGTTTGCCGGGTCCGCGGCGGTCTTCGAACGAAAACTCGCGGCGATCGAGGCGTTCTCCTCCCAGACCCAGATCGCACGTCTCGTGGACGCGGTGCGGGTCGCCGGACCCCAGGAGTACATGCGAAGCTATCCGTTCGAGACCTACTCACCGGAACGCTACGCGGGCCTCTTCCACCAGGGAGGGTGGCCGGGTGATCTGGATCCGTGACGAGTCCGGCGCCGCGGCGGCGATCGACCTCGACGCCGGAGGTGCCGTCCGCTCGCTGACGCTCCGCGCCGACGGGGATACAGCTCTCGTACCCGTCCTGACAACACCGACCGTCGCGGAGTCGGAACCCGGCGCACAGAACTCGGAGCCGTGCGGGGCGGGCGCGGCGGTACCTGTCGCTGCGGGCTCCGGTACCACCGCGGCGCGCGACCCGCGAACGGTAGCCGCCATGGGCGATCTCTTCGCCGGGCGGTGGCTCGCGCCGTTTGCCGACCGCATCCCCGGGGGCGTGTACGACTGGTACGGAGCGGACTACCGTATTGCGCCCAACGACCACGAAACGGGTGACGCGATCCACGGCTTCCTCTACCGCTGCCCCCTGGAGGTTGTGTCGCAGTCCGCGTCGCGGGTGCGTCTTGTCGGCGAGATGCCCGCGACGGAAGGGTACCCGTGGCGTACTCGGGCGGAGGTGTCCTGCGCGATCCGTGCTTCGCGTCTGGACGTGGAGCTCGCGGTCACGTGTCTCGAGGGTCCAGGGAGTCCGGCTCCCGTAACGATCGGGTGGCATCCGTACTTTCGACACCCCGATGGTCTCGCCCTGATTAACGATGCGGTTCTGGAAGTTCCTGCGGATCGCTACCTGGAAGCAGACGACGACCTGGCGCTCACCGGGCGGCGTCCCGCGGTGGCGGGGTCGGCGTTCGACTTTCGGCGTCCGCGCCCGATCGGTGCGGTGGAACTGGACGTTGCGCTGGAACGAGACGGCAACGACGGGCCCGCACGACAGGCGGATACGTCACCGGTAGGAGCGTCACCGGCAGGCGCCTCACCAGTGATGATCGCGCGCCTCGGCGGACGGGAACGTGAGGTCGTGGTGGAAGCCGATGGTGCCTTCGGCCGCGTGCAACTGTTTGTGCCTCCGGATCGCGACTGCATCGCCCTGGAGCCGGTAAGCGCACCGGCGGCGGCGTTTTCGGACCCCGGTCTGGGACCGGCGGCGCTGTACCCCGGGGATTCGATCCGCGGTTCTGCCCGGGTGTCGCTGCGCCGCCGTGGTGATGCGGACTTCCAGCGACGATGACCCCCAAGCAACGATGACCTACTGTGACAGCGCCGTATCCACCGTGGTGTCCGCAGCCCGTGCCGTCGCCGATGCAATCGCCTGATCCGCCAGGACCGCTGCCCCGACGACGTTCGCGTTCAGTCCGCGCTCGTCGATCGCGCTCGGACGAAGATAGTTGAACAGCCCGAACTTTCCGAGAAAGCGCTGGGTACTGGGTCCGAAGTAGGGGAGTGCGTAGCTCGGTTTGCCGCCGAGACAGATCGGGACGCCGTCCACCAGGCCATCGGCGGCGGCGCGCTTGATCATGTACCGGGTGGCGTGCGCCAGGATCTTGCCGTAGAGCCGGTCGGTGTTCACCGCCGCCTCGACGCGCATGCTTGAGAGTTTGGAAATGTACTTGCCTGCCCGGGTGGGGTCTGCCATCTCGTTGAGTTCATCCATGTCCAGAAAGCGTTCGTAGAAATCGTCGTCTCCTACCACCGCCCGAAACAGGCGCCGGCGTCCGGGACCGCTGAGAATCACCTCGGCGCGAAGACTCTCGGGATCGCCGGAGGGTCCCAGCAGCGCGCCGGGGTTGCCGTCGAACTCCTCGAGAAGGTGGTATTCGAGCCGTTCGTAGTTGGCACCGACGTCCATGAACACTTCCCGGAGCATCATCTTTGACAGGGGAATCGCGTATCCGGGCTCACTGGTGGGGTGCAGGGCGGCGTCATCGCCGTCCCAGTCGGTGGCGGGAAACATGACCCGTCCGTCGGAGGAGATCCAGGCGCCGCCCCACCCTCCGCCGAAGACCCAGTACAGGAGTTCAACGTGCAGGACGCTCCACTCGGCGAGGCCACCGGCGTTGGCATCGTTGTCTATCCCCACCGGCACGCCGTAGTGCGCCTGCAGCCATTCGCGGATGTTCCGTCCCTGCAGGACGGGAACGTTGGCAATGAGCAGGAACTCGCCGGAGGAACTGAGGATACCGGCGGTGGCGACACCGATGCCGCGGAGCCCGGAGGGGGTCTGACCTGCCGCGCGGATCACCCCGTCGATGCGTGCCACCAGGGCTGCGGTGTAGGCTTCGAAGGACGCGCCGTAGTCGCGCAGCAGGAGATCGTCCTCGGCGACGATCTCCGATGGGGAGGCGCAGAGCGCAACCTTGGTGCTCTGGCCGGCCCCGATGTCGATCGCGATCGTGTAGTCCATTGGGTGGATTGTACCCGATGGTGTCAGCGAAAGCCACCGGGGTACACGTTGTGTCCCGTTCGCAGGAGCGCAGCGCGTAGACGATTCAGCCGTGCGGTGATTCCGTCATCTCCGGCGCCTGGACGGCCGGTCCAGAGACCATCGGCAACCGCTGCGAGGCGGAGATACGCCATGTACTCGACCTGTCGGTGGTGAGGGATGCCCTCTGTCCACAGGTTCGCCTGTCCCCCGAGGATCGTCCCGGCGGCGTCGCTGACGGGGGCGTGGGCCGCAACGTAGGTGACCGGCGCGAACCGCGTGCTGTCCTCCACGGTGCAGACGCCGATGCGTCCCGGTTCCAGGGCGGAATCGAGGTGTTTGTGATCGAGGTACGCCGCCTTGCCCTCCGGCGCCAGAACGAGGTCGTAGCCGCGTTTGAGCGCGTTGGCGGCGCCCTCGGGGCCGCGCCAGTTGACGATGATCGTCTGTTCCGGAAGGGAGAGACCGGACGCCTCGTCCCAGGCGATCGGGCGCCTCCCGAGTGCCAGAACCGACTCGGTCATGCGTCGGACGATCGTCTGATACGGGTCATCCAGCGTGCTGCACTGTTCGCATGCGTGCCACGGCTCCGGCGGCACCTCGTCACCTCCAACGTGGATGTAGGGACCGGCGAAGAGGTCCGCCACGGCGCCGTAGACGCGCTCCAGCATCGTCTGTACGGATCGCGAGCTGGCGCATATGACAGCCGGGAAGATGCCCCATCTCGTTTCCACCGCCCATTCTCCGCCGGCACACGACAGCTCCGGGTAGGCGCTGAGAAGGGCCGAGGCATGCCCCGGCAGGTCGACCTCCGGTACGGCGGTGATTCCCAGGAGGCGACACTCGCCGTCCAGCCGTCGGAGCTCATCGGACGAGTACGCGCCACCGATGACCTGGTTGTCGCTCGTTCCTGCCGGTCGCCAGGCGCCGATTTCGACGAGGCGCGGGTAGTCCGGAACCGGCACGCGCCAGCCCTGATCGTCGGTCAGGTGGATCTGGAAACGGTTGAGACGCATGAGCCACAGGTAGTCGACGACGCGGTCCAGCGATTCCATCGGGAAGAAATGGCGCGCCACGTCGAGCATGAAGCCGCGCCATTCCGTGGCGGGGGAGTCGGCGAGCTCCGCCGCCGGCAGACGGTCATCGTCGGAGAGGAGGATCGCCTGGCAGAGGGTCGCCAATCCCTGTGAGGCGCCGTCGCGGTCGGCCGCGGTGAGGTCGATGCCGTCCGGCGCCACCCGCAGGCGGTACGCATCCCGTTGCGCCGGGTCAAGGGTGACGCGAAGGGTCGGCGAGGCCGCGGCGCCGGAACCGCTTCCGGGGACCGGCGCCAGCCGGGTGCGCCCGTCGAGGATCCGCTCAAACGCGGCGCCCACGCGGGCGATCCACGCCCCGGCGTCACCGATCTCGGCGGCGACCGACACCGGCAGTTCGGCGGGAATAGTGAACGCGCCGGACCGTTCGGAGACGGTGCGCGGTCGCGGGGTGATGGCGGGCCAGACTGATGCATGCATGCGGCTATTCCTTGATCGCGCCGGCGGCGAAGCCTCGTTTGAGTTGCTCATGAAAGAACACGTAGAACAGGATCATCGGGAGCGTGGCGATGACGAGGGCCGCAAACAGCAGCCCGTAGTCTCGCGACATGCCGCCGGCAAAGGCGTTCACGCCGACCGGAAGGCTCCTGAGGCTCTGCTTGCTGGTGAGTACGAAGACGAAAACGAACTCGTTCCAGTTGTTGACGAAGGAAAAGATCGTCATCGTCGCCACCACCGGCGCGCTGATCGGTCGGATTACGTGCCAGAAGATCTTCAGGTACCCGGCACCGTCGATGCGGGCGACCTCCTCCAGGGAATCCGGGATACCACGAATGAACGAGGTGGCCAGATACACCATGAAGGGCAGGCCGAAGGCAACGTACGGCAGGATGACCCCGAAACGGGTGTCATCTATCGACAGGCGCGTCTCGAGGATGAACAGCGGTACCAGTACGGAATGCGCCGTCACCAGCAGGCCCATGATGAAGAAGGTGTACAGGTAGCCCGAGATGCGGTAGCCGAACTTCCCGAACCCGTATCCGGCGCCCAGCGCCAGAAAGACGGTGATAACGGTGGCCGACGCGGTGTAGACGACACTGTTGATCGTGTACAACCCCAGATTCCCCAGACGCCACGCCTTGGTGTAGTTCTCCACGAACAGTTGCGTGGGGAGCGCGAACACATTGCGGATGATCGCGGGGTGCGGTTTGAAAGAACTGTACAGGAGCCAGATCAGCGGCGCCAGGGTGAGAAAGGTGAAGAACACCATGAACACCGACGCAAAGATCCGCCACGCGAGGACGTCGCGGCTCCTCGAAATCCCGAGGGTCATTTTAGACATAGCGAGCCTCCAGTCTGCGGAACACGGACTGTACGGCGGTGATCAGTCCGAGACTGAGGAAGACGATCATCATCGATACCGCGCTTCCGAAGCCGTAGTTGTAGTACTTGAAGGTGTTGAGGTACATGTAGATCGCGATGACCTCGGTGTAGTGTGCGGGGCCGCCGCCGGTCATGGCGAAGATCAGGTCGAAACTCTTGAGGCTTCCGGCGATCGCAAACACCGCCGTGGTGAAGACGATATTCACCATTTGGGGAAGCACAACCCTGAACAGAATCTGGTGTTCCCGGGCCCCGTCGATGACGGCGGCTTCGATGACACCAGGGTCGATTCGCTGGAGATTTGCCAGGAAGATGACCATATAGATTCCGGTGTACATCCACAGGATGACGAACAGGATCGGGACGATCGCGAAGGTCCGGTCCTCGAACACGGAGAGGACGAAGCGTGGATCGTCGCGGATTATTCGCATGAGCTGCGTAAAGAGACCTGCCGGAGAGAAAATCTGATTCCACAGTTTGGCGACGACGATCGCCGAGATCGTGATCGGCAGGAAGATCATCGTCTCGAAGAAGTCATGGCCACGGACCATGCGCCGGTAGATGATGTAGGCCAGCGCAAAACCAAAGGGAATCTGACCGAACACGGAAATGGCGACGATCAGCAGATTGTTCCGCAGACCGAGGCGAAAGACCGGATCGGAGAGCATTCGGGTGTAGTTTTTCAGCCCGACAAACTCGGGTACGCCGAGGCCGCTCCACTCGGTGAAGCCGGCTACGAGGCTGAACACGATCGGAAATATGATGATTGAGGCATAGATCAGTACCGACGGACCGACCAGCATGCCGTAGGCGATCTTTTTTTCTCGCGAAGCTGTCATGTGGTTCCTCGTGGGGGAGGGGATGGGTTCCGGCTCCGCCGGGCGGGATGCCCGACGGAGACCGGAACCGGACCTGTCTGAATCGGATCGATCAGCTGCGGCTGGAGTCGTTGGCGGCGACCCACGCTTCGTAGCGATCTCCGACTTCCTGAGGAGTCACATTGCCGAACATCATCTCCTGGAGGAGCGGATGCAGGACGCCCATGCCTTCCGCGTCCATGACGGCGTCGATGACGTACCCACCGGGCGTGGAGCCCAGGAAATCAGCCAGCTTGACGGTGAGAACGGGGGAATCTTCGGGGAGCGGGATCTGCACCGCAGGGAGCCATCCCTGTTCGGCCTTGATCGCCGATCCTTCGGGGCCGGCGAAGAAATAGATCCATTCCCACGCCGCATCAGCCTCGGCGCCTTCGAGGTCGGCGTTCATGCCGAATCCGGTACCGGCGACCACCGCGGTGGAATCCGGGATACCGGGCTCCTGCGGGAGTGCGGGGAAGACGTGGTACGACACGTAGTCGTACTGGTCATCGGTCATTTCTCCGGTCAGGTTGGCGGTGCGCCAGCCACCGTCGATGAAGTAGACCGCGTTCTCGGTGACGAAGTCGGTCAGCGCCTGACCGTAGGCAGCCTGGTTGATGCCGGGGCTGAACATTTCGTTGTCGTACAGCGCCTTGATCACGCGAAGTGCGTTCACGAACTCGGGATCGCTGAAACTGGCGTCACCAACGCGCGCGGCGTCCAACCATTCGCGGCCGCCGGTGCGGGCAACCAGCGCGCTCAGGAGGCAGCTCTGCATCTGCCAGCCGTCTCCGTTGTCCATTGCGATCGGGATATATCCCGCTTCGCGAATGACCTCACCCTGTGCGATCAGCTCTTCGAGGGTCTGGGGAAACTCGAGTCCGAGTTCGTCCATCAGACGGTCGTTGGAAAACATGACGTGGGTCGCAGTGACCTGTTCCGGAAGCTCATAGATCTCGCCATTGGCACCCTGCGGAGCCAGCGCGGCGGGGGCAAACTCGGCGTCCATCTGCTCGATCCAGGGGCGGAGGTCCTTGATCGCGCCGCTTCCGGTCACTTCACCGGTCCGCTTGCCGGGCCACAGGAACATCACGTCCGCGAGCTGTCCGGCGATCGCCGACGACTGCAGCTTGTTGTGGTACGGCTCGTTGAACAGGTAGTCAAACTCCAGGCGGATGTCGGGGTTGGCCGCGTGGAACGCGTCGACGAGCTCCTGGAAGTTGCTGGCGGATACGTTGTCGGCCAGATCCAGATAGTGCTGAACCTGGAGCGTGATGACACCGTCGTCTTCGGCGGGCTGCTCGGACTGGCCCCCGGCGAAAACGAACCCGCCGACCAACGCAACGATGGCGAATACCATCAAAAACCGTTTGTGTAGCATGGCGCTACCTCCTTTTGTGTGTCGCGCCCTGTCGGACGCCGAAATTCTTCAGGATCCTCCCACAGGATCCAGACTGAAGCCTCGTTCGGTGAGCTGGGCCAGAACGCGTCCGCGCTCGTGGCGGTTGCGGATATCGCCCAGCGGAAAAATCTGGTCCGAGAACAGTCGGTCCAGCATCATCGATGCGGCACCGGCGACGACGGCCCGGTGTCCATAACTGGAATAGCAGATCTCGCACTCCACGCCGGTCTGGTACGGCCAGTTCCGACGCAGCTCCTCTTCGATGACCGGAGTGAGTTCATGGCGATAGTTGATGATGTCACCACCGATGAACAGATGATCGAGGTTGAGAACGTTAATGATCAGCGCCACGTTTCTCGCCAGCTCCCGGAACAGCCGCAGCCGTACCGCCGGGTCGGTTGCGACCTGGCCGGCCTCTTCATCGGTGAGGGTGAACTGTCCGCTCCCCTGGCCGTCCCAGAAGGCGCTGCGGAACTCGCCCGCCGTAAAGCGCGATCCGGGATACAGGGTGCCGTTGACGGCCACGCCGATACCAACACCGATTCCGCCGTACAGGTGCCTGCCACCGGCGGAACCACGAAGCTGCACGAGCACGTAGAGGAAGTCGTGCACCGCGCCACCGCGGTGGGCGGTCAGCTCGCCCCAGGCGCAGGCGTTGGCGTCGTTCTCGGCGATTACCGGTATGCCGATCGTCTCGGCGATTCGCGTCTGAAAGTCGTACTCCTCGGTGAGCTCCATCGGGATCGATCGGTAGATCACGTTGCGAATCGAGTTGACAAGACCACCCATGGCGACGCCGATCCCGACGAGCCGGTCCTGGTACTCCGGGATCGCCGCCAGCAGTTCCGTGAGGAGCGCGAGGACGTAGGGTTCAAACTCCTGCCCGTCCCGGGGACGCTCCGCTTCCCAGTCCCGGATCGCCGTTCCCGAGAGGTCCTTCAGGACCGCCCTGAAAAAATCGGGCTGGAGCTCAACGCCGAGTACGAAACCGTACTCCGCGTTCAGTTCGAGCTGCACGGGACGGCGACCGCCCTGCGGCGAGGACTCTCCCTCCGCCATCTCACGCACCAGGCCACCCTCGATCAGTTCGGTGACGATCGCGGATACCGTCGACTTGTCGAGCCCGAGTCGATTGGCGACATCGACCCGGCTGGTGCCGGGGTGATGCCAGATCACCCGAAGGATCCGAGAGCGATTCATGACTCGATTTCGCTTGCCGGTGGATGCCACCCGTGCTACACTCCTTGTTGGTTGGTTTTAAAACCAACTTCAGTGTCACACGACATTGAAGGCACGTCAACAGGAAAATCACGGGAGTTTTGTACATGTTTGATCTCACAGGACGGTGGGACCTCGTCGACGAGACCGGCGAGGTTGCGATTTCCGCCACCATCCCCGGTGATACGCACAGCGCGCTTCTCGAGGCCGGGCTGATCCCGGACCCCTTTTCGGGTCGGAACGAAACGCAGATCCAGTGGGTCGGCAGGCGAGGGTGGACCGTTCGTCGTCGCGTGGACATCGACGCGGCAACACTCGCCGCGGCACCGCGGTGGCTGCTCGAGTTCGAAGTTGTGGACACGGTGGCGGAGGTCTTCGTCAACGGAACCCTGGTGGGGAGATCCAGTTCCATGTTCGTCCCGCTCCGGCTGGACGTGGCGGACGCGCTGCGGCCGGGGACCAACGAGATCGAGGTCCGGTTTGACTCGCCGGAGCGCGCTGCGGCGGAGCGGGCCGGGAGGCTCCCGTATCCCGTGCCCCACCAGATCTACCCGCAGCAGTCGATGCACCGCAATCTCCTGCGAAAGGTGCAGTGCCACGGGAGCTGGGACTGGGGAATCGCCATGATGGTCAGCGGGCTGTACGGCGCCGTGACCCTGCGGCCGGCGGGTGCCGACGCCCTTCGCGCGGTGTGGGTGCTCCCGAGACATACGTCGGACGGCGAGTGGACCGTCCCGGTACACGTGGAGTGGGACCGGCGGGACCTGCAGCCGGGAGACTGTGACTATCCCGGGGAACTGCCGGATATCTCGGTCTCGATTCTGGATCCCTCCGGTGTTGAATGCGCCGCCACCACGCTTGCCGATGCACAGGCCGCCGGCGTCGCCTCACTGCCCACCAGCGGGCGCGCGGTGATCGATCTGTCGGTGTCGCGGCCGGAACTGTGGTGGCCCGCGGGGTACGGCGCGCAGCCACTGTACACCGTTCGTGTGACACTGGGCGGCGTGAGCGCCGGCGGCGAAATGACCACCGGAGGCGACATGGCCGCTGTCGGCGCGTCCGGTGACGGGGCGACTCCCGCCGTCCAGACCGGCACCACCGATACGCGCACGGTCACGACCGCCTTCCGAACGGTGGAGGTGGTGAACCGCCCCGACGAGGTCGGCGCCAGCATGTTCTTCCGGGTCAACGGCCGGGACATCTGGGCCAAGGGCGCCAACTGGATCCCAATCGACGCATTCCCGTCTCGGCAGACCGACCAACGCTTCCAGGCGCTCCTGACGGCGGCGCGTGATGCCAACATGAACATGATCCGTGTGTGGGGCGGCGGGCAGTACGAGCCGGAGGTGTTTTACCGCACCTGCGACGAACTGGGACTGCTCGTCTGGCAGGACTTCATGTTTTCCTGTTCCCTGTACCCCTCGGAATCCTGGTTCCTGGACGAGGTGCGCGAGGAGGTCCGGGCGCAGGTGCGACGTCTGGCGTCGCATCCCTCGATCGCGATCTGGTGCGGAAATAACGAGAACGTGGGGGCGCTGGGCTGGTTCGAGGAGTCGATCGCCAATCCGGGCCGCTACCTGATCGATTTCGACCGCCTCAACACCGGTGTCATCGCCTCCGAGGTGCGTGCGGTGGACGACACGCGCGTGTTCTGGCCCAGCTCTCCGGCCGCGGGGGAGGGGGATTTCTCCGACAACTGGCACGACGACTCGTCCGGTGACATGCACTACTGGAGCGTCTGGCACGAGGGGAAACCGTTCACCGCCTATTACGAGGTTACGCCACGCTTCTGTTCGGAGTTCGGCTTTCAGTCCTTTCCGGGCCTTCCGACGCTGCGCTCGTTTGCCGCGCCGGACCAGCTGAATCCAACCGCGCCGGACCTGGAACACCACCAGCGCCACGAGCGCGGGAACACCGTGGTCCTGGAGACGATGTCGCGCTACTTTCGCTTTCCGTTCACCTTTGGAGACTTTGTGTATCTGAGTCAGGTGCAGCAGGCGATGGCGATCGGGATGGCGGTGACCTACTGGCGCAGTCGGCGTCCGGTGAGCATGGGGGCGTTGTACTGGCAGCTCAACGACCTGTGGCCGGTGGTTTCGTGGTCGAGCATCGAATACAGCGGCGCGTGGAAGCTGCTTCACTACGAGGCCCGACGTTTCTTCGCCCCCCTCCGACTGGCGGTGTTTCCACGGGACGGTGAGGTTGAGGCCCACCTTCTGAACGACACCGCCGAGGCGGTGTCGGGGTCTGTGGTGGTGCGTGCCTGCGACTGGTCGGGGATAGAGTTGTGGCGTGAAACGGTTTCCGCCACCGTCGCCGCCGACGCCGCTACGGAGGTATGGCGTCGCAGAATCGATCAGCTTCCGTTCTCGGCGACGTCGGCGTTCCTGATCGCAACGATGGAAGATCACAACGGTGTTGTTCCAGTGGAACGCGACTTTGCCCTTCTCGCGGAATACAAGGACGTGCCGCTGCGCCGACCGACCGTGAGTACGCGACTCATCGACGGATACGCCGATATCGACGTTGCCGACGCGCCGGCGTTCTGGCTGACACTTGAGGTTGAACATGGCGGTGGAGAGGATGTGCACGCCGCCGCCGACCGTCCGGCCCCCGCTGACAATGGGTTTCTCATGCTGCCGGGAGAGCGTCGTCGCGTGTGGGTCGGAGAATCTGCTACGATCGCCGCAATCAGAACGATCGCGGATACCTACTGAGGAAAGGAATGACACCATGAGCACGCGAAGATTTCCCGAAGGGTTCCTGTGGGGCGTTGCCGCCGCCAGCTATCAGGTCGAGGGGGCCGCCGGCGAGGATGGCCGAGGCCCCAGTATATGGGACACGTTCTCCCACACTCCGGGGAAGGTTCTGCACGGACACACCGGGGACGTCTCGGTTGATCAGTACCATCGATATCCGGAGGACGCCGCACTCATGCGCGACCTCGGCGTGGGGGCCTATCGCTTTTCCATCGCCTGGCCGCGGGTGCAGCCCGCCGGCAGCGGTGCGTTCAATGAGCTCGGCTTCGACTACTACAAACGCCTGGCCGACGAACTTCACGGTGCCGGATTGAAGGCAGTGGCCACCCTGTACCACTGGGACCTGCCCCAGGCCCTCGAGGACGCCGGCGGGTGGCCCATGCGTGATACGGCGATGCGTTTCGCTGACTACGCCGCCGAGACGTTTTCCCGGCTTGGTGACCACATCGACATGTGGATAACGATGAACGAGGCGTGGTGTTCCTCCGTGCTGGGGTACCACATCGGGGCCCACGCTCCTGGTCGGCAGGACCGGAGCGCCTCCTGGGCGGCGGGGCACCACCTGCTCCTGGCGCACGGTCTCTCGGTGCAGGCGTATCGCGCCGGTGGCGGGGGTGCGGCGGGCGCCGCTCCGATCGGCATCACCCACAATCTGGAAACGCCGCACCCCGCGACGAATCGCACGGAGGACGCGGAAGCGGCGGACCGGGCGATGGACATGCGAACCCGCTTCTTTCTCGACCCGATCATCGGAAAGGGATATCCTCGGCGCCACTTTGACGCCTATCCCGGCGAGACACCGCCACCGATCGAGACCGGAGACATGGAGACGATCGCCTCACCGGTGGATTTCCTCGGTCTTAACTTCTATTTCGAGCCCACGCTCGCGGCGGCGCCGGTGGGGCAGGACGGTGAGGTCCGTGATGGTGTCGCGTGTCATCCCGAGGAGTTCAGGGAGGTCCCGACGCACCACGAGCGCACGGAAATGGACTGGCCGGTTACGCCGCGGGGGCTGTACCGCCACCTGAAACGGGTCTGGGAACACATCGGCGGCGCGGTCCCGCTCTACATCACCGAAAACGGATGCGCCATGCCCGACGAGCTCTCGGCCGACGGGCTCCGGTGCCACGACCCGCGCCGGGTGGCGTACCTTCGGGAACACTTTGCCGCCGCAGCGGACGCGATCGCCGACGGTGTAGACCTGAGGGGCTATTTTGTGTGGAGTCTCATCGACAATTTCGAGTGGGCGTACGGGTACACGAAACGCTTCGGAATCGTCTACGCCGACTACGTCAACCAGCGTCGCGTTCCCAAGGACAGCTACTACTATCTGAGGGGCGTAATCTCTGGCGCGGAGCCGGTGTAGGGCCTTGTATCCACAAACGTGTTGCAAAAACACCACCAGCGCGTTGACAGCAAAGGACATACGCCCGTCGTACATTCGTGGTTAGCGCAACTCTTTCAGAGAGAAGGAATTCACAACTGTCGTGCAACAGTTTCGTGTATACAGTCCAAGGATCCACACGCCGGGCCCGCCGGTTACAGTCGTTTCCCCAGAAACAGCAGCGACACCGCCTCCTCACCGCCCTCGGCGAGGGGGCGGGTGATCGCATCGACGTAGCCCGCACGGGAGTAGAACCGCACGTTACGGGCCCCGGGGCTGGTGACGAGATGCATGCCGCCGGCGCCGCGGGCCGCCACGGCGGACTCCAGCGACGCAACCAGCCGGCCGCCCAGCCCCCTGCCGCGACTGGCGGCGGTAAGGTTGATGTGAAGGTGAGCAGGGTACCGGTCGTAGAGGTCGTCGAACACGGCGACGTGGGGTGCCACCTCATACAGCTCGCGGTGCGCGCGGGTGTCCGCGACGCCGCAGATGTAGCCGAGTACGGTATCACCCTCGGTCGCGACAAACAGCAGCTCCGGCTCCCGCTCCAGGTAGTACCCGAAATAGCGCCACTGGAACATCTCACGGTCCACGGGCGTTTCGAACTCCGTGGTTGAGGCGGTTTCCCAGAACACCTGTTCCGCGCCGTCGGCCAGAAGGGCTCGGCTGGCGGGGGCGGCAGCGGCGATGGGAGTGATCGATTCCGGCATAGGCCTATGGTAACACGGCTGGCGTTTCGTGCAGGATGGGCAGATGCGGCCTTACGACTACATCATCTGGGACTGGAACGGCACGCTCCTCGACGATCTGTGGCTGGCGCTGGAGGTTGCCAACGGCATGCTGCGCCGGCGCGGTCTGAGTGAGATGGATCCGAACGGGTATCGCGAGATATTCGACTTTCCGGTGGAGACCTACTACCGCGCCGCCGGCTTTGACTTTTCCCGGGAACCGTTTCCCGTACTCGCCGACGAGTTCATCGGCGAGTTCAACGCGCGGGTCACGGAATGCGAACTCCACCAAGGCGCCCGCGAGGTCCTCTCCGCGGTGGCGGAGGCGGGCATCCCGCAGGCGATTCTGTCGGCCAGTCGGCGGAGTTCACTGGTCTCGACGGTTGAGCACCACGGCCTCGGGGGCATGTTCCGCGAGCTTCACGGCCTGGACGACCATCTGGCGGTATCCAAGGCCGAACTCGGCAGGCAGGTGGCGGCGTCGCTTCCCGCGGACCGCAGCCGTGTTGTCATGGTCGGGGATACCACCCACGACGCCGAAGTTGCCAGCGGCATGGGCATCCCCTGCGTCCTCGTGGCCGGTGGGCATCAGTCGGCGGCGCGGCTGCGGGCCACCGATCTCCCGGTGTACGACACACTCTCCGATTGGTGGGCGCATCGGCCCCGGTGATCCGACTTCCAGCGGTGAACCTACTCAGTAGTTGCCGCGCCAGGCACCCTCGGTCATCGGCGCGACCGGCGTCGTCGCGACGGATACCCGGTCACCGTCCATCAGGGGCGCGACGTGCTCTTTCCAGTGGTGATAGTGGTCGGTCTCCTTGTGCGCGTAGGTTGCGGCCTCATCCCGATACGCCTCGTAGAGGTAGTACGTCCCGGGCGACGCGGTGTCCTTCAGGACATCGAAGCGCAGAACCCCCGGTTCCGTGAGGGACGCCTCGTGGTTCTCGGTCGTCAGGCGCTCGAACTCCTGTTCACTCCCCGCCTTTACCCGGATGGTGATGATTCGCACGATCATTGGATGCCTCCTTTGCGGCTCTGCTGCGGTTCCTCTATTCGACGCCAAGCAGCTGCTCGACCTGCTCCCGAGTCACTTCTTCGTGCTCGAGAAGCGCCTCTGCGAGGCGGTCGAGTCCCTCGCGTTGCGCCCTGACCAGATCGGTGGCGCGGTTGTAGGCGTCGTTTAGAATCGATCGGATCTCGTCGTCCACCTCGCGGGCGGTGGCGTCACTGTACTGCCGCTGGTGTCCCAGCTCGCTTCCCAGGAACACCTCCCGTTCGCCGGAGCCAAGGGCGACGTTTCCGAATCGTTCGCTCATTCCCCATTCCAGAACCATCTGCCGCGCGATCTGGTACGCCTGCTTGAGGTCGTTGGCTGCACCGCTGGTGATCTCTCCCATTACCTCTTCTTCCGCGGCACGGCCCCCCATCATGACCGCCAGGCGGTCGGTGATGTAGTCCCTCCGGTACAGATACTTGTCGCCCTCCGGAAGCTGCTCGGTGAGTCCCATAGCGCGTTCCCGCGGGATGATCGTCACCTTGTGCACCGGCTCGGCCTGCGGCACGTGGACCGCCACCAGGGCGTGTCCCGCCTCGTGGTAGGCGACGGTGCGCCGTTCTTCCTCGCTCATCACCACGCCGCTGCGTTCCAGACCGAGGACGATCTTGTCGCGGGCGGCGAGGATGTCGGCGTGGGTGACGGCAGTGCGTCGGGACCGGGCGGCCATAAGAGACGCCTCGTTCAGCAGGTTTGCCAGGTCGGCGCCGCTGAATCCAGCGGTGCTGCGGGCGATCGCATCGATGTCAACATCGTCTGCCATGGGACGGCGTCCGGCGTGGATACGGAGAATCGCCTCACGATCGCGAACAGCCGGGGCGGGAACCGTCACCCGGCGGTCGAACCGGCCGGGACGCAGCAGGGCCGGGTCCAGAACATCGGGGCGGTTGGTCGCCGCCAGGACGATGACGCTTTCGGCCTGCTCAAAGCCGTCCATTTCGGAGAGCAGCTGGTTCAGCGTCTGTTCGCGTTCGTCGTGGCCGCCGCCCAGACCGGCGCCGCGCTGCCGGCCGATGGAATCGATCTCGTCGATAAAAATGATGGCGGGGCTGCTCTGCCGGGCGTCCTTGAAGAGGTCCCGGACGCGGGAGGCACCGACGCCGACGAACATCTCAACGAAGTCGGACCCGGAAATCGAATAGAACGGCACATCCGCCTCTCCCGCCACGGCCCGCGCCAGGAGCGTTTTCCCGGATCCCGGCGGACCGACCATGAGAATGCCGTGGGGAATCTTGGCCCCGATCGCCTGGTACCGATCCGGGTGTTTCAGGAAGTCGACAACCTCCGTAAGTTCCACCTTCGCGGAGTCCGCTCCGGCGACGTCGCCGAATGTGGTACTGCTGTCTGTCTTCTGGAACTTTCGGGCCGTGTTGCGTCCCACGTTGAACATGCCCTGCATGCCGCCGCCGCCGCCTTGGTTGCGCATCGCCCGTGACATGCGGACAAACAGCCAGATCATGATCGCGAACGGAAGGAGGTTCAGCAGGATCGCCAGACCGGAGTTGTCCCGCGTGGGCAGCGTGTTAACCTCGACCCCCTGGCGATCCAGGGAATCGAGGAAGTCACCGGAGACGGACGTCGGGATGAAGGTGCGGAACTCGGTGATCGACTGGTCGTTGTACGAGCGGGACTCGTTGAGGGTCCCGCTGATCGTCTCTTCCTGAATCGTGATTGATGCCACGTTTCCGTCGTCGAGCTGCCGCGCGAAAAAGGAGTACGGAACCGTAGGTTGACGTCCGTCGAGAAAGAGCGTCGACAGCGAGGGTATCAGAAACAGGAGCGGAATAAGGGCAAACATCGCCATGCGGCGTCGACGCTGCATGTCCGAGGGTTGCCGGTTGTTGGTGTCAGCCATATGGCGACCAACATACTAACGAAACGGGTATCACGTCGATGCGGGGGTGGTCCCCGGCGATGGGAGCAACGTGGGGTCCGCCGCGTCGAGCGCCGCCTCGGCGGCGGCCTCACCACGGGCGATCATGTCGTCGGCGTGGGACAGGTCGTGGTAGCTGAAGTCGGTGAGGTCCGGCTGAATAACGATGTCCGCCTCCTCCCTTCCGGCAACGCTGGTGCGGTCAAGGAGCATGGCAAAGCTGCGGAACGTCACGTCCAACAGGTTGACCGGAAGCTCCGCGCCCGGCCGTTGGGCGTTCAGGTCCACGGCGATGACCACCGTGGCCCCCATGTCGCGGAGGAGGGCACTGGGAAGGTTGTTGATTACGCCGCCGTCAACCAGGGCGCGATCGCTCTCCATCAGGGGCTCGAAGATACCGGGTACGGAACAGCTGGCCCGCACGGCGGTGGCGACGGGGCCGTTGGAAAAGACAACCTCGGCGCCCCGGGAAATATCGGTGGTGACGGCCCGGAAGGGAATCGAAAGTTCTTCGAAGGTGAGTTCTCCCAGCAGCTCGTCGATGAACACCTCCAGTTTTCTCGCGGTCACGAGCCCCATGCCGGACAGCGTCGGCGCCACGAGCTTCTGCCACTTGAGGCCGTCGGCGATCTCCATCATCCGACGCCAGTCGTAGCCGCCCGCGACGAGGGCGCCGACGATCGACCCCACGCTCGTTCCGGCGACGCGATCGATAACGATGCCGCGTTCCTGGAGTACCTTCAAGACACCGATATGAGCGTAGCCCCTGGCGGCCCCGCCGCTCAGGGCGAGGCCGACAACCGGGGCGGGCCGTTTATGGATTGCCGTGCGCCAGTTCATCCTGGTGGTCATACTGCGCCGCTTCGTCGTGTTCGTCAACGTCGAGGACGTGATCGTTGTCGGTGTCGCGACCGAAGTCCGCGGAGCGGGAGATGGCGGTGAACAGCCCCCGGAGCAGAGCGGTTTCGTCGGCGCCGTTGTCGGCGGCGTGGCCGTCCAGGGTGATCGCGCCGGCGGTCGCCAGGGCGTTCATCTCCTCTCCGATCCCACCGAACCATTGTGCGACCCGGAACGCCACAATGATCTGGTTGTCCTGGTCGACGGCGACGGAGAACCCGTTGGTCACGCCATTGGGCGCCAGCTCGAAACTGGCATCCACGGCCGAGGAGAACGAAAAGGGCACCGGAGAACCGCCGGCGGGAGTGTAGGTTCCGGCGAGGTACATGGAGTAGCCGTAGAGGGGGTCTCCGGGTTGCACCAGCTGGGCGCCGGTGCCGTCGGTGTCGTGGTCGTCAACCTCGTTCAGGTCGATTTCGATGTCGACGTACGTCCCGACCGGGATTGCGGTGGTATCGACGGCCGGGGTTACGGTGCCGTCCATCAGGTCGATGACGCGGGGCCGCTCGAAGCGTACGTCGCGATCCTCGCCGGTCTCGGATTCGTTCTGAAGGTCGATTTCCTCCACCGACAGGCGCGCATCGGACAGCGTGATCTCTCCAACCGCGGTGCCGCTGTCATCGGTTACCGGAATCGGTGTTGTCGCGGTGGCAGTGGTGACGGCGGAGGCGGCGGCGGATACCGATGGCGACTCCGGAGTCAGGCCGGTCGCCTGAAAAGAGAGATTGACGGATGCGACATCCTGGGAGCCGCCGGCGGCGGTGGCGCTGCAGGAGCCAAGAAGTCCGAGGACCACGGCTCCCGTCGCGAGGGTCAGTACGGTACGCGATTTTGTCATGTGATTTCCTCCTGACCGCAACGATAGCGTCGCGCGGTCAAGACGACTCGGACGTTTGGTGAAGGCTCCGTGAAGATTGCGGCCTGAGCGCGAGGACGGCCTATTTGGAATCCATGACGGTGGCGCCGTCCCAGTCCTCCGACGGCGGCGTCTCCGCGAGCCGTTGCGCCCGTTCCAGGTACATCGCGGCGGCGTGGTCCTCCGGGAGCAGATCGAGCACCGTGCGGAACCCGTCGGCGGCCTCGGAAAAGCGGCGGGCGTAGTACGCCGCCACGGCCTCGGCGTGAATCGGCCATGCCCGCTCCTCCGCCGGCGACAGGGTGGAACGGGCGGTGTAAATGCGTTCACCAACCGTCTTGCCTTTGACGACGACGGTGTCGATCAGGCGGCACGGAACGGTATCGGCGACGCGGTCGGCGACACTGGATGAGATCACCAGCGGCTGGTGGTAGTATTTTGTGAGCCCCTCCAGCCGGGACGCCAGGTTCACCGTATCACCGATCACGGTGTAGTCCATCTTGCGTTCGCTTCCGATGTTGCCCACCGTGACCTCGCCGAAGTTGATTCCCAGTCCGGTTGTGAATGGTGGCAACCCGGAGGCCTCGAGATCGCGGTTGAACGCGTCGAGGGCATCGACGATCGAAACCGCCGCCTGAACGGCGTCGAGGGCGTCGTTTTCATGCTGTACCGGCGCGCCGAAGAACGCCATGACCGCGTCGCCGATGTATTTGTCCACGATGCCGTGACGGTCCATGATGATGTCCACCAGGATCGAAAAGTAGCGGTTGAGGGTCGCCACCAGTTCGTCGGGTCGGGAGCGCTCGGAAATGGTTGTAAAGCTGCGAATGTCGCTGAATAGAATCGCGACATCCCGCGTATCGCCCACGAGCATAGACTCCGGATTGGCAAAAATCGTCTCGATCACGTCGTTGGGAACGTACTTCTGAAAGATGTTGCGGATCTTCTGTTCGTTCCGTTTGGCCACGGCTGCGTTCAGCGCGTAGTCCTTGATCTGCTCGTAGGAGCCCTCCAGCTGCGCCATCATCGTGTTGAACGTATGCGCAAGACGGCCCACCTCGTCGTCGTACAGAACCTCGACACGTGTTGTGAGATCGCCGCGATCGATGATGTGCTGGAGCATCCCCACCATGTTCCCCAGCGGCCTCGTGAGCACGTTGGACAGCACGATGAGGGCAGTGGAGGCTGCGGCAACGACGAGCAGCGTGATGACGATGCTCCGGCGGATGATCTCACTTACCGTGGCGTAGAACGTTTCCGACGCTTCGGTGACCAGCACCTCCCAGTCGAAGGGGGGAAACGCAAAGGCGTAGCCGACGCGGGGTTCATCGCGGATGGTAAGCTCAACCCAGCCGCGATACTCCTCGCGGGCGAGCGTCTGGAGGTGGTGCCACTCATCGGGGCGCAGTTGCTCGCGACCGATGGGACGCGTGGAAAACGCGATGCTGCTGTCCGCTTCGAGTGCCATGATCAGCTCGCCCGGGCTGCGGATCATTTCGATCGCCCGGCTGACCACCGACTGGCGGCTCACGGCCCGCAGGTCCTCACGGTCCTCGAGCCCGTTGTTGACCAGGAGGTCCCACTGTTCCCCGGCGTACGATTCCAGCTGTTCCGCCTTGAACGCCAGAAACTCGATGGCGACGCGGGTGATCCCGGAGCGGGCGGACAATGCAGAACTGGTGCCAATGACCAGCATCGAGAGAACGGTGAGGGGAAGCATCACGATGATGAGTTTTGTCCGAATTCGCATTTCTTCTCCGCCTGCATTGTATACTGATTCCGTATGGCTGCCAGTGGCGACGATCGTGATGCAATCCTGGGGGAGATAGAACAGACCATCGCGGCGCAACGGGCGCGCCTGCGCGACACCATCGCCGAATACTCGGCCTCGCGGACGGGAGCCCGTCTTCCCGTGATGGTGAACGCCGCGCTTGTGGTTACGGTTGCAGTGGCCGGGGCGCTGCTCTGGCACGCCTTCGCCGCGAATCAGGAGACCTATGTCCTCCGTGCCTCCGGTGACCGCGCGCTGGACGCCGACATCGTCGCCGCGTTGCTTGCGGAAACCGAAACCGCCCTCGATGAAAAGGAACGGGCGATTCGGGAACTCCGGAGCGAGCTGGACAGCGTGAACGCACGCCTGGCGGAAATCGAAACCGCGATACAGGATCAGCTGGAGACGCTTCGGGCCACCATGGAGGCGCAGGACGCCGCGGAGCCGGAGATCACGCGGCGCCTCGATGGGGAGCGGCAGGTACTGGAGGAACGCTTCGCCGACGAGCGGGAGGGGCTCCTGGCACGGCGCGAGCGTCTGAACGCGGAGCTGGCGGTGCGGATTCGGGAGCAGGAAGCGTTGCTGGCACAGGTCTCCACGCAGCGGCAGCTCCTCGACGAGTCCGGCGGTGGCGCCGGGTCCGGCGCGCCGACGGAACTGGACCAGCTTGCCGAACAGCAGCGGCTCCGGGAGTTGTTTGACCAGCGTGTCCTCTCCGGCTACCGGCGGTTTTCCGCCGCCGCGGCGCAGCGTTCGTGGGACGAGGCCGACGCCGCCCTGACTGATCTGGCCTCGTTCCTGGCGTCAGGGGAGCTGGCTGTGGGATCGTCGGAGGCTCGGACCACGCATCTGGCGGTCGTATCGCAGCTGGAGGAACTGGTCACCGTCGCCGCGGATGGATGGCCGGAGGACGCAACCGCCGACCTCCTGCCGGGGTGGAGCGGCGTGCGGGAACGCCTGGTGGCGGCGCAGCGGTCCGCGGCGGCGGGAGACACCGCCCGGGCCGCGCAGTTGTATCAGGCGGCGATCACCGAGATTCCCGGCATGGGGGGCGGGTTGGGGCTGCTCACCCGACAGGCGCAGGAGCGCAGCGTCACCGCAATCGCGGCGGCGGTGCAGCGCTCGCGGGAGGGTGCCTCCGACAACCCGGAGGAGGTCCTCGCGGCGATTACCGGCGAGCTGGAGCAGTCCGGCACCGATGTGCCCGCCCCGGTCAGGGAACTGACGCTACGCCTGCAGGACGCGCTCGCGGCGGTGACCGAGCAGCAGCAGGAGCTCCGAACGCTTACTGATCTGTCGCAGCAGCAGCTCGAGCTCCTGCGGGAGTCCGTGTCCGGCGAACGGGCACCGGCCTCATCGTCGGTGAACACCGTGGAAGGAATTGCCGCCGAGATCGAGGCACTCCAGGGGCGAGTTGCCGAAAGCCGCGACCGGCAGGCGACGATGCAGCAGCGTATCGCCGACCTGGAGGCGGAAAACGCCGCGTTGTCCGCGGAGACGGCCGACCTCGGCGCGTTCCGCGATCGGGTAGACGCCATGAGTCGCGGCTACCGGCAGCAGACCGCCGGAATTCGGGGGGAAACGCCGACCGACGACCGGGAGGTGGTCCGGGCGGCGCTGAACCGCGTGTACGGGAGTCTTGATGCGGAGGTCGCCCGTGAGCTGTTTCCCCAGCTGGGGACGACGCTTCGTACGCTGACCGACGCGCTGGTCGAACTCGAGAGCGCCCGGGCGGCGGCGGAGGCGGAAGCGCAGGTCCTGATGGACGTGCAGAGCGCGACCGAACGCGTCTCGGAGGAACAGATGCGTCTGCTGGCGTTTGCGCAGAACAACGATCAGGACACGATGGAGCTGCTGGACTCCCTGGTGAACGAGATCGACACGCTGGCGGAGACGCGGCGCGAGGCCCGGGAAAACACCAGCTACGCCCGGGCTATGGGGGTCATCGTGCGTGCCGACCGCGCCGACGGCACGCTGGTTGTCCAGCGCGCGGCCACGATCGATACACGTGACGCATCCCGCATCTTCATCAACCGGGAGTTGCCCAACGGCGACCGTATTCCTATCGCCGACGTGGAGATCGTTGCCACCAGTGGCGAAAACACGATCGTACGGGTGGTGTCAACGATCGCGCCGACGATTCGACCGCAGGTGAACGATCTGGTGTACGTGGAGTTTTGATGGTACACTTCAGACATTATGGAAATCCTGTTGCCCGTCGATTCAATGCTTCCGGTCCTGTGCCCCGACTCCGTCGATCTCACCGACGTCACCGCCGCACGGGCGGGTGATCGCCACGCCGAAGCCCACATCGCATCGGTTCTGCGTACGGAATACGAGGCGCTGGCACCGATCGAGGCGATCGACGGTTCGGCGCAGCACTTCGTTGTGTCGCCGGCAATCCCCGATCCACCGGAATCTCTCGAAACCGACATCGAGCGCCTGAAAGGCCTCATGCGGGAGGGCGAATACGACGCGGCACAGGCGCTTGTGGATCGCGTACTGCCGATGGCGCCGACACAGGCGATCCTTCACCGCATCGCGGGGGCGATACCCCATCGTCGGCAGGATTTTGACCTGTCCCTGGCCGCGTATCGCCGCGGAGTTCTGTGGGCGCCCGACGATGCGCTGCTCAACCGATCCCTGGGTCAGGTGCTGCTCCTGATAAAGGGCGACGAGGAGCACGCGGTCATGTGTTTCGACCGCGCCATGTCCCTCAGACCGGACGACGTGTACGTTGCGGTGGACGCGGCGTCGATGTTCATCGCGACGATGCGGTGGGAGCGGGCCGGTCACTACCTCGCCCGGGCCGCCGATATTGACCCCGAAAACGGACACGTGCTGGCGGGACAGGCCCTCGTGGCCAGCGAGTCCGGCGAACCGTATTCTGCTTTCCGCCTCGGCGTCCGCGGGCTCCTGGCGCTGTCTCCGGAGGCGGACGAATACGAAAGCACACTGGCACTCGTCGATCTGAGTGCGGATCAGATCATTCCCGAACGACAGGACGAGTACGACGAGGCGGTCGATCGGCGAGCTCGTGAGACAGCGATGTCCGTGGGGCGCGCCGTGGAACTGCGCCACGACCCGCACCTGCCGGTGCCGGCGATCCTGCAACCGGCCGACGGTGGGGGCACCGACGCGGTTCATCTGATCACCTACGGGGACGGCGATGCCGCGACGTACCACATGCTGTTCAAACACCTCATCACGCTGCGACGGCTGGTCGAGAGCGTCGCCGACGGCTCGGGACGAGTGATCGCGGCGGCCGGGGTCGAGGGGGACGCCTCCACCCGAAGGGCGGTCATGGCGGCGGTGGGTCAGCTCGCCGCGACACCGCAGGACCTGATCGCCGAGGTGGAGCTCCATACCGAGGAGCCGGATCTTCGGCTGGTGCAGTACCTGGGTGTCCGCCGTCAGGGCCGAGTAACCGAAGAGGAGATCGCCTCGCGCCACGCCGCCATCGAGGCGCGGTCGGCGTCCAGCGCACCGTCCGCCCTCGACCGTCGTCTGGCGCGGGCGTCCACCTGCGTCAACCTCGTGTCGCTGCTGGTCTACCGGCGGCTGTACGGCGCAGACCGGGACCGTGAGCTCCCGGGGGACGAGACGGAGCGATCGCTGGCTCAGCGGATGGAAGCGGTGTTTATGCGCGAAATCGCCACGGGAGCGCCGGACGCCGACGTGCGGATTGCCCAGGAGTGGGCGGTGCTCCTCGAGTTGGAGGAGATCGTCGTTGTCCTGCCGCGGACGGCGCCGGGCCCAGGTCCCGGAGTACCCCCCGGCGCCGCGGTCCGTGAGACCGAGGCGGACACCGGCACGGTCGCCGAACCCGGGGGGACGCATCACGGACGCATTGTCGCCTCGATCGTGGCGGCGCTGGACCATTTCGCGACGCTGGACCGCGCCGGGATCGTGGCAATCGCGGAGGAGATATCGCGCCGCGGCGGCGAAGGAATCAACCCCAACGACCCGGCGACGGTCTATCGGCTGGACAGCGTTCCGGATGCCACATTTGCCGGGTCCGGGCTGCTGGCGTGGCTCTATGCGGCGTTCCGGGTGCTGGAGGCCGACGTGGACCCGGGGTTCGACTACGCCGCCGAGTTCGACGAGGCCCAGAGCATCCGTGCGGCGCGTGAGCGCCGAAAGGGCGCCGAGGACCTGTAGCGGCCCGGGGGCGCGCGTACAGACGCTATTGTCGCAGGCGGAGGGCGTCGCCCAAGGTGCTGTAGAGGTCCACGACCGCCTGAAACACGGCGATCTCCGAGCGCATCAGGTTGATCTCGAGCTGGCGCAGTTCGAGCGGGCTGAGGGCGCCGCGGTCGACCAGGGTGGCCGCGTCCGTCACGGCCGCCGCGTCGCGGTCCCGCTGGACCTCCGCCGCCGCCAGCGCTTCCCTCCCGATCTCGATGCTCTGGCGAACGAGATCCCGTTGCAGATCGGCTTCCGCCCGCTGCGAGGCCACCTCGAGTCGTTGCAGGGTGATCTGCTGGTCGAGTTCACGTCGCTGCCGTGCTGCCCCCTGCGCCGGCGACACACGGAGCTCCACTCCCGCGGCGGGGCTCGGGGACGCGCCTTCCGGCGGAAACGTGATGCCTGCGGACAGCGAGAGATCCGGTCGCCAGAGCGGAGTGGCGGCGCGTTCGGCCTCCAGGGCCTCCAGTGCCACGCGGGCAAGCTCCAGATCCGCCGTGGACACCGGCGCCGAAATCCACAGCGGCTCATCGGCGTTGGCGTTGGCATCGGCGGCAGCGCCGTCGACCGCTTCCGCCTCGGCACCGGAACCGGCCGCCTCCGCCTCCCGGCGCGCCAGCATGTCCCGCAACTCCTCCGTCGTGAGGGGGGCCACGGCCACATTCTCACCGGCGAGCGTCACCGCGCGACGGAGGTCGGTTTCGTCCCGCAGCAGTTGCTGCTGCGCCGAGAACACCGCACGGCGTGCGTCGATCTGCGCCGCCAGACGGTCCTGTACGTCCCGAAACGACGCGTCACCGATCGCTCTGCGGCGCTGTTCCACATCGTACTCGTCCTCCCGCAGGTCCAGCACGCGCCGCGCCAGGTTCAACTGCCGGCGCTGGAGCAACACCTTCAGCGCGGCGGCCTCCGCCGTTGCCTGGGCGTTGCGGCGGGCGTCGTCAAGGCGGATAAGCGCCGAGCGGTAGGCGCGCTCCTGGGACCAGGTCGGGCGATGGGGTTCCAGCGGTGACACCGTTGCCGAAAGCGACGGTTCCGCCGAAACCTCGTCGTCGCGGCTGCGGCTGAGATCCACGCCGCCGCTGAGGCCCAGTTGGGGCAGCGGATCCACCCGCAGCGACGACCCCGCTGTCCAGGGGGCGGGGGCGGCGTCCCGGTAGTCGCCGGAGAGAATCAGCGTTGTCGAGTCACGACCGGGACGCGCATCCAGGTCGGCGCGCGCCTCCTCCACCGTTTGCACCGCCCGGCGGACCGCCAGATTCCAGTCCGGAGCACCGGCGACGATCTCCGCGAGGGTCAGTTCCCGCTCCTGAGCGGTCAGGGATGACGCGCCGGTGGCGGTTGTGAGGATCGTGGCGATCAGCAGGATCAGAACGGCTGGTGTGGTGCGGTGAGTACTAGACATCGGCGAGTTCCATGAGGCGAAGAATTCCGGGGACAAGAAACAGGGTAAAGAGCGTGGAGACGACCAGACCGCCCGAGACCGCGATTCCGAGGGGCTGGACGATGTTCGATCCCTCTCCCATGCCGATGGCGATCGGGAGCATCCCGAACACCGTCGTGAGCATCGTCATCATGATCGGGACGAAGCGCAGGCCCGCCGACTCGACGATCGCCGAGAGCCGATCCTCACTGTCGGGACGGATGCGCAGGTAGAAATCGAGCATGATGATCGCGTTGTTCACCACGATTCCGCCCAGGAGGATCGTTCCCAGCATCGAGTTGAGACTGAGGGTGGAGTGAAAGAGGTAGAGCCCGGCGACGACACCGATGAAGCCGAGTGGCACGGTGACCAGGATCACCAGCGGCACCCTGAGCGAGTTGAACTGAAACGCCAGCAGCAGATAGATCAGCACCAGCGAGGCACCCAGGGCAACGAAAAGCGAGCGGATGGCGGCGTCCAGTTCTTCCTGGGGGTTGTCGAAGCTGACGGCGAACCCGGGGGGCATGCTCAGGTTCTGCTCGACGAGGTTCCGAATCTCCTGCTCGTATTCCGTTCGGCGGGCGGCGGCGGTACCGGGTGCCATCGCCGCGTAAAGGCGAAAGATCCGTTCGCCATCCTCGGATGCGATGCCCGTGACGCCGGAGCTTTCGCTGAAATCGAAGAAGTGCTTGAGGGGTACGGCGGTCTGCCCGTAGGGCAGGAGGAAGTTTTCGAGGCGGTCGCGGCCGTCGATCGCCCCGTCGGGGTAGGCCGCGCTGACCTCGATCGCGTCGGCACCGTCGGCGAACTCAACCGGCGTCGTGCCACCGAGAATCGTTTCCACCAGGGTCAGCAGGCGCGCCTCGGAATAGCCGGGAACGCTGTCGATCACGCCGGTTCGGGCGGTCATCTGCAGATCATCGGCGTAGCCGGTGGAGGGGGTGGTAAAGGACCACGCGTACAGTTCGCTGTCCGAGACGATGCCCTGCAGTTCCTGGAGAATGCCCACCGCCGTTTCCGGGTCATCGCCGGTGACACTGATCTGCAGATCCATCGTCCGGGGAAGGGGAAGCTGTGCCGGGTCCCACTGCATGACGTTGAAATACCACGCCCCCTCGGACTGAAACTCCTCCTGGAGCTCACCGAGCACCAGGGGGGCGTCGCTGGAGTGCTCCAGATTGATGAATATGCGGTTGAAACGCCCCATTACGTCGGCGTAGGTGTCCACGACGTAGGGCCCGACACGCTCGTCCACCCGCTGCTGAAGCTCGGGAATCACCGTGTCAATGATCTCGGTGCGATCGGTGATCGTGGAGTTCCCGAAAAACACGACGATCCGGTCGCTGGATGGCGCCGATACGATCTCGCGCGGAATGAGTGGCAACACGGAGACGACCATGACCGCCAGCAGCGCCGCAGCGCCGAGGAGTCCGAGGACGGGCACCCACCACCGCCTCAGCAGCATCCGGAGCAGCGCCTTGTACCGTTGACGCAGCGCTTCCATCGCCACGTGTGAGAGGCGCTGAAACCCGCGGAGCGTCTCCCCCGCGTGGATGTGGCCGCGGAACATCAGGAACGCCGTCACCGGGAGCACCGTCAGCGACACGACCATGGCGATCATGAGCGAAAACACGACAGTCTGGGCCTGATCGCCGAGGATCGCACTGGTCAGCGGTGCGGTAAAGGAGAGCGGTAGAAAGACCAGGACCGAGGTGAGGGTGGAGGCGATCACCGGAACCCGGACCTCCGCCACCGCCTTGATGATCACCGACCGCAACTGCCGCCGGTCGGCGATCGGTGCGCTGGCCAGGCGCAGGCGGTGGATGTTTTCGATCACCACGATCGACGAATCGATCACCATTCCCACTGCCAGGGCGATTCCGCCGAGGGAGATCAGGTTGAGGCTGACGTCGAACAGGTACATGAGCACAAAGCTGAGGACGATCGTGGTGGGCAGCGAGAACCCGATAAGGACGGTGTTGTGCCACTCACCGAGCCCCAGAAAGACGACGAGCATCGCCAGAAGTGCTCCCAGGAGCGCCGCCTGTACCACATTGCGCACCGAGCGATCGATGTACTCCGCCGGATCCAGGAACGTCTCGAAGCGGGTGTCCGCCGGTACCAGGCCGCGGTCCAGCGCCTCCTGGAGCGCCGATTCGATCTCCTGGCTCATCTGCCGGACGTTGCCGCCGTCAATGGGCGCGGCGGTGATCTGAATACTGCGGCGACCGTCCATGACAAAGACCCTGCGGGGAAGGTCGTAGCGAATCGAGACGTCGGCGACATCCTGAAGACGGAGTCGCTGGTTTCCCACGCGGGCGACCTCGAGCTGCGCCAGATCCGCCAGGGCGTCGGACCCGCGACGGTAGCGTACGGTATAGGAGCGGTCGCCTTCTTCGAGGGTGCCCACGGAGCGGGTGGCGGCGGCGTCCCTGAGTGCGGACTCCACGTCCACAATCGTGAGTCCCGCGGCGAGCAGCGCCGCGGGACGCAGGGTGACCTCCGCGCTCAGTTCTTCCACCGGATAGATGTCCACGCTCTCGGCGTCCTGAACGCGATTGAGCAGCGGCTGTACCGACGTAATGAGGAGCGAGAACAGTTCCTCGGGACTCAGCGTCGGCGATGAGACCCCCACAATCAGATAGCCCGCGTTCTCGCCGGAAAAGAAGCGCACGGAGTACGACCCGCTGAGGCGATCGGGAAGGGTGGTGTCCACCGCCGCCATCGCGGTTTCCACGTCCGAGCGCGCCGTCTCCGGGTCGGTCTCCCAGTCGAACGTCAGGGTGAATGAGCTTCGGTCGTTCTCGTAGGAGACCTCCAGCAGATCGACTCCGTCCAGTGCCAGGAGTCGTGACTCGATGCTGTCGGCGTACTCATCGGCAAAATCGACTGCCGAGACGCCGGGATGGGAGATCGTGGCGCGGACACGGGGACGTTGTGTCTGCGGATAGAGCTGGATGGGCAGCCGCTGGACCAGGACCACGCCGAGGGTGGCAAGGACGATGGTGAGCAGCATGACGCCGGTGGCCTTGCGAAAGAGCAGGGGCAGCATCCGCTCAGCCACCCCGCCCGTCGGGTGTGGGGGCCGGTGCGCCGTCGCGTTCACGTCCCGTGGGCTCGACCAGGAAACGCGTGCCCTCCTCCAGTCCCGCGCGGATGTGGACCGCGCCGTCGAAGGCGTCGCCAACCTCGACCCGCGCCGCCGCAAGGGTGTTCTCCGCGGTCACCGTCCAGATCGCGTCGGCGCCGAAGCGGCGCACGACGGCGGTGCGGGGCACGAAGACCCCCTCGACGCGGTCGGTTGGAAGCTGAAAGACGAGGAACTGGCCGATCCGGACCCCGTCCTGCGCAGGTACGGCGAAGCGGAGACTGAACAGCCCGGTCTCGTAGTCGGGCTCCTGGCTCCGGCTGAGGAGCGTTCCGGAAACGGTTGTTCCGTCCGCGGTTTCCCCGCGCACACCCTGCCCGGGCTCGACGTGAAAGGCGTCTTTGTCACTCACAGCGGTTTCCACCACGTATCCGTCGGTACCGAGGATGACAACGGCGGCCTGTCCCGACTGGACCTCCTCGGCCGTGGAAACGGAAATCTCGGCGATGCGTCCGGCCACTCGTGCCGTCAGCGGTACCGGCTGGTACAACCCGAGCACGTCGTCACGGCGTCGGATTGTAAGCAACGTGTCACCGGTAGCAACGCGTTGCCCTTCCGACACCGGAATCTCGTCGACGAAACCGGCAGACGGGATCGAATGAACCACCCGTGTTCGTGGCTCCAGGCGACCGGCGACCGAGATCGCGTGGGATCGAACCTCGACCGTGGCGTCGGCGATGCGCTGTTGAGCCGCAGCGGGGTTCGTCGCGAAGGCCGCGAGCATGGCGGCGCCGACGGTGAACAGCAGGCGTCGGCGCCGGTGGTGTGACATGGATGTGTGCACGCAAATCTCCCGGGGCACTGTACACCCGAAGGGCGCGGCGTGTCCCGGGGGCCGGCCCGCCGGGCGCTGCTACGCGCCGGGCGGTGTTGGATGTCGCGGCGCTATTTCACGGCCCAGGCGGCGAAGCTCTCCTCGGCGGCGAGTTCATCGTCGACGAACTGTTGCCGCTGCGCGGGGTTCATGCGGCGCCAGTGAAAACTCATCCGACCGTCGGTCACCTCGTAGGAAAAGCGGTACGGATAGATGGTGAGTCCGCCGGGGACGATCGAGAAGGCGTCGGTGGGCGGATCGTACGTCTGAACCCGCGAGGTTTCCTGGTACTCCCAGCGAAGCGCCGTGGCCACGTACGTCCCCGGTGCAAGTCCCTGCACGAACTCGAACGACTTCGATGCGTTCAGTGAGAGTTCCGTGGTGTCGAAGGGATCGGTCGCGGGAGCCACGGTCAGCACGAGGGTACCGAAAATCGAACCACCTTCCTCGGTGCTGCGGTCGATGTTGACCACAAACAGCGTGTCGGAGGAGGAGGCCGGTTCCGGGAGGCTCTGACAGGAGGAGAGAAGTACGGTGAAGATGATTGAACTAATAAGGAAAAGTGTGAGTTTTGTCTTCATGGAGTCCCTTTCTTGTGGTATCGCACAAGCATATCACGACCGTTCGGTGAATCACGCCTCCGGGTCTTTCGCGTTGCGTTTCCGTAAGCCGTGGCATATTCTCGGAGGTATGACAGACATCGGAACCGCAGGGGTGGGAGAGGGCGAGCGATCGTTTCCGGCCCGGTTTGGGGATGAACTGCTGCTCCGTTCGGGGCAGTACGCGCTGTTCTACATTCTCATGAACTTCAGCGACAGCGGCGTGCGGTACTTTCAGGATTTTGGACACACGCTGTTGCTGTTCATTCTCATTGCGCAGACGACGGTCCTGGTGCTCTACGGGTCGCGTCCGGGACCGCGATTTCTGTTGTCGCTGCTCGCTCCGGCAATCTACACCGTCCTCGAGATACGGGAGGGCGTGGCCTTTGTCCTCAACATGGGGCACATGTTCTTCTGGTTCAGCTCGGCGGTTACCGGGCTCATCCAGGCGCTGGTGCTGTCAACGCGGTCGCAGCGATCGCGGGAGACGCTGGAGTTTCTGCTGACGCTGGCGAACGTTGCGATCTTCGTTATGGTGTACTTCTACTTTGATACGCAGCTCGTGCTGGAGGAGCGGGTCGCGGCGGGTGCTCTGACGACCGATCAGATGAACGCCCGTCTGAGCATCGCCTATCTCGGACCGTCCTTCGCCGCCTTTGTCGGGGACTCCGCACACATGTACGTGATCGCCGGTGGCGCAATCCTGGCGCTGACCGTCGGTATCGGTCGTATCCGGATCCTGAAGCTCTCGGCACGCGTGTCGGAACTCTTTGGTCGGTATGTGGACGTATCGGTGCGTGACCGTATTCTTTCCCGCGACGGCGGTGCCACCGCTGAGTTCCGCCCCGTGGCGGTATTGTTCTCGGATATCCGGGACTTTACCACCCTGTCGGAGCGCATGACGCCGGCGGCAATTACCGACATGCTCAACGAGTACTTCAGTTGGTGGGACCGGGTGGTTCAGGCGCACCATGGCGTTATCGACAAGTACATCGGTGATGCGGTCATGGTGATATTCGGCCTGGAAGAGGGGCGGGCGGCGTGCGAGGACGCCGTTGGGTGTGCCCTGGAGATGTTCCGGAGTTCGGAAAGCATGGCGGCGCGAATGCGCGGGGGGGAATCCGCCCGGTTGAGCAGTTTGGTATCGGCATCAACTACGGCGATGCCCTGGTGGGAGATATCGGCAGTTCCACGCGTCGGAACTTCACGGTCATCGGAGACACGGTGAACGTGGCATCGCGCCTGGAGAGCAGTACCAAGAAACTGGACACGCCGATCGTGATCAGCGAGTCGACCTACACGCGGCTTTCCGAAGAACGTCGACAGCAGTTTCGATCCCGTGGCCGGGCGGCGCTCAAGGGGCGCGCCGACACAATTGCGGTGTACGGCTTGACGAAGGATGGTGGGCGTGACTAACCTTAGGGCAGGAGTAAGCTATGGAAGTAGGAAGCGTTACCAACATGCAGAACATGATGCCTGCTTACCAGGCCGGTGCCAGCGGCGACAACGAGGCCGTTGAGCGCGTGCCCGACAACGAGCAGGCTGAGATGGCAACCAAGAGCGCACCGTCGTCCAGCGGCGATCAGAGTTACTCTCTGTCACCGTGGCAGGGCACGGCTGTGAACATCATGGCGTAGACGCGACACAGAGTCGCCGAACAGCCGCGCACGTCTGAGTGCGCGGTTTTTTTTGCGCAAACCCCCCAACCTCATAACCTGACGAATGAAAACAGAACCGTGAACTGTCGGAAGGATTGCTCAGCGCGTACCGTAGCCGCCGCGGCGGAAGGTGTTGCTGATTTTGAGGAATGGAGCGGGATCCAGCACGTCGTTACCGAGCATCACTTCAAAGTGCAGGTGCGTGCCGGTAACAATACCGGTGCTTCCCATGGTACCCAGGATCTCGCCCTGTTCTAGTTCCTGGCCTTCGGTGACCAGGATCTCGCGCATGTGCGGATAGCGGGTGAGATAGCCGTACTTGTGCCGGAGGATCACCTGAAAACCGTAACCGGGATCATAGCCCGCAAGAACCACGGTTCCGTTGGCGCTGGCCACAATGGGTGTACCGGGATAGCCGGCAATATCGAACCCCTTGTGGAGGTACCACTGGTGGGTGATCGGATGAATGTTGGGTCCGAACTCCATGGAGACATCGCCGCCGTTCCCGCCGACCGGCCACGCGTTGGGAATATCCACGAGCAGGCTCGACACAAGCTGCTGGGTGCTTCGGGTGTCACGGAGGAGCTCTCCGGACCGGTCCAGCTCGGCCGCGAGGTGGCGTAGTTCCTGGATCTCGGCTTCGCGGGCGTCGGCGGGCTGTTCGGCGCCGAAGAACGCGTCCATCTCCGAGTCGGAGAGACGGTCAGCGCTGCCGGGGTGTTCGGAGTTCACCGTCAGGGCGTTGATGATCGGCTCAAGGGCCGCGTCGAACTCGGACCCGAGGGCGTCGACGTGCTCGATCTCGGACACCATGGCGTCCAGGTTGGCCTGCGTGTCGGCGAGCGTGGACTGCTGATCGGCGAGGCGTGTGGTTCCCACGTCCACGTCGGCGAGGAGAATCACGCCGGTCGTTACCAGGGCGACCAGAACGAATCCTGCGACGATGACGAGTCGGTGGACGGAGAATGAGATCGGCTCACGGGACGAGTCAAACACAATCGCAATGGTGTAGCGCCGATCTTTCTTCATGGAACTCCTTCTTCTTAGTATGAATTCTCTGGTATTGTCGGGTCAAGTCCCCGTACACCGAGTGGAGCGAAAACTGGAGCGATTCCGGCGTATTGGCGGTTGACCGCCGGCGGGAGTCGGGGTAGAAAGCGTCATGGACTGGCCACTGACCCGATACTCGATCGTTGCCGTTGTGGCGATCGATGCCGCCGAAGACGCTGTGCCCCTCGCCCGGGCCCTTCTTGCCGGGGGTGTTTCAACCGTAGAAGTCACGATGCGCACGCCCGCGGCGCTGGATGCGATTGCTGCGATCGCCGCCGACGTCCCGGAAATCGGGATCGGTGCCGGAACGGTGCTGGATCCCGACCACTGCGCGGCGGCGGTGGACCGTGGTGCGCGTTTCGCGGTCGCCCCGGGACTCAATCCCGCAGTTGTGGAGGCCGCGGCGGCGGCGGGGCTGCCGTTTGCCCCGGGTGTTGCCACGCCGTCCGAACTGGACACCGCGATCCGCATGGGGTGCCGGGTGGTCAAATTCTTCCCCGCCGCTGCTCTCGGTGGGACTCGGTATCTGAAGGCCGTATCCGCACCGTACCGCCACCTTGGTGTGCGATTCGTGCCCACCGGCGGGGTTTCGATCGACAATCTGGAGGAGTGGTTGCAGCTGGACGAGGTCGAAGCGGTCGGTGGTACCTGGCTCGCCAGATCTGCGGACATTTCGAGCCACCGCTGGGACGATATCGAGGAACGGGCACGGAAGGCCGTGGCTGTGTCGCGACGGGTCCGACCGCTGTCAGCGTGAGCCGGTCCTGCGCGCGATCGTGTCACGGAGGTCGCTCCGGCGCAGGACCTCGTTGATCGCGTCGCGGAGTTCCTCGTCCTCGGCGCGGAGCGCCATGACCACCTGGATCGACTCGAGCGCCTCCGTTGCGGGAACCAGGGCACCGTCGAAATAGCGCTGCGACAGGTATTCGCCCACCTGGCGGTCGGTGACGATCCCATCGGCACGCCGCCAGATCACCTTCGCGATGCCCTGAATGTCGTTCGCGACCTCGAGCGTTCTGGGATCGTACGGTGCCATACTGTTTTCGGCGTAGCTTCCCGACTGAATGGCGATGCGCGCCCCGCGGAACGCCTCCGCCGCCTGGAGCGCGGTGCCGGTCCCGCCGGTGCGGTGTACAAACACCACCGGCTGAAAGTGGGCGTAGGCGTCCGTGACGATCACCTCGAGGTCCTGCAGGAGATCGTTCGGCCACCCCACGTTGAGCAACACCCGCACCCGTCCAGCGCGAAAGTCTTCGAACAGGTCGCCGAACTGTCGCGGATGGTAGGCTACGGTGAGGCCAACCTCCCGGGCGACGGCGTTCATGACATCGATGCTGATACCGGCGGAGGATCCGGATTCGAGATAGCACCACGGCGGATACGCCAGATCGTGACCGACCACCGTCACGGCCGTTTCATCGGCTCCTCCGCCAAAGGCGCGAACCGCGCGCTCCAGACGGGCGGCGGCGTCGCGTACCCTCGTGTCGTCGGCACCGATCGCCGCAACGATTTCGTGCTCGGTCTCCGCGTTGCGTACCACGTGGCGACCGGAGCGGTGCAACGTTTCCACCGATTCGGTCACGCGATCGAGTTCGCCGGTGATCGACTCGATGTGCTGCTGCTGCGTTTCCACCGCCCGGGTCACCTCCTGCATGCGCTGGTCCACCGTGTGCATCGTCTCCGCCGAGCGACCCACGTCGCCACGGACCTGCTCGATTTGATCGCCGATCGAGGTCTTCACCGTTTCGAAATCGTCGATCCGGGACACGGTGTGGGAGACGCGTTCGCGCAACGTCTCGAGCAGTCGGCTTACCTCGCCGGTGAGGGCGTTGCTCTGTTCGGCGAGCCGTTTCACCTCATCGGCAACCACCTTGAACCCGCGGCCGTGGACCCCGGCACGGGCAGCCTCGATGGCGGCGTTGAGCGCGAGGAGGTTGGTCTGGTCGGCGATTTCCTCGATTCCGCGGACGGTACCGGCGATGCCGGAGGCCGCATCGTTCACCTGTTCAAACGTGGAGCGGATCTCGGAGAACCGGGAGTCCATGTCACCGACGGAGGAGCTGAACGCATCGATCGCCTGCCTGATGGAGTCAAACGCCCGGGTGGTGTGTTCCAGGTCCTCACCGGAACGCGAGGCCTCCGAAACCACGCGGGAGACCTGGTCCATCACCTCCCGCAGACCACGGCCGACGGCGGCGACCGCCTCGCGGTTGGCGTCGGTTCCCGCGACCATCTCCACCGCGAACGCCGCGTTGAGCTCGGCGACGGAGACCAGGTTCCATATCCTGCTTGAGAGCGCCCGGATCTCGGTATCAAGGGCAGCGGACGCCGCAACGGGGTCCGCGAGGTGTGTCTGTCGTGTTCTATCCATAGTCCTGCCTGCCAGGGCGAGCAATTGCTCTATTTCTATCATATCGCGGGAACGAACGTTCGTACACCGCCGCGGGATGTTCAACGTTTTTTCGATACCACTTGACGATTGCCTGCGGGATCGTTATTACATACATACACGGTTGTAGGTAAACATGAGACGAACCAAGGAAGAAGCGGAACAGACAAAAGAAGAGATCTTTCACGCCGGCATCAAGGTTTTTGCCCAAAAGGGGTACACGGCAGGGACGCTCGCGGATGTTGCCCGGGAGGCAGGGGTTACCCGAGGGGCGATCTACTGGCACTTCCGGAACAAGGAAGCGTTTTTCCAGGAGGTGCTGGACCGGCTGAATAGAATATACGACGACCTGGTGGGGGCGGTGACCTCGACCAGCGCGCCGCCGCACGAAGCGATCGCGGAGGTGTTCACCACGATCATCCGACGGTTCATCGCGGACGAGGAGTTTCGCGCCATGCAGGAGCTGGTGGCGCGTACCGTGTTCAACCACGCCGAAACGTTCTGCGGTGAGCGACCGATCGATCGCGGCGAGCAGTCGGCGGTGCGCCTGCTCGGAGAGGCGATCCGGCGTCGGCAGATCTACGATGGCTGGACGCCGGAGATCGCGCTCACCGCGGTGAGTTCCTATGTCGCCGGGGTGTTCATGGCGATTATGGACCGGGGTCTCGAGCCATCGGAAGCGGAAATCCGGCAACTGGCGGGGTTTCTCACCCGCGGACTGGCCCCGACAGAGGGCATCGACACGCAACACGAAACACGGCATGCGACGCATGCGTAGGGGAGACACAATGAACAGACCGATCGAACGCGCTACCCGCAAAGTGGCGCAGGTTGTCGCCGGGGTGGTCGTGCTGGCCGTCCTGGCGGGGTGCAGCGGCCAGGAGCAGACTGCAACCCGCAGCATAGAGCAGATCCACCGCGAGGAAGGGATTCCCGTGCAGGTGAGGTCGGTGGAGCCGGCGAACTTTGAGACCTATCTGAGTTTTACCACCAGCATGTCGGGTGCCGCGGAGTCCACGGCTTCGGCGATGATCTCTGACGAGGTATCTGAGATCCTGCACCAGGTGGGCGACTACGTGGAGCGTGGCACCCCGGTTGTGCGCTTTCCCGAAGACAATCCGGCCCTCAACTGGGAACAGACCCGCGTGGGCTTCGAGGCGGCGCGCACCGCCTACGAGCGCGTGCAGCGCCTGTACCAGGACGACGGTGTCTCGCAGCAGGCGTACGACGACGCGCGTACGCAGTTTGAGGTTGCCCGCGCCAACTGGCAGTCGGTGCAGGATATGGCGCGGGTCAAGGCGCCGATATCGGGATACATCACGCGAATCAACGTCTTTCCCTCCGACAATGTGCGACAAGGGGACGCGCTGTTCACCGTGTCGGACCTGGAGGAGCTCAAGGCGACCGTCTGGCTGACGGACCGCCAGGTTCGTGAGGTCGAGGTGGGCCAGGCTGCCTCGGCCGTCTGGCAGGACCAGGAAGTCAGCGGCGAGGTTGTGCAGGTGGACATGGCGATGGATCAGACCCGCAAGGCGTTCGCCGCCAAACTTCGCTTCAGAAACCCCGGACTGCGCATTCAAAGCGGGGTGACCGCGGCCGTGCAGATCGAGACCTACCGCAACGAGGATGCCGTCATCCTCAATCAGCGCGAGATCCTCGACGACGGCAGCCAGCAGTGGGTGTTTGTGGTCCGCAACGGCGAGGCGGTCGAGGTGCCGGTTGAGACCGGCCGCAGCCAGGGACTGCTGGTTGAGGTGACCTCGGGCCTCTCCCAGGGCGACGACGTGATCACCAGCGGAATCGAACTGGTGAGCGACGGCAGCGCCGTGCGCATCGTGGAACGCGAAGCACGGCTGGTGCAGCGCTGAGCCCGGCGGGCGAGGAGCCTTCATGTTTCTTTCAGATATTTCCATTAAGCGACCGGTCATGATGACCATGGTCCTGGCGGGGATGCTGCTCTTTGGTGTGATCGGGTTTACGCGTTTGCCGCTGAACCTCATGCCGGACGCCAAGATCCCGTATGTAACGATCCAGACGGTGTACCCCGGGGCGAGTCCCGAACAGATCTCCAGCCAGATCACCCAGCGGATCGAGGACGAGGTCAGCACCGTCAGCCAGATCAAGAATATTCAGTCCTACAGTCTCGACAGCGCGTCGATCATTATCGTCGAGTTCGAGCTCAGCAAGGACCCGGACGTGGCGACGCAGGAGATCAAGGACAAGGTCGACCGTATCGTGAACGACCTGCCGGATGACGCCAACCAGCCGGTCGTTGAGAAGATCGATATCACCGCCATGCCGATCGTGAATATCGTCATGAGCGGCGACATCGACGCGGTAGAGCTGAGCCGGTTGGCTGAGACGACGGTCAAGGACGACCTTTCCCGCATCGCCGGGGTCGGGACCGTGTCGATCTCCGGTGCTCGGGACCGCGAGATCCGCGTCGAGTTCGACAACCGCGTCGTGTACGAGAACGCCGTGAGCCTGGCGCAGGTCGCGCAGGTGTTGGCGGCGGCCAACCTGGACATGCCCGGCGGCAACATGCAGGCGCGGGACACCGACTTCGCCGTGCGCATGGAAGGGCAGTTCTCCACGGTCGATGAGCTCCGTGACCTCGACATTCCCACCCGCAGCGGCAGCCGCCGCCTGGGGAGCATCGCTACGGTCCGCGATACCGGCGCCGACGTCCGCGAGCGAACCGTATTCTTCGATAATGAAACCGGTCGTCGCGACGAGAACACCGTCCTCATCGGGGTGGTAAAGAGTCCCGACGGCAACACCGTGGACATCGCGGAGAACATCCGGGGCAGTCTTGCGGGGATCGAGGCGCAACTGCCAGAGGGTGTGAACCTGCGGATCACCAGCGACAACTCGGTCCAGATCCGCGACTCGGTAAATGACACGCTCACCAACATTGGTCTGGGGATTCTGCTGACGGCGCTGGTGCTGTTGCTGTTCCTGCACGACATCCGTTCAACGCTGATCGTCGCACTGGCGATGCCGATGTCGATCATTCCGACGTTCTTTGTGATGAACGCCCTGGGCATGTCGCTGAACCTCATGTCGCTCATGGGGTTGTCGACGGCGGTTGGTGTTCTGGTCATGAACTCTGTTGTCGTACTTGAGAACATCTTCCGTCACAAGGAGATGGGGCACGACCGCCGTACCGCCGCAGCCGCCGGAACCTCGGAGGTCGTAGTGGCGGTGCTGGCGTCGACGCTCACCAACGTCGCGGTGTTTCTGCCGATGGCGAACATGCGCGGCATCGCGGGGCTGTTTCTGCAGGAGTTCGCCCTCGCGGTCTCCTTCGCGACGATTTTTTCGCTGGTCATCTCGTTCACGCTAACGCCGATGCTTGCGTCGCGGCTCCTGCCGGAGCACGACCGCAAGAAACATCCCCTCGGGGACCGGCTGGAGGCCGGCTTTCACGCCATGGAGCGCGGCTACCACGCCGTGCTGGAGCGGGTGCTCCACAGCCGCCTGCGCAGCGGCGTTCTGGTCGTTGCCACGGTTGCTGTTTTCGTGGTGTCGCTCATGGGATTCGGGCGCGTGCCGTTCGAGTTCCAGCCGGCGCAGGACGGCGGTCAGCTCCGCATCGAGGTGGAGATGCCCCAGGGAACCGATCTGGACACCACCGCCGCCACGTTGCAGGAGATCGAGCAGCGCACGGCGCAGCACGACGAGGTCGTCACGATCGTTACCACCCTTGGATCGCTTGGGGGAACCTCCAGCGGCACCAACCTGGCGACGATGGATGTGGAACTGGTGGACAAGACCGAGCGCGACCGCGACACGGTGGTCGCCGCACGAGTCGCAGAGGATCTTGCCGACATTCCCGGCGCGCGGATTCGCGTGAGCGCCGCCGCCAGCGCTATGGGCGGAGGCTCCGCGGTGACCTTTTACCTACAGGGCTCGGACACCACGCAGCTGGCAAACTACGCCCGCGAACTTCGGCCGGCGCTCCAGGAGATTCCGGGGCTGATTAACGTCAACGTATCCACCAAGCCGGGCAAGCCCGAGGTCATCCTGCGGCCGGACCGCCTCAAACTGGACGACGTGGGACTTACCGTGCAGGACCTGGCGATGACGATGCGCGCCGCAATCGAGGGAATGGTGACGACGACGTTCAAGGAAGGTGGCGAGGAATACGACATCCGCGTCACCCTGAGCGACGCGGACCTCCGAGGCGCGACCGATGTCGGAAACATCATGGTGCCCACGCGCGCCGGCCTCTTCCCGCTGGCGCAGTTTGCGGACGTGCAGGTGGAGCAGGGGATCAACCAGATCCTCCGGGAGGACAAGATCCAGGCGGTGGAGATCACCGGTGACCTGTCCACCGGCTACGTTCTCGGCGAGGTGAGCTCGCCGATCGAGTCGGCGGTCGCGGATCTCGACATGCCGCAGGGATACCAGATGAGCTGGGGGGGTGACACCGAGATGCTCAACGAGACGGTGCGCGAGTTCGCCTTCGTCTTTATCTTGGCGGTTGTTCTGACCTACATGCTGTTGGCGGCAATCCTGGAGAAGTTTGGTCAGCCGTTCCTGATCCTCTCGACCATTCCGCTCTCTCTGATTGGTGTTGTGGCGGCATTTCTGATCACCGGGAAGACGATGAACATCGTTTCCATGCTGGCGATCGTCATGCTGGTGGGGCTGGTCGTAAACAACGCGATTCTGATCCTGGACTACGCCAACCAGTTGCGCGGGCGCGGAAAGAGCGTGCGCGAGGCGCTGCTCGAGGCGGCACCAACCAAACTCAAACCGATTCTCATGGGTAACATCGCAACCATGCTCGGCATGCTGCCGATGGCACTCGGAATCGGAGCCTCCGGCGCCGAACTGCGGCAGCCGATGGGCATTGTTAGTATCGGCGGGCTCTTCGCGGCGACGTTCCTCTCGCTGTTCGTCATTCCCGCCCTGGAGAACCTGATCGAATCGCGCAAGGAGCGCGGGGCGGAGGCCGGTGCGTAGGCACCGGCGATCCGTCGTCACCGGACGAAAGGAAACCGATATGCATCGATGGACGCAGCAGAGATACCGAAACGAGCGGAGCACCGTGCCGACCCGGCGCCGGATGCCGATGATCGCGATCGCCGTAACCCTGATCGTGGCGAGCACGGGGACCGCGGTGGCGCAGGACCAGCTGACACTGGACGGTTTTCTCGCCCGGGTTGAGTCGCATAGCCTGCAGTTGGACAACAGCCGTACCGATCGCGATATCGCGCTGACACAGGAGCGCCTGGCGCGCTCGCAGGTGTACCCCACCGTGGCGGGGCAGGCCGGGTACACCCGAAACTTCCTGGATATCGAGCAGGCGGTGCCGGCGTACGTGAACACCGGTGGGTCACCCGCGATACCCGGGACGCAGATCTACCCGATCCAGACACAGGAAGTCGACGTGAACACGGACAACCAGTTTTCCGCGGGCCTCTCCGTGCAACAGAAGGTGTTCGACATGTCGGTGTTCCGGGCGCTCGAGGCGAGCCAGCAGTATACCAGTCTGACCGGCACGGCGTACGAGGCCAGTCGGCAGGCGATTCTTACGCAGGCCAAGCGCCTGTTCTTCCAGGCCCTGCTGTTGCAGGAGGTACTGGACGTCCGGCAGAGCTCGGAGGAGATCGCCTACGACAACTACGTCGAGACGCAGCGTCGCCTGGACAACGGGCTGGCCTCACCGCTGGAAGTGTTGCAGGCGGAGGTGAACTGGAAGATTACGCAGCCGGACACCACGCAGGCGGAACGGAATCTTAACGTGGCGCTGCAGAACCTGCGGACGTTTGCCGGCATCGACAGCGACACCGAGATCGAACTGGTGGGCAGTCTGGACCAGTACCCGGCGCTGCCGTCGTTCGAAAACGCCTTTTCCGAGAGCCTGGAACGCCCCGACTACCAGGCACTGGTCGCCCAGCGCCGCCTGCGCGAACTGAACGTGGACGCGGAGCGCGCGAAGTTCTATCCGAGTCTGTCCGCCTCGATCACGTACGGCTGGCAGGCCGGAGACAACGGCTTCGACCTGAGTGGAGGTACCGACACGCTGAGCGCGGGGCTGCAGCTCACTGTTCCGGTGTTTTTCGGGGGAAGCCGATTTGCCAGCCTGGACCAGGCACAGCTTGAACTGCAAAAGACCAACACCCAGATCGCCCTGCAGCAGGACACGATCGCTACGCAACTGGAAACGCTGCGTCTGACGCTGGAGGAGGCCAACCAGCGCATCGCTACGGCGGAACAGACGCTGGCGACGGCGGAACGGGCGTACCAGGTCAGTCAGACTTCGTTCGACAACGGCCTTGCCACACAGCTCGAGCTGAAGGACGCCCGCGTCAGTCAGGAACGCGCGCAGCTCAACTACGTGTCTGCGGTGTTCGACTATCTGAGCGCGTACTTTGACTGGCAGCTCGCAACCGGCCGGGGCGACCAGGGTATTTGAACCGGGGGTTGTATACAGAAGCGTGTTGCACGTGGGGCGCGTCACGGGACGTCCCCACGCTCTCGCGGTGCACGCAGCGAGGGCACCCGAAGCTCCTCACGCGGCGCGCCCAGCGAGGGCACCTGAAGCTCCTGACGGGGCGAACCCTCCTCACGTCGCGCCCACCTCACGCAGCACACTCAGCTCGCGCGGCCCCCGCGGCACGGGCGAGATCGTGTTCCGCGTAGCGGGGCATCGTCACCGTCGTGCCCTTCTGTCCGGTGATCCACCTGATCGGTGGGGTGAGAATCTCACCCCGCCAGGCGCGCTCGAGGCTC
>CAJWEZ010000028.1 GCA_913030605.1 uncultured Spirochaeta sp.
GGGCGTCAGGAGGCCAGACGGAAGCTTGGAATTCTACGATGGGCCCAAGGGTGAGGAGCGCCTCACGACCCACGAGTTTCCCAACGGCAAAGTGGTGAACTACGAGGGCGACAAGGGTGAGGAGCACGTCGTGAGCATCTATGATAAACACGCCGAGTACTACGAGGGTCCCAAGGGCCACGAGCGGCACGTGCGCACCATCTTTGACTGCGGGCAGCAGCAGTTCTTTGAAGGCGAGCGAGGCAAGGAGCGCAAGGTGCGACTTGTTGCGCCGTGTGGCGACTGCAACTACTACGAGGGGGAGCGAGGCAACGAGCACCGCGTGCGCGTCGTCCTGGCGTCGGGCGAGGTGCAGCTCTTTGCCGGCGCCAAGGACGAGGAGCACAAGCTGTCCGCCGTGCTTCCGTGCGGCCAGGAGCAGTACTACCAAGGCCCAAAGGACGAGGAGCGATTGGTGCGCGTGCTAGGCACCAGCGGCACCACCCTCTACCTGCTCAGCGGCCTCGCAGCCCTCCGCCCCGGCGGCGTCTCATTCGACGGCGACGCCTCCATTCGTCGGCGCTCCGCGGCGCAGCTCCTCTCGGTGCTTCAGGAGCTCGGCGCGGTGGTGGAAGCGGGACCCGCGGCGGGGTGTGAAGGCTGCGCCCCCTACACCGTCCGCGGCCCCCTGGTCGCGGGACGCACGGTGGCGGTGGAGAGCCCCACCAGTCAGTACCTGAGCGCCCTCCTCCTGGCGGCGCCACTGATCGCGGCGACGTCGGCGATCGGCGCGGCGGGGGACGGAGACTCGTCGGGCGCCGACGCGGCGGTGCACCTCCCCGCCACCACGTTCGATATCCGGCTGCTCAACGAACACCCCTACGTGGACATGACCTGCTGGTGGCTCGACCGCCAGGGCATCTCCTACTCCCGCGAAGGCTATCGGCAGTTCCGCGTGCCCGCCGGACAGCGATACCGGCCCGTGCAGCGGGCGCTCCCCGGCGACTACAGCTCCGCCACCTTCTGGTTCGCCGCCGCCGCGGTCACCGGAGGCGCGGTCACCGTCAGCGGGCTGGCGCCGGACGACGTGCAGGGTGACCGCGAGGTTCTCACGATCCTGCGCGAGCTCGGCTGTACGGTGGAATGGGCTGACGGTGAGGTTGGCGTCTCGGGGAAGCCGGTCCGCGGCGGATCGTTTGATCTCAACGCCATGCCCGACGCGCTGCCGGCGCTGGCGGTGGTGGGCTGCGCGGCGCCGGAGCCGGTAGAACTGCGGAACGTGCCCCAGGCGCGGCAGAAGGAAACCGACCGCATCGCGGTGATGGCGTCGGAACTGCGACGGCTCGGGGCAACGGTGGAGGAGCTCCCCGACGGGCTGATCGTTCACCCGTCCTCCCTGTCCGGCGGCACCGTGGACAGTCACGGCGACCACCGCGTAGCGATGGCGATGGCGATCGCGGCCCTCGGGGCGACGGGTCCGGTCACGATCGACGACGCCGGCGCCGCCGCGGTGACCTATCCGTCGTTCTTTGCGGATCTGGAACGCGTCGCGCCCGGGAGCGCGCCATGACCGCCGCCGCGGTGAATGCCGGCGCAGGTCCCCTCGACTCGCTGCTGTCGGCTGCGACGACCCACGTCTTCGACGTGGATCACACCCTGACGCGACACTCTACGGGACGTCGCTTTGCCCAGTCCGGGATTCGGCGCGGGGTGTTCCGCCTGCATCAGTTCCTCACCATGCCGTGGTTTTACCTGCGCTACCGCATGGGGTCGCTCCGTCTGCAGGATATCACGCGGGAGATCCGTCCGATCACGGGGATGGCCCGGTCCGATCTGGTGGCGCTTGCCCACGAGGCGTGGCACGACTTCGTTCAGGACGATCTGATCCCCGGGGCCCGGGAACACGTTGCAGCGTGCCGCAGCCGGGGCCACCGAACGGTGCTTCTGAGTACGAGCTTCGACGTGATCCTGGAACCGCTGGCACGCGAACTGGAAGTGGACGCCGTGATCTCCTCCGAACTGGAGTTTACCGACGGCCACGCCACGGGCTGGATCGTTGGAGGCCCCTGTTACGCCGAGGAGAAGTCGCGGCGGCTGCGCGCCTATCTGGACCGCGAACAGCTCGTTGCAGAACGCAGCGCCTTCTACTCCGATAGTTTCCACGACCTGCCCACCTTTGCCATGGTGGCCCACCCGGTGCCGGTCTATCCGGATGCGGTGCTCAGCGTTCATGCCCGCCGCGAGGGGTGGCCGGTGGTGCGCTGGTAGGATTCGGCCCGGCTGAACGGTTCAGCTGAACCACGCCACCGCGAGCCCCACGAACACCGGTATGGTGATCAGCGACACGAGGTAAGTAAAGAGAATCATCCCTCCCGTGTAGTGGAGCTGACGTTCCCCACCGAACGCTCGCGTGACCACCAGTGTCTGCGTCGCCGGTGGCGCCGCCGCCTCGAGCACCACCATCACCCGCAGGCCCCACCCCAGCGGACCGTGCAGCCCCGGCCACGGCAGCGCCGCGAGCAGCAGCACCACGGCCGGGTAGAGCACCATGCGCCACCCGACGAATACCCAGTGCTCCCGGTCCAGCGAGATGCGGTCGCGAATGCCGGCCAGGGCGCCACCCAGTGCCACCAGCGCACCGTCCAGCGCCAGACTCCCCACGCGCAGGCCACCATCGAGCAGCGCCTGCGGGACCAGGCGGTGCGCCCCCGTGAGGGCGATCAGGAACCCAAGGGCCATCCCGATCAGCGGCGGTTTGAGCCGCACCGACGGGTGGCGGAGATCGATCTGACCGGTGCGGATGATCGGCACCGCGAGCGCCCAGAACGCCAGATTGAACGCCAGCAAATAGAAAAACATGCCCAACAGCACCGAGTCGGGGGCGACCCGCTCCAGGATGGGGAGCGGAACGAACCCCGCGTTGTGCAGCGCCGCCAACAGGACGTAGCTTGACCGCTGCGACACCGCCGCCGCCGGGCGATCGGCGAACCACTGTCCCAGGCGCCCCTGGACCGCCATCATCACCAGACACAGGAGAAACAGCGCCGCGAGGAGGGGCCACCCCAGGGCGGACGCGCTCTCCCACCCCGTCGGAATTCGCACCACGAAATAGAACGGGAACAGGATCTGGAGCACCAGTACCAGAAAGACGGGAAACACCCGCCGTTGCATCCACGGATGTCGGAACACGAGAAAACCGGCGGCCGCAAGCGCCGCCAGATAGCCGATCGTCTGCAGGAGTTGCACGAGCACGCCGGATACAGTACTGTGGGCGACCGCGCCACACAAGTGTCATTGCAGGACCGTGCCCTCAGGGGTATCATTGTGACGCCCACGTTCCAAAAAAGTCACGATTATCACGAACAGGAGCAGTCACATGCGGCTACGTACACGACTGATGATAGCCTTCCAGAGCCTCGCCGTGATCGCGCTGATCGCGGGAGGTGTCGGTGTCTGGCAGATTTCGCAACTCAACCGCGCCGCCCGGCAGGTCTCGGACATCGCGACACCTCACCTCTACGCGATCCAGGACTCCCAGAAGGCGGCGATCGAAGCAGATCTGATTCTCACGGCGATCGGCGCCCGGATTCGTCGTACCGACGCCGTGGACGAAGTCTACGGCCTCCTCGACGACGCCGACGCCTCGGTGGCGGCGATCCTCGACGGCGGTGTAGAGATCCTCAACCAGGTTCCACCGCCGGCGGAGGACGACGATATCGTTCAGCCGCTGCGCCAGATGCGGGCGTATCTCAACACGATGCGCTCCCTGGCGGAGCAGCAGATGAACTCGATGGAACGGTTCAACGAGTTCAGTTCGGCGCTGGAGGGCAGCTTCCGCAACGCCCGCCTCGCCTACACCGACGCCGCGGACCTCGCGGAACAGGCGATTGAAACGAACTTGCTGGAGCAGCGCGCCCAGATGGAGCAGACCGCCCGCACCGGCATGATCACGCTCGGCGGTGCCACCCTCCTCAGCCTCCTGGTTGCTTTCCTCCTGGCTGCATCGTTCGCGTCGATGATGGTTCGCCGCGTCCGCGCCGTGCTCACCGCCTCTTCCGCCCTCGCCGAGGGCGACTTTTCCACCACTGTGGAATACACCGGCAACGACGAGCTCTCGCAGCTCGGCACCGATCTCAACCACGCGATCGAACAGCTCGGAACGGTGGTGGGGACGGTGATCGCGCGCGTGACGGTACTTACCGACACCGGGACGCAGCTGGCCGCGAGCTCAGACGAAACGGCCAGGGCGGTGCAGGAGATCAACGGTATCGTGGAAACCAGCCGAGAGCAGAACGACGACCTCGTCGCCAACGTCACCGAGACCTCGGCGATCATCGAGCAGATGGCACGCAACATCGACTCCCTCGATGCCAGTGTGCAGCAGCAGTCGTCGGTCATCGAGCAGTCGTCGGCGTCGATCGAGGAGATGATTTCGTCGGTCGAGAGCATCTCATCGGTGTCCACCCGGGCGCGGGAACAGCTCGAACGACTGACCGGGGCGGCCGAAACGGGGCGGGCGTCACTTGACCAGCAGGAGGCGATGGTCTCGCAGATGTCGACCGCCGGCCGGAGCCTGCAGGAGGCCAACCAGCTCATCGCGGGGGTGGCGAGCCAGACGAACCTCCTGGCGATGAACGCCGCGATCGAGGCGGCCCACGCCGGCGACGCCGGCCGTGGATTTGCGGTGGTGGCGGACGAGATTCGCAAGCTCGCGGAGACCACCAGCGAGCAGTCCAACCAGGTCAAACGTGACCTCAAATCGATGGAAACGCTGATCGCCCAACTGGTCGAGGGCAGCGCGACCAGCAGTCACAGCTTTTCCGACATTCAGACCGCGCTGGAGGATGTCCGCCACGTCTTCGACGAGATTTACAGCGCCATGGAGGAGCAGCGGACCGGGGGCTCGGAGATTCTCGAGGCGCTCTCACAGATGCGGGAGATGACCACCACCGTCCACGGCGGGTCCAGCGAAATGAAGTCGGGGAACGAGCAGATGCTGGAGGCGATCCGCAACGTGAACGATATCACGCAGCGGTCGCGGGAGGCGATGCAGCGCATCTCCGACGGCATGGAGACGATCGCCAGCGCCATGGCCGACATCACCTCGGTGAGTGATCTCAACCGGACGCAGATATCCGATATTATTGCTGCGACTGATCGCTTTGTTCTTCCGGGGGAGAAGCCGACTGGTCCGTCCGACGACGGAGACGACGCCGAAACCCCTTCCGGATCTGCTCAAACTGATCCTGAAGACGCTCCCCGAGATCCTGATCGGAGTCCGTCGGCGCCGGAAGATCCCGCGTAGTCTCCACGACCTTCCGGAGCCCCTCGTCCGCCTGCAGCAGCCAGCGATCGAGGCGCGCGACCACGCTCTGGTTCACCTGCTGCGGATTCTCCTCGTCGTAGTGGGCGAAGTCGTAGTCGATGAGATCGTGCCGGATCTCTCCCACGAGCCGTCGGTGCAGGTCGGAATGGATCGCCTTCAGCATGTAGGCGATCCGGCCCTCCTTCTCGAGACGGCGAACGCTCACCTCGACCCAGGTGCTGGTGAGGAACTCCAATTGCCGGAACTCGGCTGCCGCCTTGCTGAAGGCGTGGTCCTCGCCCAGTTTGATCGACTCGTCAAAGCCGCCGACCCTTCGAAAGAGGCGACGCGTGACGAGGATGCAGAAGCCCGTTGCCCGGGGCTGTGTCCGCACCGTGAGCCGGGTAACCGTGCTCGCGAAGTTGAACAGGAGCTTGTCGAACGCCACGTCGGTGATCGGTCGCGCCTCGCACGTCGCCAGGTCGACGAACTTGCGGTCGATCTCCTCCCAGGCGTTGCGCAGGAACCCCTTCGGCAAACGGACATCGGAATCCAGAAAAAAGAGGAACTCACCCCGAGCCTCGGCGGCACCGGCGTTTCTGCCGCGGGCGGGCATGCCGCCCTCCACCACCCGGCACCCGTGCTCGGTGGCGTATTCGCGGGTGCCGTCGGTGGATCCTGCATCGGCAACGATCACCTCGTAGGAGTCGAAGTCCTGGGCCTCGATGCTCTCGATCAGGACGGGCAGGTAGTTTCCTTCGTTGAGGGTGGGTACGATAATGCTGATACGCGGTGTTTCGGTGTTCATGCCGTCTCCTTGTTCCATGGGGCGCGATGCGACGCCACCGTCTCGGCGAGTCGGGGATACGTTGCGGAATCGATTGCGATGATGTTCCAGATCCGGCAGTCGTCGAAGGATTCGGACCCGTACAGCGACCGGTCCTCGTTCCGAAACAGCCCCACGACCGTGTCATAGCCCATCGCCGCAAGCTGATCCAGCAGTTCGCCGCGGGAATACCCCGCGTTCCGGGTGTTGGGACAGGAAAACTCCATGAGTACCGGCGGGTGGCTCGTGGACAGCGTCCGGACAGCACCGGCGAGGACCGCCCGTTCGGCACCCTCGACATCGACTTTTACGAGATCCGGCGGCGGCACCAGACCTCCCGCAACCATGTCGTCCAGCGGTCGCATGCGGACCTGCACCACCTCGGTCTCGGCGAGCTCGTAACGCGAAAGCTCCTCCGACGGTCGCTCGTAGAACGAGCTGAAGGTGTCGTCGCTGTAGACCCGCAGGTCGATCATCGTGTCGCGATCGCCGAGCGCCACGGGGATCGCTGTCAGGTCCGCAGTCCCCCACAGCGCCACCGAGAGTCCGGCCTCTGCGGCCCGTGCCATGAGCCGAGCCCGGACCGCCGGCTGTGGCTCGAACGCCACCACCCGAACCGGCAGGCTGTCGGCAACCACCGGATTCGCCGCAAGGGGAACGGTCAGTTCACCGTCGTTGGCGCCGATGTCGTAGACCACAAGTTCCGACCGCGGCGGAAGCAGTGCCGATAGGCGGTGGCGCTGGGCCTCGGCGAGCATCGTCATCCAGTAGCGCATGTTCTGGTGGATATCCTGGTATCCGTCGATTGGTGCGGCTGCGTTCACCCCGCTATGGTAGCACTCCCGCCGCGCCTTGCCAAAGGTGAGCGGATCGCACCACAATGCGGCGATGACTGCCTGGGACGTATCACGGATTCGCGACCTGCTTCTCGAGGCAGGACGCATCGCGCTGGATCACTTCGAAGCGCCGCGGACGGAACTGAAAGACGACAACTCCCTCGTGACCGATGCGGACCGCGAGATCGAGACCTACCTCGCCGGTCAACTGGTGGACGGCAGCGACGAGGCGATCCTCATCGGGGAGGAGAGCGCCGAGGGCTGGACCGCGAAACGCGTGGCAGCCGCCCTGGAGGGAACCGCCTGGGTTGTGGATCCGATCGACGGCACCGCACCGTACGCCAACCAGCTTCCCACCTGGGGGATATCTCTCGGACAGATGCATCGTGGTCGACTTGAGAACGGCGCGCTGTTCCTGCCGCGAACCGGTGAACTGTTCATCACCGACGGCGAACAGGTGCTCTACCACCGCGGCGCCCGGAACCCCGCCTACTGGTCCTTCGAGACGCTGACGCCCCTCCCGCGGGAGGACCACCCCTGGCGCGCCAGTGGGATGGTCAGCCTGCCACAGGAGATCGTCCACCGCGGCCGGTTTAGCGGGCACAACCCCGTCCAGAGCAACGGCAGCGCGGTGTACTCGGTGGCGAAGCTCATTCGCGGGAGCTACCTGTGCTACATCGCCCGCATCAAGCTGTGGGATCTGGCGGGGTCGCTCCCCATTCTCGATCGACTCGGGTTTCGTGTGGTGTTCGAGGACGGGCGGGATCTGCCGCTGGAGGTGACGCCCAGAGACTGGGTCCTGGACGCCGACAGCCCCCGCCTGTGGAAGAGCACCGGACTGCTGTTCATCGCCCACGACCCGGCGACGCTGGAACACATGCGCACCCACTACCACAGCGGGCGCTGAACGGGTCGACGCGGGCCGTGCGCGGTGCCGCCCGTCCCCCGGGGCCGGCGGCGGCGCATACCTGCGGAGCTGTGTACTCGCGGCGGCATGCCCCTGCAGCGCCGCGGCGCTACAGGCTCTCCACCACCGGTGCCGCCCGTCCGCGTTCCACCACCCGCAGAACCATCAGGATCGCCAGCGCCACCCCAGACACCACCGCCGTCACTGGCCACACCACGGCAACGCCGGCGGCGTCCACCAGACGGCCGCCGAGCATCGGCCCCAGGGCGAATCCGGCGCCGATGATGATCGGCGCCAGGGAGTTCATCCGCCCGCGGTGACTCGCCGGGGTGTGGTTGGCGATGTAGACGTCCACGTTGGTCGCCGAGAGGATCTCCCCGGCGGTCCACACCAGGGTGATGGGTACGAAGAACAGCATCGTCGTGCCGCCCCCCAGGGTTCCGAACCCCACGAGAAAGAGCGCCGCCGCCAGCGCGACGTTTGTCAGCGGTCGAAAACGGCGGGTGAGCCCCACCACCGGCGCGGTAAACGCCACTACCGTCAGCGCATTCACGGTCATGATAATGCCGTAGAACTGCGCCCCCCGGCTCGGGAAGATGCTGTCGAAAAACAGCGGCAGGCTGAAGGTGAACTGCGAGTACACCAGCGTCATGAGAAGGCTGGCTCCGAGAAAGACAACCAGGAGCGGCCGCCGGGTCAGCACCCCGACGATGCCGCCGACCTCCGCCGCCTCGTTCGGATGTTCGCGGCCGATGCGTTCGATCTCGTCCTCGCTGGGTCGCGATTCCCGGACAAAGAACGCCACCAGCGCCACGGCGACGATAGTGGTCGCGGCGTCACCGAAGAAGAGGATGCGGTAGTTGTAGCTGAACAGAAACCCCGCCACCAGCGGGCCGATGGAAAACCCGATGTTGTGCCCCAGGTAGGTCAGGGAGAACGCCGCCTGCCGGTTGTCGGGGGTGGTCACGTCCACGATCAGTGCCTGCAGCGTCGGTTCCACGAGCCCCATCGCTGCCTGCGCCCCGATGATGAACACCGGCAGCAGCAGCATGTTGTCCACCACGCCACAGAGGATGAAACTCGTCGCCGAGATCAGAAAGCCCGCCACCATGACGCCCTTGCGACCGCGGCCGTCGGCGATCCGGCCGCCGAGGAGCGACCCCGGAACGAAACTGATCGCGGACACCATGATGATCGTGCCCGCCGCCGAGGCGCTGAACCCCGCCTTCTGTGTGAGGAGGAGCGTCAGGAACGGATACACGAAGTTGCCCAGGCTGTTCACGATTTGCGAAAAGAACAGCACATACATAGCCCGCGGCAGTCCGCGGTACATGCGAAACGGGTTGGTCATCTCTCCTCCTGGGTACTACACGGCACGAGCGAGAAACAGGGCTGCGATTCCGGCGGATCCGACCGCCGACACCAGCAGCCACAGGAGCACGGCCCGGAACGGGACACGCCGCCCGGCGGCGACCGCCCGGCGCATTCCGTCGAGACCGGATATCACTGCGATGAGGAGAAACAGAACCGGCGCAACGATCGCTCCGGTCACGGCGACGGACTCCGTCATGCTGCGGCCCGGGCGACGCCGGCTGACCGCAACGTACGAAGTCGCTTCCGCACACCGGATACCGACATGCCGAACGTTCTGGCAGTCTCCTCCAGGGTCATGCCGTCCAGATAGTAGCATACCGCCATCGCCTGTGTGTTCTCGAGCTGCTCCGCGAACAGGCGGTCCAGAAAGTGTCCCGTGAGGATCCGATCGGCGTGATCGTCGCTGTGCGCAATCGTATCGAGGACATCGCCGGCCGGCTGGCTCCGGTCCCGACCGCGCGAACGAATCCGGTTCAGGCACACGTTGGTGGCGATCGTGTACAACAGACTCGAGAGCGCCGTGGACTCCAGTCGGTCCCGGTGCCGCAGCACCTGGACGAACGTATCCTGCATCGCATCGGCGGCGGCGTCCTCGTCCCGGAGCATCGCCCGACACCGACGCATCACCATCGGTCCAAAGGTTCGGTAGGTGTATTCCACGTCGATTGACATGCCGTGAGCCTACGCCCACCCCGCGCGTATTGATATCCGTACTTCTACGTATTTGCGTTCTGCACCGGGAACTAGGTAGTTCTACTTAGGGGATTCGTAGCGTTCTACGGCGACTAACACCCGAGCCGGCCAACACCCGCGCCGGCCCGACACCGGCACCTGCGGAGCACGGTGTGTCAGCCGTCGGCGTAGCGTTGCACCAGCGCGGTGAGTTCCATTCGCTTTCCAACCGCGCATTTTCGGTACAGGTTGTACACGTGGTTTTCCACCGTCCGTGGCGAAATGTAGAGCGCCTCGGCGATCTCGCGATTGGTTCGACCGCGGCAGAGGTGGTCCAGGACCTCGCGCTCACGCTCGCTCAGTCCGAACTCCCTCACGAACAGGTCGGAGACCCTCCCCGCGGCGGTCTGACCGTCGGCACGGTTCAACTGGGCCACGGTGGGCACGATCACCGCCACCGCCCACAGGATGTTGAACACCGCCGAGGTGAGAAAAAAGAGCGGCAAGTCCGGATTTCGCGATATCAGGTGCGGCCCAAACGCCCAGTCCACCGCGGAGCCGACGGTCCACAGGACCCCACCGATCAGAAACGCAACGATCCCGCGGTACCAGTCCCCCACCTCCATGCGGTTTCGCTGAAGAAGCGCCCACAGAAACCATCCGCCGAGATACAGATAGAACATTGCGTTGATCTGGGGCGCAAAGGGAATCTCGCGCCCGGTACCGACAAACACGTAGATGACCATCAGCACCGCCAGCGGCGCCAGGATCAGCAGCCGGGATCGCATCCCCCGCGGCGTGCCCAGCAGTCGCTGGACCATCCGCGGACCCAGATAGAGGAGCGCCAGGCTCACCGCCGCCTGCAGCAGGAAGAACGGAAGATGCCCACCGGTGACCCGACCGTGAGCGTACAGATCCACCGCCAGTACCACCGTGAAACTGAGGTCGAACACCGCCATGGCGATCAGGAGCGATAGGTAGCTGCGGAGCCATCGGAACGGGCGGCGACGGTAGGACAGGTAGAGCAGCGGCATCGAAACGAACAGAGCCGTGAACCCCACCATCCTGAGCCAGAGAAGCAGCCGTACCATCACCACGGCAACTGTGCCGATCTTCGCACCCCGCGTCAATCCGCCATACTGGGCGTCATGATTGGTGAGGCACGGGAGGCGGAACAACAGCGCGTGTTCGACGTCGTTGTCGCACGCACCGACCGACTGAACGACTGGGACCTCGTAGACACTGCGGCGCCGACCATCACCGGGCCGGCGACGTCGTCCCGACCCTCGCGCTCGCGCGACAGTTTCTGGACGCGGTGATCTCCCGCGATCGTGGAATATTCCCAGCACACATAACACCACATCCGAAAGGAAACCACGCTCATGAGGCCATCAACCATGACCCGAATTCTGGGCGTTCTGTCCGTGTTCCTGCTCGCACTCGCCGCCTGTGACAACGCCGGCGCCGGCGGAGGCGGCGGTTCTCCCTGGAGCGGCAAGATCTCCAACTGGAATCTTGGATCGGGATACTCCGTCGCCGTATACGACGACGATTCTTCGGCGACGCTCATCGGTCCCGCAGAGATCGCGTCGGACGGGTCGTTCTCTCTGTCAATGGACACCCCGCCGACATCGGCGCTCTCGCCGCTGTCGGCGCTCGCCGCGCTGTTTGCGGACGTGACGGTCAGCGATGGATCGGTCGACTATCTGCAGGTCGACGAACTGAGGGTACTCGACGCCGGCGGAACCGCAGTCGGGACGATTTCGTATGCCGCGAACCTGACGTCGCAGGAATGGTGGTACGCCACCGGCGCATCCACCGTCAGTGGAAGCGGATCGTTCCTCGTGACGCTGGTCTACGACGTGTCCGTGTTGTCGGGGTGGACGTCGGTGACCGCAACCACCGACCAATCCTTGACCGTGACCTACACCAACGGCACCGTCTCCGGCGGCTCCTGGACCTACCAGGCGGACTGACGCGCGAGTGTCCGGGCTGGTACCTGCGCGTCACTGGACGCGCAGGTACCAGCTCCACCGGTACTCGCCGGCGCCGCCGGTCCACCGGGGGTGACAGTCGGGGCCGCAGGCGGCGGTGCCGATACCGCGGTGGAAGTGATCGACAAGCAGGATCGTCTCCGCCCGCGGTTCGATCTGGTGGGTGTGGGTCAGTGCGTCGAGATCCTCCGGGGCCGTGTGGAGGGCGGAGAACTGCATCGTTTCCCCGCCGTCGGCGGCGATCTGCACCCGCGTCGTGCCGTCCGACAGTTCGATCCAGCGGGTGTCCACGTGGCCACCGTGCTCCTGGGGCACGATGTACGGCACGTACTGCTCCGCGACGGTGCTGCGGTACAAACCCACAGGGCATCCGGCGCTGCGGTCGGGGTAGCTCTCGCCGGGGCCGCGACCGTACCAGCGCAGCGATTCGAATCCCGGAGGCAACTCCATGCGAATCCCCACCCGTGGCACGTCGGGAACCGTGTCGGCAACGGCGACGGTCACATCCAGCCGCTGCCAGCCGGCGCGCTCCGCCCCGTGCAGGGACAGGGACACGACGGCGCGCTCGAGGTCCCCGTGGCGGTAGACCGCCGAAAGCCCACCGGAGGGCTCGCCACGCCATTCCGCGGTCAGCCGGTTCAGTCCGGCGTTGATCCACAGTGACCCGGGTTTCTCCTCCTGATCGGACATGTGCCGGATCAAGTCGTTTTCGGTCGGCGCGCGCCACAGCGAAAGCCCCGGACCCGCGAGTTCGAGATCGCCGGCCCGCAGCACCGGCGCACCTCCGGCATCCAGTGAAAGCTCCAGGGGACGGGCCTCGGCGCCGGCGTCGACTGCGGTGATCGCGCCGGCGGCGACAACACCCCGCCAGGCCGCGGCACCAACGCCCGTCTCGGGGGATGTTCCGTCGATCGACCACGACACCGGCGCCGGGACTGTGGACGCCGGGGATGCGGCGCCGACAACCCACTGTTCCCAGGCGACCTCGTGGCCCGCCGGGGTAAGCGCGGAACCTCGATCGTCGGTGAGGCGTACGGTCAGAAGGCGTTCCGTGTCAGTGGGCGCCGCTCCGACACCGGCAGAGGCCAGGTCCAGGGAGATCTCAACGCTCCCGTCAACCTCCACGTCGGGCACAGCAACGGACCCGTGCCCCACATCCTCACCGTTGTCGCTGACGGTCCATGACAGCGTGTGGCCGGTGAGCGGTGTGAAGTCGCGACCGTTACGCACCTCCACCGTCACCGCCCCGACGGCGCCCCCTGCCGACGCCTGCGCCGTCGCCGAAAGCGCAAAACTCACCGGTTGCGCGAGCTTCCGATACTCCTCCATCGCGGGATGCGGCGTCCGGTCCGGCCAGATCAGTCCGTTGATGCAAAAGTCGCGATCGTTGGGTTCGTCGCCGTAGTCGCCGCCGTAGGCGAAGTACTCACGGCCGTTCTCGGCGGTGCGCCGGAGCCCCTGGTCAACCCAGTCCCAGATGAACCCCCCCTGCAGTCCCGGAAGGGTGCGGAAGGCGTGAAAGTAGTCGGCGAGCCCACCGTTGGAATTGCCCATCGCGTGGGAGTACTCACACAGGATCAGCGGACGCGGGTCCGGCGTGTCCGGAGCCGGGCACGCCGAGTCAAGCGCCGCGTCCGGCACCTGCTCGGCAAGGACATCCGCCGGCGGTACGCGCCCGCCGTCGACGGCCCAGGCCGCGATCTCCTCCACCGGTGCGTACATCGGAGGAATGATGTCTGTTGCGTGGCGCCCGCGCCAGAAATGGTAGCGGTTCTGGCCGTACTCGGTACGAACCGCACCTTCGTAGTGCACGACTCGGTCCGGGTCGACCCGACGGACCCACGCGGCGGCGGCGTCGTGGTTGGAGCCGTAGCCGGACTCGTTCCCCAGCGACCACACCAGCACTGCGGCGTGGTTCACGTCGCGGTCCACCATACGCTGCACACGATCGACGAACGCCGCGGTATAGCGCGGGTCGCGACACACCTCGTTGTAGTAGTGGTGGGCCTCCACGTTGGCCTCATCCCACAGGTAGATCCCGTACTGGTCGCACAGATCGTACCAGTCCGGGTGGTTGGGATAGTGGGCGGTACGGACAGCGTTGAAATTGTGCATCCGAAGCAGTTCGAGGTCGCGAATCATCGAATCCCGCGTCAGGGCCTTTCCCGTATCGGGGTCGTGCTCGTGGCGGTTCACGCCGCGAATCAGGACCGCGCGACCGTTGATGAGCAGCTGTCGGTCGGCGATCTCCACCCGGCGGAACCCGACCCGTTGTCGGTAGACGGCCTGCACGCGCCCGTCGGCGGCGGACCGAAGCGTGACCAGCACGGTGTACAGGTGCGGCGCCTCCCCGCTCCAGGGCGATACGCTCACCGTGTCCGTAGTCAGTCGCAACCGGTCGGCGCGATTCGCCGACTCGTGCTGGTGTCCGTCGCTGGCGGGCGCGCCGGTGCACGTACCGGACACCCGGGCGACCTCCGTCCAGGACGAAGGGGCCCCGCCGTCGCCGTGGAGCAGATCCCCGGGTCCGTCCAGCAGCGACACCTCCACCTCCCAGGGTCCGACAGGTCGGTCGACACGGCGATCGATGCCGGCGCCGGCAAGGACAACCTCGGCAACCAGGTCTCCGCTTGCGTTGTCGGGGTTGAGTCGAGGGCGCAGGCGCAGACGTTGTACGTACGTCGACGGCTCGCGGCGGATGTACACGTCCCGGTGGATCCCCGCCATCCACCACTGGTCCTGGTCCTCGATGAAACTGGCGTCCGAGTAGCGCACCACCATGACGAGCAGTTCGTGTGTTCGCCCCGGGGCACACGCCGCCGCCGGCAGCAGCCGACCGATATCAAACTCCGTTTCCAGCCGCGAGTCCTTGGCGGTACCGACGAACTCGCCGTCGAGCCAGACGATCGCCACGCTTTCCGCCCCGCCAAGGTGCAGAACCAGCCGGTCGTCGGCTGTCACGCGCGCCGCCTCGTCGGTACCGAAGGCAAACCGTCGCCGATACACACCGGTGGGGTTCTCCCGCGGCGGGCTCGGTGGGATCTCGTCAAACGGCATCCGAATATTGGTGTAGTGCGGTTTGTCCCACCCCTGGAGTGTCCAGTTGCCCGGCACGGTGATCGAAGCCCAGTCGCCGGCAGCTACGTCGGAACCGGCAGCGTCGTCGAAACCGGCAGCGCCCCCGACAATGCCGCGAAGCCACTCGGCGGCGGCCTCCGGCGTGGGGAAGAAGCGAAAACCCCACGTGCCGTTCAGGTCCACCACGTCCCCCCGGTCGAGGGGGTCTGCGGCCAAAGCGTCGGTGACGCTCCGGTACGCCGGCGCCCGTGAACGCATCGGTTCGCGGCCGATGCCGATAACCTCGGGACGGGCCCACGGTCGGAGTGAAAGAATGTCAGCGATCGTCATTGGTCGTCCTTTCGGCAAGAATCATTCGCGCACCAGATGCCAGAACCGGGCCTGGTGGTCGGTACCGGGGTCCATGTGGAGGCCACGACTCCGCAGCTGGGCGGCGGTGTAGCGGCGATCGTCGCTCCCGTCGCGATACACGGTGGAGCCCGGCACGGGCACCCCGTCTCCGTCCCGGAGGCCGGCGAGACGGAGTGAGCCCGGGTCCTGGTTGGTCCGGGCCAGTGGGTGAACGTGAAAGACGAACACCTCGCTGCCGTCGTCGGCCTCGACCATCCAGGCCCGGGCGCCGCCCCAGTCTCCCGCGACGGTCGCCCTGGTTGCGGTCACGGCGCTGCCGGCGCCGGAGGCGGGGGCAGCGGCACCTCCGGCACCGGAGGCACTTCCCAGACGGGTAAACCGCCCGTTCATGACCGCCTCGCGAATGCGGCGGTAGAGCGTTGACCCCTCGGCGAACACCGCGCGGTCCTCCCCGGACTCCCGTTCCGGGTCCAACTCGTATCCGTAGCTGAACGCGGCGGCGGTCAGAACCCTCGTCCACGCCGGCGTGACGCGGCCCACCTGGTGGTTCGGAACGCTGCTGACGTGGGCACCGATCATCTCCGGCGGGAATACCAGCGATGTACCGTACTGCACGTCCAGCCGCTCGATCGCGTCGGTCTGGTCGCTGGTCCAGAACCGTGGTGAGTACCGCGCGAGACCCATATCGAAGCGGCCGCCACCGCCGGCGCACCCCTCGAAGAGGACGTGCGGGAACGCGGAGGTGAGCCGTTCCAGGAGGTCGTACAATCCCAGAATGTAGCGGTGCATCACCTCACCCTGCCGTTCCGCCGGCAGCGCCGGAGAACCCGCCTCGGTCATCGCGCGGTTCATGTCCCACTTGATGTAGGATGCCGTTGATTCCCGCAGGATCGCGGATACCGTTTCGAAGACGTGATCCACTACCTCCGGGTTCGAAAGGTCGAGCGTCAGCTGGTGTCGTGCCAGCGTCGGTTCCCGTCCCGGGATCTGGAGGAACCAATCCGGGTGTTCACGGCACAGGTGACTGTCCGGCGAAACCATCTCCGGTTCGATCCACACCCCGAACTCCAGCCCTTCACGACGGACCGCATCGGCCACCGGCGCAAGACCGTCGGGAAAAAGATCCCGGTTGACCCACCAGTCGCCAAGAGAGGCGGTGTCGTCGCGTCGTCCGGAGAACCAGCCGTCGTCGAGGACCAGCAGTTCCGCGCCGATCTCGCGCCCGGCCCGCGCCAGCCGGGTTACCCGGTCGGCGTCGAGATCGAAGTACATCGCCTCCCAGCTGTTGATGATCGTCCGTCGCGGTTCCGATCGCCAGCGGCTCGCCACGATGCCGTCCCGCAGGAGGGAATGAAACGCCGCGCTCATACCGCCGAAGCCGTCGGCACTGTGTACCAGCGCCGCCACCGGCGTATCCACCGACTCTCCCGGCTCCAGATGTCCGCGGTACCCCGCCATACCGATCGACGTACGGCACGCACCGTACTGGTCGCTGTCGCCGGCGGCTCCGAAACTGCCGCTGTACATCAGCCCGGCGGCCCACACCTGCCCCCGCTCCTCGTCGGTTTCCGGCGTGCACAGTGCGATGAAGGGACTGCTCTGGTGGCTGCTCGCGCCGGCCCGGGTACCAACAGAATGGCGCCCCGGCGTGACCGGTGTGCGAACAACGTGGCGTTCCCGGGCCCAGGCACCGGCGAGCGTGACCACGTCGTAGTGGTCCGGCGGCAGGTCCCAGCTCGCCGAGGCCGCCCCGTGCAACGCGAGCGACCCGCCGGTTCCGCTGTTGGTGACGCGGGTCCAGCGCAGAAGCGTCGGCGCCTCCTCAGCAACGGTGTAAAACAGGTCCACCGTCAGGTCCCCGCGGGGATCCGAAAGCCGGACCCGCACCGTCGTCGTCGCCCCCAGGTCGTGGTCCTCCCGCAGCGTCGGAAGTCCTGCGGGCCCCGCAACGCCGGCAGAGATCTCGTGGGAATCGTACTCCAGGCGAAGAGCGCCGGTTCCGTCGGCAAGCGTTGCCTCCAGGGCGCCGGAGCGCTGTTCACCGGTGCCCCAGACCGGATACTCCTGTGGCAGGGTGTCCAGGGAGTAGCCATGCGCCGCCCATGGCCATCGGCCCGCCGTCGGCTGCGCTCCCCGCGTCTGAACCGCCAGGTAGGGGGCCGCGGCGGGGTAGATGAGCGTGTCGATCTCCACCGGCGCACCGGCCCCGAGCGGTTCGCCCCAGTACAGATGGGCGAGGAATCGCCCGTCCATGATGTGCATCAGATAACTGAAGTGTCGGTTCCCGAGGTGGAACACGCGGCGGACAGCGTCAAATTCGATCATAGCGCCCTATTATTCTTTTACACCACCGAAGGTCAAACCGGCGATGAACTGCCGCTGAAGCACGAAGAACACCACCACCGACGGAATGGCCGCGATTACGGAGCCCGCGGCGATCAGGTTCCACGAGATCGACCACTGCCCCCGCAGCGCCTGCAGTCCGAAGGTGATCGGTCGGGCAGCGTCGCTCTGTACCAGCGTGAGAGCCCAGAAGAAGTCGTTCCATATGAAGGTGAACAGCAGCACCCCCAGCGAGGCGAGCGCCGGCCGAATGAGCGGCATGATCACGCGAAAGAACACGCCCATCTCCGTGGCCCCCTCGATGCGCGCCGATTCCACCAGCGCCATCGGCAGGTCGGCGATGAAGTTGCGCAGGAAGAAGGTTGCAAACCCGATCTGAAACGAGGTGTGGAAGATGATGAGCGCCCACAGCGTGTCCAGGAGATCGAGATTGGCGAAGAGGGTGCGTACCGGAATCATCAGGATCTGGAACGGCACGAAGTTTCCGGCGATAAACATGGCGTACAGCAGGATGCGTCCGCGGAACCGGTGGATCGCCAGGGTGTAGCCGGCCATGGCGCTGAAGAAGATCGCCATGAACACCGACGGCAGGGTGATGATCACCGAGTTGATGAAGTACTGCAGCATGGGGCTGCGCGCCGGATTGAAGACCTCGGCGTAGTTCTGAAACATCTTGAACTCGGTGGGCCAGCCCCAGTAGTTCCCGGAGATGATATCGGCGTTACCACGGACCGATGTCACCAGGATCGCCACCATCGGCAGCAGCCACAGAATCAGCAGCACAAAGAGCGCGACGCGATACACGACCCGCGTCGGAACGGTTGTTCGTTCGATCGGTGTTGGAAACATCTGCCTACCTCTCGTTCTGCACGACCGACCGCAGGAAGAACGTGATGAATACGGTCATGATCAGGAAGAGAATCACGGCGATCGAGGCACCGTATCCCATGCGGAAATTGAACAGCGACTCCTGGTACATCATGTAGGCCAGGACGTTCGAACTGCCCCAGGGACCACCGGAGGTCATGATGGCGATCAGGTCGAAGCTTCGCAGCGCGCCGATCACGGTAACCACCACGGCGATGAACGTCGCGCCGCGGAGCTGCGGCAGGACCACGTTCCACAGCATCGTCCAGCCAAAGGCGCCGTCGATGCGCCCCGCCTCGATCACCTGGGCGTTCATGCTGGTAAGCCCGGTCAGGTACAGGATCATGCAGTATGCGGTCTGCGGCCACAGATTTGCCAGAATGATGCCGTAGGTCGCCAGGTGCTCGTTGGCAAGAATCGGTATCGGCTTGGCACCGAAGGCACGGAACACCGCTGCCAGCAGCCCGAGATCCGGGTTGTAAAACCAGGAGAAGATCAGCCCGATAACCACCAGGTTGATCACGAAGGGGAAGAAAAAGAGCGACTTGATCATCCGGATGCCCCGGACGTTCTGGTTGAGGAACAGCGCGATAAACAGCCCCCCGACAGGTGCCAGGAGCATCAGGACCAGCCACCGAATGTTGTTGGCCAGGGATATGTGGAAGTCCGGGTCCGAGAACAACTCCCGGTAGTTCTGCAGGCCGACCCACGTCATCTCGCCGAAGCCACTCCACTCGTGGAAGCTGATCCAGATGCTCTGGACGACTGGCCACAGCACGAACACGGCAAACAACAGGAACGCCGGTGCCAGAAAATAAACCGGCGCAAGCGTGAACTGCAGTCGAAGCCAGCGGTACTCAGTGTCTTTTTTCACGGTAACGTTCCTCGTCGGAAAACACGACGCCCGGCCGGGCGGACCCGGCCGAACGTCCCCTATTCAGGTTGGTTTCTCTTACTGGAAGATGCGCTGGCGCTCGGTTTCGAGGCGCTGGCGGATCGCATCCTCACGATCGGGGTTCACCATGAACTCCTGGAAGCCTTCCATGCCCACAGAGGCCATTTCGGGGTTGGTGTCGCGATCGTAGAACTGTGCGAGCCCGTCGGCGGCGTTCAGCATCTCGAAGCCCGCAACGGTAAAGCGGTCCTCCGGCGCACGGCTCTGGTTGTTCGGCGGAATGTTTCCGACCTCGTAGGCAAAGTCAGCAAGCACGTCGGCGCGGGAGGCGAACTCGAGGAACAGTTTGGCCTCTTCGACGTTCTCCGCACCCGCCGGAATCAGATACGCTTCGGTGGGGGCATCTTCAAACACACCAACCTCGGGATCGATGATGGGGAACTGGAAGAACCCTGTGTCGTCGAGTACGCCGGCGGACTCGAGGTCCGGGGTGATAAAGTTGCCGATGAGGTACATCGCCGCACGTCCGTTGATGAACGGCGCCTGTGCTTCCTGCCACGAGTAGGTCGCGTGGTTCTCGAGGAAGAAGCCGCGCTCGATCAGGTCCCGCCACGCGTCAAATACTGCATCCAGTCGCGGATCGGTGTACGGCACCTCTCCGGCGGTGAGCTGCATGTGGAAGTCGTAGCCGTTGATACGCAGGTTCAGATAGTCAAACCACCCGGCGGCGGTCCACAGGAACTTGGTCCCGATCGTCACCGGGGTGATGCCGTTTTCCACGAGCGTGTCACCGGCGGCGAGGAACTCGTCCCAGGTGCGGGGTACGTCGATGCCGTACTCGTCAAAGATGTCCTGGCGGTAGAAGACACCCCACTGGTAATAGCCCCACGGAACGCCCCACTGCTTGCCGTTCTCTGTGAAGGCACGGCGGCTGGAAGCCATCGTTTCGTTGAACCCGGCCTCTTCCCACAGGTCACTGACGTCCATGATCAGGCCCTGATCGACAAAGAACCGCATGCGGTTGCCGGCAAACCAGAGCGCGACGTCCGGCGGGTCCGACGCCAGGAAGTTGCGGATGGCGGTCTTGTACGCCTCGTGGTCGAACGTGTTGAGCGTCACATCGATGTCGGGATACTCCTCCTGAAAGCGGTCCACCAGCGTCTGGAAGGCAGCCTTCGGGGCGGGGTCCGACAGGTTCGAGTTGATGACAAGCTGCCGCTGCTCGCCACCACCGGCCTCGCCCTGTCCGGACGCAAACGCCATGGGCGCGACAAGTGCCACGACAATCAGCAGCGAAATGATTCTTCGCATAACAGAATCCTCCTTCTTTGTTGGTTGATTATTTTCAGCCCGGAAAAAACGACGGTCAATCTCAAGATTTTCCCGCAATTTTCACCGTTTTCAGATCGCGATGCATAAAATGCAGTTGCACCCTCCATATATGCATAACCATGCGTCCAATGCGGCGTAAACGCATATAATTGCGATTACCCACCTGAAAATGGCGCCAGAGCCGGCCTCGCCGACGTCCGTAAGTTTCGAAATATTCAGATTTCTGTTATCATCTTCACAGTTCAGGAGGGATCGGGGTGAAAAACCAGCACGACGAAGGGCGCCGCGACGGAGAGTTCGTCCTGTCCACCCCCACGGAGGTGGAAAACGAGCTCCCGTTCCAGCTGATCGGCGCAGGATGCGATTTTTACCAGTATCCCATCGAGCGGCCCTTCGGATTTCCGGTGTACCAGTGGATTCAGACGATCAGGGGTCGCGGCATTCTGGAGAACCCGGACGGCAGGCACGTGGTCGGCGAGGACCAGGGAATGCTGCTCTACCCGGACGAGGAGCACCACTACCGATCCGAAGAAGAGCCGTGGTATGTCCACTGGATCACCTTCAGTGGACACCATATCCCCAGCATGCTGCAGTACCTCGACATGAACGCCAGCGGCGTGTATCGCGTGTCCGATGCGGCGATCATCGCGTCGCGAATTCGGAAGGCGCTGACGACGCTCCGCAGTGACTATCCCCTTCGTGGCATAGATGGTTCGGCGATCATCTACCAGCTGCTGCTGGACTTCCTGAAGTACGTGCAACGGGACGGCGAGGACAGCCGTGACAGCCACGTACGCCGCCTGAAACCGGCGCTGGACCTCATCGAATCGGACATGCACCGACCGCTCAGCCTGGACGACCTTGCCGCGTCAGTCGGCGTGACACCGCAGTACTTCTGCGATCTCTTCCGCTCGATTACCAGCCACCGGCCCACCGAGTACATCAACCAGCGGCGTATCGACCGCGCCAAGGAGCTGCTCCTCGGGGAACCCGCGACACGGGTCCACGACATCGCTCGCCGTGTCGGATTCGAGAGCGACAGCTACTTCTCCACCGTGTTCCGGAAGTACGAGGGGGTCAGTCCCCGGCGCTACCGGGAGACCAACGCCGGGAACGCGGCCTCCTGAGCGGTAACCGCGCGTGGCGGGGCGGGTTCCGGCGGCGGACGTCACTCCGGCGGCGGGATCCGCAGCGCGATGGACAGTCGGTTCCACGAGTTCATGAGCATCACGTGCTGCACCAGCCACATGAGCGACTCATCGCCCAGGGCGTGCTGCGCCGCCGCCCACAGTTCGTCGGAGATCCCGTCGTGGGGCGAGATGGTGAGCGCCCGGGCGAGTCGCAGCGCCACCAGCGTCCGCTCCGCGAACACCGCGTCACCCGCCTCCTCCGCTGTCGTCAGGAGCCGCAGCTGTCGCTCCGACGCCCCGGCCCGAAGCGCCTTCTCCCAGTGTACGGCGATGCAGTGGGCGCACCCGTTCAGTTGCGACACCAGGACGGCGGTCAGTTCCCGGAGAATCGGATCGAGAACGCTGCGCCGGATGGCGGCGGAAATGGCGAACAGGTGACGACTCGCGTCGGGAGTTAGGGATTCGTAGTCGAGGCGCATGGTGAAGCGAAGATAGTGCCGGCCGTTACCGGTCGTAAAGCACTCGTGGCCAAACGGTTCCAGCCCAGCGTCTATCCCGCCGGGAGCAGCAGGATCGTACCCACGACCACACCGATCTGGCCGAGATAGTACGTCGGCATGATCCAGAGCTCCTCCGAGGAAAGCGGCTTCCGGAACAGATGGCGTGCGATCAGGCTGTCGGAGAGGTAGATTCCGGCGGTCCCGACCGCGACGAGGGGTGCCGCGTGGGCCACGAGCACGCCCGCCGCCAGAAGATTGCTGACCACAAGCAGGTAGGCGGCCACGGGCACGCGCAGGTTCGCCGGGAGGGTAGTCAGGGATCGGTACTGCAGCACCCCCACCGCCAGCACGACAGCGTAGGTCGCGACGACCGCGACCGCCGGCCCGGCGGCCCCGCCACCGCCGAGTCCCGCCTCCGGGGGCGGGACCGCGGCGACGATCACCCGCACCAGCCCCACCCCGTAGAGCAGGTACCCCACGAGAAAGCCCGCCAGGCCCAAAACGAAGGTGCGGCTGTTGTCCACCGGGGCCAGAAACCAGTCGGCAACCGCGGTCCCCACGAGTCCCGCCGCGACGAACAGACCGAGACCGGCGGGCCCCCACGCGGCGCCGGGCGGCGCCCACCGCGCGGCTGCAAGCGCCGCGAGCAGCAGCACCGGGACCGCCGTTTTGACGGGACGAACGGCGGGAGCGGCGCGTCCCCGCGCGCCGCGATGCCCCAGAACGGTACCGACCACGGCCATGGCCGTCGCCGCCACCAGCAGCACCAGAGCCGGCGCCGGAATCGTCGCCGACGGTACGTTCAGAGAGCGCGCTCCATGACGCGGTTGAGGCGCTCCACGAAGCCGGCGGGGTCCTTGAGCTGCTGCCCCTCGACCAGGAGCGCCTGCTCGAGAAGGAGGAACGCCGCGTCGGCAAAGCGGTCATCGTCCTCACCCATCGCCTTCATTCGCGTCACGATGGCGTGGTCCGGATTGATCTCCAGGATCGGCTTCACCTCCGGAAGATCCATGTTACCCATCGCCTTCATCATCTGCGCCATTTTCATGGTGGGATCGCTTTCGTCCACCACCATACAGCTGGGACTGTCGGCGAGGCGCACCGAGGTCACCACGTCCTTGACGCGGTCGCCCAGAACCGTCTTCATACGCTCGATGACCGGCTTGAGCTCCTTGTCTTTTTTCTTGTCCTTTTCTTCCTTGAGATCCTCGCCGGCGTCGGAACGGTTCACCGCCTTGAGTTCGAGGTCCTTGTACGTCCCCAGCGTGGGCACCACGACCTCGTCGACGTCGTCGGCCATGATCAGAACCTCGATGTCCTTCTTGCGGTACGCCTCCAGCAGCGGCGAACGCCGCAGGGTTTCCTCGTTGTCGCCGGTGATGTAGTAAATCGCTTTCTGGTCCGGCAGCATGCGTTCCTTATACTTCTCCAGACTGGTCCACCCCTCTTCCCTGGTGCTCTTGAAGCGCACCAGTTCCATGAGCGTCTCGCGATTGGCGAAATCGGAGTAGAGCCCCTCCTTGAGCGGCCGGTTGAACTCCTCGATGAAGGTGTTCCACGTCTCCGGCTCGTTCATCGCCACGCGCTGGAACTCGCCGAGGAGCTTCTTGACCGAGCTGTCCTTGATCTTGTTGAGCACGCGGTTCTGCTGCAGGATCTCGCGGCTCACGTTCAGCGGCAGGTCCTCGGAGTCGATGACGCCGCGAACGAAGCGCAGGTAGGTCGGCATCAGCTCCTTCTCGTCGTCGGTGATGAAGACGCGACGCACGTAGAGCTTTACGCCGGGCTTGTAGTCCACCTGGTACATATCGAAGGGCGCCTTCTTCGGGACGTAGAACAGCGTGGTGTACTCCATCGTCCCTTCGGCCTGCGTGTGCAGCGTGATCAGCGGGTCCTCGGTGTCGTGGCTCAGGGTCTTGTAGAAATCGTTGTACTCTTCCTCACTGATCTCGGACTTGCTGCGCTTCCACAGGGCGTTGGCGCTGTTGATCTGCTCGGTCGTCGGCGTCTTGCCGGTTTCCGTGCCCTTGTCGTCGTACTCGGTCTTCTCGTAGTGCAGCCAGATCGGGAACGCGATGTGGTTGGAGTACTTCTTGATGATCTGCTCGATCTGCCAGCGCGAGGCAAACTCAGCCCCTTCCTCGCCCAGGTGCAGGATCACCGTCGTTCCCTGGCCGTCGCGCTCCGCCTCGCTGATCTCGAAGTCGCCCTTTCCGTCGGACTCCCACTTCCACGCCTGGTCCTCTCCGGCTTTCCGGCTGATCACCTCGGCGCGGTCGGCGACCATGAACACCGAGTAGAATCCCACGCCGAACTGGCCGATGAGATTGCTGTCCTTTTTGGCGTCGCCGGTGAGCTGGCCCAGGAACGACTTTGTGCCGCTCTTTGCGATCGTCCCGAGATTCTCCAGGAGATCGTCGTTGTTCATCCCGATTCCGTTGTCGCGGACGGTGAGCGTCTTGCCGCTGTCGCCGTCGGTGAACTCGATATCGATGCGTGGGTCGAACTCCATCGACTTGAACGCATCGTCGGTCAGGGTGAGGTACTTCAGCTTGTCCAGCGCGTCGCTGGAGTTGGAGACCAGCTCCCGCAGGAAGATCTCCTTGTGGGAGTACAGTGAATGGATAATGAGGTTGAGGAGTTGGTTGACCTCTGTCTGAAACTGGTGTGTCGCCATCGTTCGACTCCTGATCGTTGGGGTGAAAAAGTCTGTTTCGTTGTTGTAGAACGCGCCGGCGAACATCGAATCCGGCGCGCCGCAAAATATACCGAGAGATGGCGTTTGCGGCAAATGGTCTGCGCCGCGGAATCGCCGTCAGCTCTCCTCGCGATCGGCGAACGTGTACCGCAGGATGATGCTGTTGCGGTCCACGTCGTAGCGGCGACGTTTCTCAGCCGGAAGCTCGTGGACACCGACCCGAACAAAGCCGATGCTCTCGAACCAGTCGCTCGTACGGGTGGTCAGAACAAACACCGCGGCGAGCTGCTGCTCCCGGGCCCGCTCCATCAGGTAGAGCACGATCCGGCGGCCGATGCCGAGTTCCTCGTACCGTGGATCCACCGCCAGCGCGGCGATCTCGCCCTCGCCGTTGGCGTACTCGTGAAGCGCCCCGCAGCCGTGTATGCGGCCGTCCGTCTCGTGGACGACGTAGTCACCATAACGCGCGGCGATTTCGTCCGGCGTCCGAGCCACCAGCACCCCGTGTTCCGCCAGCGGCACCATGAGCTGGTGCACCTTCGCCACGTCCTCGACCCGCATGGGCCGGATACTCTGGTACACGTTGGCGTGGACCATGGTACCGACACCGAGGTCGCTGAACACCTCCGCCAGGATCGCGCCTTCCTGATCGCCGTCGACGATGTGTACGCGGTCGACCCCTTCCCGGGCCGCCTGGTACGCCAGCCGGAGCAGTTCCAGGTGCTCCCGGAGCCCCTCGTGATAGCCACTGGGCTGCGCGGGACGGGCGGCGGCAACGGCCGTTGGCGCAGCGTCCAGGACATCGCCCTCCCGGGTTGCGTCCACCGGCTGCTCATCAACCGGCACGCCGTTGTACTCCAGCAGTCGCCGCGCCTCATCCACCGTGAGCCGGCTGATCCGTCCCTGTTCGGTGATCTCGACGTCGTCGGGAATGCGAATCCCGGAGGCTGGCAGCTCCATCGAATCGCTGACAAAGAACAGCTTCTCCGCCTCCAGCGAGACAGCGATGCGAAACGCCAGCTCCCGGGAGGAGATGTTGTACGGTTTTCCAGTGGAACTCCAGCCGATACACGGAAAGATGGGGATGATGTCCTGTCGTAGCGCGGTCCGCAGGAGGTCGAGCTGCACCCGCTCCACCACGCCGGCGTGCTCGAAGTCGACGCCGTCCACGACACCGATCCCGCGGGCCCGAACCCAGTTTCCGACAACAGCGTTGGTGTTGTGCGCGCTCAAGAGCGTCATGAACCGGTTGGTCACGTCGAACGCAGCCATTTTGATGAAGGGAATGGCGTCGGCGCTGGCGATCCGGATCCCGCGTTCCCGGCGCCACTGCACGTTGTACAGCTCCAGCACCTCGTCGATCCGCTGACGCGCCCCAGGCACCAGTACGATGCGGATGCCCGCCTGGTGCAGCAGCACCATGTCCTGGACGAGCGCCGTGATGCGCGCGTCCTCCACGGCGGCGTAGTCCACGTGGATCACGAACGTCTTTCCACGAAACCGATGGGCGTAGGCGAACACCTGGCGAATGAGATCGACCTGACCGATGATTTCAGCGCTGTTCACGGCGGGAAGTGTATCAGAATCCCGGGGGAAGCTCGACCACGTCGAAGGCAAAGGGGTTGGTATTGGCCCGGGGACCGGAGAACGCCACGGAGAACGCGGTGTCGACCACGCCGGCGCCGTCCACCCGCGCCAGGGTGGAGCCGCTTGTGCCTCCGAGGGGGTCGATCAGGTGCTCGAAGGTCCCGGCGAGGTAGTACCCGTCGCTGGCCGCGGTGACGCGCCATACAAAGGAGTTGGGGTACGTGGTGGTGCCCACGGAGAGGTACGCCGTCGTGGAGGGCACGCCGAACTCGTCGACGATCGTCGCTGCGGCGAGTCCACCGGGTGCGGCGGCCAGCGCGTACATCGACTCCGGCCCCGCGACGAGCAGACGACCACCGGGAAGTCGCGCCGCGTCGAGCACCGTCGTCAGGGTCGATGTCTCCACAAACGGCGTTCCCGGTTCCGGCTGGAAATCGTTGAGGGTCGTGACGTCGATGAAGTACACCTCGGCGTAGTGGATCGGCACCGCGCCGGTGAGCATGTCGCCGGCAACGCGGTAGACACCGCGCTCGCGGTCGGTCACCACCGCGCGCAGGCGCGAGGTTTCCACCGACGTGGGTTCGGCGATCGCCCGTACGGCACCGGTTGCGTCCAGCGCCGCGGCGGCGTGCACGGCACCGTACGTGGGATGGTTTGCCGCCAGAAACTGGCCGACCACAACGACCGACCACGCGCCGAGTTCGTCGAGACCCGGGGCGATCGAGTCCACAAAGAGGTCTCCGCTGCTGATCGGCTGCAGCGCCGGCGAAAACGTAGCCACGGCGCCACCGTCGGCCCAGCGAACCTCGACCAGCGAGGTCACGGAAACGTCCAGCGCACCGGTTGCCGGATCCGACGCTGCCCCCTGAAACACGCCGCCGATAATCACGCTGTCCCGCCCGGGGACCGGCAGGATCGCCGACACCTGCGTGTCGTTCGCCCCCAGCGGCCCCAGAACGGGCGCAAACCCGGGAACGACCGCACCAGTCGTGGCGTCCAGTGCCGCGATCCCGCTCCGCGCCACGCCGTTGATCTGGGTGAAGGAGCCGCCGACGAGCACCAGCGTCCGGCCGTCACGAACCACGGGTTCGACTGTCACAACGTACCCGTCGGAGGTAACCGCGAAATCGGGATCCACCCGACCGTCGTGATCGATCCGGACAAGCCCCTGGCGGCTTGCACCGTTCACCGTGGTAAAGTCACCGGCAACGATCAGGTCCGCACCGTCGCGGAGGTCATCCACAACCGGAGAGAACGAAGGGCTGGAGAGGGACGAAAGAAGGTCACAGCCGGCGAGCGTCACAAGCGTCACGACCGCCAGGACCGCCAGAGCGCCCGCGGCACGCGCACGCCCGATATTGCGCACGGGACCGCCCGCCCGCTTCATCGTCAGAACCGTCCTCCGAGGCCGAGACCCACGCCGATCCAGGAGTACACCGAATCACCCTCGATGAGTCCGATCCACGAGGTGTGGAGCGACAGCCGGCTGTTGCGCCAGACGCCGAACCCGAACTCCATCGTCCCGTTGAACACCGGCGCATGCCCGTCGAAGGACAGTGTGTCCGTCGCGGCGGTGCCGGTGTCGTACGTAACATCACTTCCGGTCAGAGCCATGCCGGCGCCGGCGCGTACGAGGAAATCCACCCCCGACACCGGGCCGACCGAGATACCCAGCACGCCCATAGCCGGCGTTGCCGACAGTTCCACATCCACACCCGCGGCGTTGTCGCGGCCGGAAACGTACACCTGTCCCGCCTCGAGTCCGAGGACGAGGCCACGGACGCCGACATCGTTGAACAGCGCGGTGGCGAAACTCCCGATGCTGACCTCGGTTTCGAGCACATCGAGTCCCGCGACGGGAATCAGGTAACTTCCACGCACGTCGAGAATCGCTTTCCAGCGATCCTCCGGATTCATGAGGCGGAGGTATCCCGGGATCGGCGGTGGTTGCCGGTCCATGGAGAAGGTGACCTCGACGAAATCATCGGCCCGGACGGACAGCGAAACACGCCCGGCGACCTGTTCGAACGCGTCGTCGCGGCGCCGCACTTCGAGATCGTAGTCGCCCACCGGCAGATCGATTTCATCAAGATTGGCGCCCAGGAACGTGCCGTCGGCGTACACGTAGTACGGCACGCGTGCTCCGGAATTGCTGAACCGCACCCGTCCGAACCCCGGGAAAAGGTCCGCAACCTGCCCGGTCACCGTGACGGCGACCTCCTCGGCCGCGGCAAAGCGCGCCTGGTCCGTGGGCAGGTCGAACACCTCCGACGCCGCGAATGTGTCACCGTCCCAGACATCGGACTCAACGCCCAGCGTCCCGTCCCGGCGAAGCGTCACCGACACGACCGCCGCCGGATGGTCCAGCGACTCCGGGTCCGTTCCCGGCGTCGCGCGGTTGAGGTCGTAGCGCCGTTGCGCGCGAAACGCCGCCTCGACGGCCGAAAACACCACCGTCGCGGCGCGCTGCTGCGCGTCCGTGAGGTCCGGTTCTTCGTTGACGAAGATCAGGTCGAGATCCGGCTGTATGGGATCGGTCGCGGCACTCTGCGAGAACACGGCTGTCGGTGCCAGCACCGACAGAAGCAACACCGCAATGATCCGGGTCGTCGTACTGCGCAGCATCGAAATAAATGTAACACAGCGCGGAACAGTTTGCATCGATCGGCTCACCTTCTTTACACTATGAATAGAGTGAAGATTCGCCAATGGTATTGGGCACTTTTGGTGTTCGCGGTCGCCGTCGCCGTGGGATTCGGTTTCCTGGCGGTAAAAGACGTGCGTTCCCGGGTGCAGGAACAGAGTCTCGCGGATGTCCGGGCGCGGATCGAACGCCTGAGAGTGCTCTCCACCGCCAGCTTCCGCTATCGCGACATCGTCTACTACGACCAGCGGACCCGCATCCTCGGGCTTCCGGCGGGACAGCAGGAGGTGCTGTTTGCGGTGGAGATGGACGTCCGCGCCGGCGTCGATCTGTCGAGGGGCTTCACCGTCTCCATCGATGGCGATCGACGACGGGCGCTGGTGACACTTCCGCAACCGGAGGTGCTCCGTGTTGACGCCGACGAGGCGTCGATACGCCAGTATCTCGTTCGCGAACGCCTCGGCCGACTCGACTGGCTCGACGTATCCGAAGAGGTGGAGGCCGCAAAGGAACGCAACCGTGGCGATGCGGTGTCCCGTGGACTTCTGGACCGGGCCCGGACACAAAGCGAGCGCGTGATCCGCGGCCTGCTCATGGAGGCCGGGTTCCCGAGCGTGGAAATACGGTTCCGGCCGACACCGGAGGAGATCCGCGGATGAAACGCATCGTCCTTCCGCTGGTGCTGGTGGCCGTGGCCGCCTCCGTGTTCGTGCTCCGCGAACGCATCGCCGACGCCGTCTACCAGCGCAGCGTGACCTCGGGGTCCGCCTCGATTCTGGTGGGGATCGAGGAACTCGCGACGCTTGAGACGGCGACGGTGGTCCACAAGGTGGTGTTTCCACACGACTACCTGCAGGACGATCTTACCGTATACCAGTTGCTGGAACGCATTCGCCGCGGCGACGGGGACGCAGAATCGGTCCTGAGCCGCCGGGAACTGCTGCACTTCCAGGCGGCCAACCTGGCGGGGGAGGTCGGCCTCGCCACCGCCCCCGGCGCCGCGGGCTTCGTGGTCGTCACCACCGTACGCAGGTACGGGTACGACCTCGACGCACTGATTCCTGCGATCCGCACCGCGCTTGACGGGCAGCTATCGACGGAGGGAGCGAACGGCGCCGACGGATCCCGGCCGGTCGTCGAGCTTCCGCCGGCGTCATTACTCTCCTTCGAGATCGAGGATCCGCGGCGAGATCGCTACCCGTACGGCGAAATCCCGCTGGATGCGGAGGCGTGGCAGGCGGTGAGTGGTTTCGTGCGGGAGGCGTTTCGCGCCACCGACGACGACCGGATCGCCATCGAGGAGGCGACCGCCACCGCGGCGGACGTCTTGCAGGCCCTGGTTGGGGGCGACGAGGCACCGATCCGCGTGATCCCCGCTTCCCTTACCGGGAACTGAGTCGGCGACGGCGGCCCCGACAGCACGGTCCGCAGCACCGACGTCTTCGGCTCTTGTCGGTACCCTGAATATACCTTATCTTATATGTATCATTTTGTATATGAGGAACCTGTGAACATATCGGACATCCTTGATCGGACGCGGCCCACTGTCGTCGAGTTCTGGGCTCCGTGGTGCGGGCCCTGTCGGCAGATGGCTCCACTCCTGGAGGAAATGGGCGAGACGTACCGGGATCGCGTGCACACGGTACGGATCAACGCGGATGAGCACCCGGATCTCGCCCGCGACATGCGGGTCCTGACGATTCCCACGATGGTCGTGTACACAAATGGAGAGGAACGCGCGCGGCGGGTCGGTGCGCAGAATCGTGGCGATTTGGACACGTTGTACGCCGCCGCCGCCGACGGTCGCGAAATCGGAAGCGTGGGCGGCCGGGCGCGGTTCTTTCGAGTCGCGGTAGCCGCAGCGATCCTACTGTCGGGGACCGAGGCGCGCGTGGCGTGGCCGTTCTATCTCGCCGCCGGCGCGGTATTCTTCTCGGCGGTTCACGATCGGTGCCCCGTGTGGCAGGCGATCAAGCGGGCGATTCAAAAGAGACCGGCGTAGGGCTTGCCATTCCGTTTGGCTTGTGCTATTTTCTATATAGGATTTTTAATATCACTGGAGAGTAATCATGACTGAACATCTGACGAAAGATACGTTTCTGAACAAGGTCTTCAACTACGAGGAAAACAAGGAGTGGAAGTACGAGGGTGACAAGCCCGCGATCATCGACTTCTACGCCGACTGGTGTGGCCCCTGCAAGATGGTGGCGCCCGTCCTCGAGGAGCTGTCGGAGGAGTACGCCGACAAGATGACCGTGTACAAGATCGACACCGACGCGGAGCAGGAGCTCGCTGCCGTATTCGGCATCCAGAGCATCCCCTCCATGCTGTTCATACCGGTCGACGACAAGCCCCAGATGGCGGTCGGCGCACTGCCCAAGGACAGCATCAAGCAGGCGATGAAGGACGTACTCAGCGTCGAATAGTCGGCCGTCGTAGACGAACACCAGGGACCGCCGCCGGGCGGTCCTTTTTTTTGTGTCTTCCGCCGGCAGCTGTCGGGTGACCGCCGTCACTCGTCGGCGTCGCGACGCCGAAACCGAACCGAGGCGACGTGACTCTGGCCCACGGACTCGACCGTGAACGTCCCGAATCGCGTGTCCAGTTCCTCGCCCTGCTCCGGTATGCGACCGAGGCGATCCACGATAAACCCGGCGATCGTCTGTGCGTCGCCGTCGCTGGACAGCTCGATGTCGAGGTGATCGTTCACCACGTGGATCGGCGCGTCGCCGGCGAGGAGGTACTCGCCCGGCGCCACCGGATGCAGCGGTTGCGCCTCCTCGATCTCCCCCTCATCGTACAGCTCACCGACGAACTCTTCGACCAGGTCTTCCATCGTCACGATGCCGGCGACGCCGCCGTACTCGTCCAGGACGATCGCCATGTTGAGACGTTCCCGTCGAAGCCGGGACAACACCTTGTGGAAGCTCTTGTTCTCCGGGACAAACACCGGCGGAACCATGATGCGGCTGACGGACATGTCATCCCGGCCCTCAGCGACGGCGCGGGCGGCGTCCTTGACCAGGAGAATTCCCACGATCCGCTCGGGTTCCTCGTTGTAGACCGGAACGCGCGAAAACCCGGAGTCGAGAATGGCGGGGAACGCATCGTGAATCGTCTGACGCTTTTCGAGGCTGAACACCTTGGTCCGGTGCGTCATGATCGCCCCCACCCGCACGTCCCGCGAGCGAAACACGTTCTTGAGGATGTTGGCGTTGAGCTGGTTAAACAGCCCGGCGCTGCCGGCGTAGCGCACGAGATGGTGCAGGCCCTCGATCGTTACCCGCGGGCGTTTTGCGCCGCCGGTGAGTCTGGTGAGGGCGTTGCTGATGAGCCGGATAAACCAGATCAGGGGTGCAAACATGATCGCCAGCACGCGAAGCAACGGTGCCAGGCGAAGCGTCACCGCCTCGTTGTGCAGAATCCCGATTTGCTTGGGAGTAACCTCCCCGAGGATGAGCACCAGGATCGTGAGAACCAGCGTGGACGCGGTCAGCCACGTCTCACCGAACCATCTGATCGTGAGGGCCGACACCAGCGCGGATGCGGCCAGGTTGGCGATATTGTTGCCGATCGTGATCGAGGTCAGCACGACATCGATGTGGTCGTGGAGATCCGCCACCCGGTTGCCCCGTTTGCCCTGTTCCTTCTTCATCCGTTCGATCTGGTCGACCGACAGGGAGGTGAAGGCAACCTCGGTCCCGGAGAACATGCCTGAGATCAGCAGGAGAATGAAGACGACCGATATTTCGACCACGGACCTATCTTCTCATGTTCGTGGCAGGGCCGCAAAGACACCGATTCCGGCGCGCTCCCGGAATCCGAAATGCATCGCAGATCGGCAGATTAATCGTTTACATATTGTCATTCGTACGTGAAAGTGGTATTTTTCGGGTGTCGGGACAGGACGCCAGCACAATACGTTCCGATAAAGCCACCTTTGGTCTTTTGGTTTTTGATGCCCCCTCAGGTTTTTACCTCCTTTCCTGAGGGGGTTTTTTTGTGCCCGTCAGAATTGCGACACCCTCAGGAGCCGCCGTTGCCGGGAAAGGCAAAGTTGATGCCCGTGGAAAGCCGCGTGCTGGTGTTGATCCAGTCGCTGCCGCCGATCAGCAGGTCCTGCTGAACCTCCAGGAACCAGCTCATGATCGGGTGAACCTTGACCCGCATGGCGCCCTTCACGTACGGCCCCATCAGAAACGAAAACTCGTCGCTGGTATCCGGGTTGAAGTTGAAGACCGGAGAAAGCCCCGTTCCGAACAGAAAGGTCACGGTATCCTGGGGAAAGGTGAAGTTGAGCCCCACGTTGACCGGAATCAGGAAACTGGGGACCGTGTCGCCGTCGGCGTTTTCACTGGTTGTAATCCCGAACTCCGCGCCGAGGTTCAGTTCGAGTCCCTCCTGGAGATCGTGGAGATAGGACGCCGACAGGGCGGTGAGGTATGTGGTGTCGTAGCGGTACAGGTTTGCCCCGATACCGGCCGAAAACGAGTTCTGGGCGACCGCCACACCCGTCGCCGTCGCGGCAATCAGAAACGTCAGAACAATCTTGCGCATCACAGTCTCCTTACTCAAATACTCCGTAGAGCCGGGCGCCGCACCCGGGGCACCTCCCGCGGTCGGTCAGATTCCGGACCGGAGAACGATGGTCGATACAGACGGTACCACAGTCGGGACAGCGCGTCTGATGGTACTCCGATTGTCGGCTGTTTCCCGCAAAAATGAACGGTGGATCACCGGTGGCGGCGATTCCGTCGAGAACCGACCGCACCTGATCCTCAGTGGTCGGCGGTTCGTCCCGCATCTGCCACGCGGGAAAGAACCGGCTGATGTGCCAGACCCGGACCCCGGCGTCAACCAGGGCGCGGCGCAGCTCCTCCACCGTTTCTGCACTGTGGCGCGAGGGCATCAGCATCGTCGTCACCTCGAGGTGACGACGCGGCGCGACGCGCCGGATCGTGTCGAGGACCGGTTCCATCCGTCCACGGCACAGCTGGCGGTAGAATTCGTCGTCGCCCTTCAGGTCGATGTTGAAGGCGTCCACAACCTCCACGAGACGTTCGGTTGCCTCCGGCGTCAGGAACCCGTTGGTGACCATGACCACCCGCCCTCCTGCTCGTCGGATTCCCGGCGCCGTGTCCAGAATATAGTCCTGCCAGACGGTCGGTTCGCTGTAGGTGTAGGCGATCGCCGGCGTACCGGACGCGCGCCACTCCGCGACCAGACGGTCCGCGTCCCAGTGGGCCACCGGAAGGGGAAACTGCTCCGGGACCGCGATCGACGCGTTCTGACAAAACCGGCAACGGAAGTTGCACCCCGCCAGGGCCACGGAAAAGACGCGGGTCCCCGGCAGAAAGTGATAGAGCGGTTTCTTTTCTATCGGGTCGAGGGCGGCTGACTGAATCGCCCCGTACACCGTTGTCTCAAGGCGACCGCCGGAGTTGCGGCGAACGCCGCACAGACCGGTGCGTCCCTCGGGGATCCTGCACCGGTGGGCGCAGAAGTCACAGGTCACGGTCACTGCACTCCTCCTCTCCGTAGTGCAGCGTCTGAAACACCTCAAACTCCGCGCGCGAGTCACGCCAGGCGTCCGGCGACAGGCCCGCCTTGCGCGCGAGCGCCGAAAGCGTCGTGTTCAGGTCCCACCCCTGTTCCCTCGCCACCTCCGGCAGAAACACCGCCTGCCGGCCCTGCACGGTGAGAATCACGCCGTCTTCGCCGAGCCGGATATTCGCGAGTGCGGCAACCCTGGTCGGTACCGTCAGCAGGGAGTGTTCGATCGTGCACAACGAGAGTTCCTCTCGCCGGAGCGGCGGAAACCGGGGGTCCTCAAATGCCGCCTTCCGGGTAACCCGCGGCAGTGTCGCGCGCAACGGAGACTCGGTTCGGATCGACCCGATACACCCGCGCAACTCACCGTTTCGACGGAGCGTCACGAAGAGACCCGGCGTCGTCTCGAGAATCGCGGCATCACCGGCGAGCTCCGGCTGTGCACCACGGCTGCTCCGCGGGGCCAGGTACCACGCCAGCAGCGACCGCGAGAAGCCGAGCAGGGTACAGCGCAGCGGACGGTCCAGATCGGGCGTGCTCATACCGTCGCCTCCTCCATGACGGCGGTAACGTAGCACACAAACTCCGCCTCATCGCTGCCGGTGACGTCGGGCGACGCGTAGTAGTCCAGGATCCGTCCCGCGACGCGACCACCGTGGGGACCTGTACCGGAGCCGAGGAAGCGCAGCTGCGCCTCGATCGCCATGGCCAGTGCGAAGCGGCCGCAGACGGTCGTCCCCCGGGCCAGGTCCGACCAGTAGCGGGCCCGGTCACCGCTTACCGCGGCGGAGACCAGCGAGGTATCGGCACTCCGGAGCCGGTCCGCCAGCTCAGACCACCGCCCCTGACCCAGGGGGGTCCACCCGAAGCGTCGCCCGTAGTGGGTGGCATCGGAACTGCCCAGCCACAGGACGCGCCCCCGAGCGACGCCCTGCTCCGCCAGGCGACGGACGATGCGACGTGCGGCGTCGGCGGCGGCATCCGGCCCGGAGAACGCCCCCACCAGAACCGGTGAGACCGGAATCTCTGTTCCCAGGGTCGCGGCGATCGCAGGAAGCAGAAGCTCCACTGCATGTTCCCGTTCCACCGTACCACGATCGTCTTCGTCGGCGACCGTACCGCCGTCGGGCAGCGTCCCGAAGGGCGTCTCGTGACCGGAAAACCGGCCACCGACGGTGGTATCCCCCGGGATCGGAACGTAGTGGGAGGGTGCGACAAGCACGATCCGATCCACGGCAGCACGAAGTTCCCCCGGGTCCACGGTGTCCCAGAACGCCATCTGCCCGCGGGCGGAGTACGCGAGCCCCGCGTGCGGCAGCACCGCCAGGCGAACATCGTGGAGCGGGGCACCGGCGGCGGGGACCGCAGCGCGATGGGCGGCGGTTCCCGCGCTGAGAACACGGTGAAGCGCGTCGGGATCCCCGGGATACCAGCGGTCGTGAAACTGCATGCGATTGATCGTCGGTGCTGACATGGAGAACGCCTCCTTTGAGGCCGGCAGGAACGGGCGGAGTGCCCTTCCTTCCTCCATTGTAGGCGCGATTGACTGCGCTGTGAACCATTGGGTACCATGCCGCGCATGAAGAAATATCCATTCCGCGAGATAGAACCCAAGTGGCAGCGCTACTGGGAAGAGAACAGGACGTTCCGCGCGGTTGAAGACGCCAGTGTACCGCCCGAAAAACGGCGCTATGTGCTGGACATGTTCCCCTACCCCTCGGCGGCGGGTCTCCACGTCGGCCACCCGGAAGGCTACACCGCCACCGACATTTACTGCCGCTATCTGCGGATGAATGGATACAACGTGCTGCACCCCATGGGGTTCGACAGTTTCGGACTTCCCGCGGAGAACTACGCGGTGCAGACCGGCACACACCCCAAGGCGACCACGGAAGCCAACATCGACCGTTTTCGAGAGCAGATCAAGAGCCTCGGGTTCTCCTACGACTGGGACCGCGAGGTCAGCACGCACCGGGCGGACTACTACAAGTGGACGCAGTGGATATTCCTCAAGCTGTGGGAACGGGATCTGGCCTACGTTGCCGAGATCCCCATGTGGTACTGCGAAGCCCTGGGCACCGTACTGGCGAACGAGGAAGTGATCGCCACCCCCGAGGGACCCCGGAGTGAACGGGGAAACCATCCCGTGGAGCGCCGTCCGCTGCGACAGTGGATGCTCAAGATCACCGAGTACGCCGACCGGCTCCTCGAGGGGCTCGAGGACCTGGACTGGCCGGAATCGATCAAGGCGATGCAGCGCAACTGGATCGGACGATCCGAGGGCGCAAACGTCACGTTCCCGCTGGCGGACGACGCCGCCGAACGCGCCGCTGCGGCGGGGCTCGGGGAGGACGAACGCCACATCGAGGTGTACACGACCCGCCCGGACACCCTGTTCGGAGCCACATACATGGTCATGGCCCCGGAGCACGCGATGGTCGCGGCGCTTACGACGCCGGAGCAGGCCAACGCGGTGCGGGGCTATGTTGACGCCACAAAACTCAAGAGCGACCTCGAACGGACGGAACTCTCCAAGGAAAAGACCGGTGTGTTCACCGGCTCCTACGCCATTAACCCCGTCAATGGCGCGCAGATTCCGATCTGGATCAGCGACTACATCCTCGCCAGCTACGGGACCGGCGCCATCATGGCCGTTCCGGGACACGACGAGCGCGACTGGGACTTCGCGACCGCCTTCGATCTCCCGATCGTCAAGGTCGTCGCGCGCCCCGACGAGGACGATCCCCAGGCACCGCTGGCGGCGGCAACCCCGGAGTACGGCGTCGCAGTGAACAGCGGGCAGTTCGACGGAAAACCCACCGAACAGGTCAAGTCCGAGATCATCGACTGGCTTGAGTCGCACGGTCACGGCAGCCGGGCGGTCAACTACAAGCTCCGCGACTGGATCTTCAGCCGCCAGCGCTACTGGGGCGAGCCGATTCCCCTCGTGGAGTGCGACGGTGAGTACTACCCGATTCCCGAGGATCAGCTGCCGCTCACGCTCCCGGAGGTGGAGAGCTACAAACCCACCGGCACCGGTGAGAGTCCGCTGGCGGCGGTGACCGAATGGGTGGAGTGCGACTGTCCCGACGGCAGCGGCCGCCGCGGCCGCCGCGAGACCAACACGATGCCGCAGTGGGCGGGCAGCTGCTGGTACTACCTGCGCTACCTTGACCCCGCCAACGACCGTGCGTTTGCCGACCGCGAGAAGATCGAGTACTGGATGCCGGTGGACCTGTACGTCGGTGGGGCGGAACACGCGGTGCTGCACCTCCTCTATGCACGGTTCTGGCACAAGGTGCTGTACGACATCGGCGTGGTGAACACCGACGAACCGTTCCTGCGGCTGGTAAACCAGGGGATGATCCTCGGCGAAAACGGCGTCAAGATGTCCAAGAGCCTCGGAAACGTGATCAACCCGGACGACATCGTCTCCGAGTACGGCGCCGACTCCATGCGGGTCTACGAAATGTTCATGGGGCCGTTGCAGCAGGAGAAGCCGTGGTCGACGCAGGGGCTCACCGGCGTGCACCGCTTCCTGGACCGCGTGTGGCGGCTCACCGAACGCCCGCTGGACGAGACGCCGGCGGACGAGGAACTGCGGCGTGTGCTGCACAAATCGATCCGCAAGGTGGGCCACGACACCGGCAAGCTGGCGTTCAACACCGCGATCAGCCAGATGATGATCCTGGTCAACGAACTCTACAAGCACGACGGACGCCCCCGGGAGGTGTGGGAGCCGCTGGTACGCATGCTCTCGCCCTACGCGCCGCACCTGGCGGAGGAGCTTTGGGAGATGATGGGCAACCGGTCGCCGGTGTCGCTCGGCGCGTGGCCGGAGTTCGACGAGGAACTCACCCGCGACGACCAGAAAGAGGTCGTCCTGCAGGTTAACGGAAAGATCCGCGCGCGCCTCACGGTGGACGCCGGCACCGACCGCGAAACACTGCAGAGGATGGCGATGGAACACGAGCGGATCGCGGAGCTCACCGCCGGGAAGCAGGTTGTGAAAGTGATCGCGGTCCCCGACAAGCTCGTCAACGTAGTCGTGAAATAGCAGCACGGAGCCGGATGTCGGTCAGTCGGCGGTGACGAACCACCAGAGGTGGCCGTCGCCGTCGCGGCCGACCGTCATCCGAATCCCCGTGGTCGCCTGCCACAGGTGACGCACCTCCCCCGCCGCCACGGGAACCGCCCAGTGGTGCTGCCCGTCGGTTCCCACCCCGCGAATGAGCGGCTCCCGCATGTCATCCGTTATCCAGTCCGTGACAGCCCCTGACCCCTCGCGCACGATCTCGGAACGATCCCGTGGTACGGCGCGCACCGCGTAGCGCGTCATCTCACCGCCGGCGAGTGCCGCCGCCAGTCGCGGGCGATCGATGACGGGCGGCGGGTCGTCGCGGTCCGCGGCCAGTTCGTCCCGGACCGTCATAGCCAGTCGCCGCAGATTCACCAGTCCCGGGTTCAGTCCCCGCCCCGCCAATTGCAGCAGCACCGTCGCGGCGCCGCCAAGCGCCGGGTCAACGGATACCTCCGTCGATGGGGCCACGGCCCATCCCCCCAGCGGTCGCAGGAGCGTACCCGCCGTACTCACCGCGGTCGCCGACACGACGATCGCTTCCGCCCCGCCCGGCGCCACCTCGAGGTGCACCGCCACCGATCCCGACGGCGGCGCCGACGCCTCCGTTATCCGCACCCGCGCACCGTCCCACCACGCCAGGCGCCACGCCTCGATCTGATCGCGATACGCCGCCGGCGGCTCCGGTATGGTGCACCGGACGCGGCGAGGGATGCCGATCGCACCGCCCGGCGTCACGCCGCATCCGGACAGGAACATCCAGAGCAGAACCGTTTGGAGGATGAGTGGGAGAATCGCTGGAAAAGGCATCGCCGGAGGCGCCCGATGCGGTCGTCGCATACCGGCACACACTGCGGTGTCCACCGCGACGCTTGTCGGGGTCGCCCGCCCCGCGCCGCCTCCCCGCGCCGCGTCCCGGTTGAGGACGCTGTCGCTTGTGTGACCCGGCGGGTTCCCGTATCATGGCATCATGGCTGGAATGGAGAGCTTCGAGGCGGAACTCGAGGCACGCCTCGATGCGCGACGCGCGGAGCTCGAAGAACACGACCTCCCTCAGCTCAAGCAGCACCTTCGTCGCATGCAGTCGAGCTTTCAGGCGATTCACAACGTCCTGCGAAAGAAGGGGCTGCTCAAAGAGGACCCGTACAAGTACGAGGAGCGCCTCTCCGAGCTCGATACGCCCTCCGACGCCCACTACACCGACAGTGAGCGCGACACGCAGCTCAGCATCCGCCTCGGCCAGTACGACACGCGCATCTCCTATCTCACCGACTACTACGACTGGTCGCTGGAAAGCCTCGACCTGCGTCGGCTCAAGGAAGTCGTCAAGTTCCTCAAGTACATCAACTGGCGAAACGTGTCCGACACGGCAACCCAGCCGACGACGCGCGGACTCGGGGAGCAGATGGTCAAGATCAAGCGCGGGAGCGACACCCTCTCGGCAAACATCGTGACCGACGCGCAGGACCAGCTCAGCGGCGCCTCCCGGGAAGCGCTGTCCATCCTCAAGCGCATCACGGGATACCAGCGGGAACGGTACAAGCTGGAGGCGCGGCGAACCGTGTTCACCGACCCCAAGGTGCCGGCGGCGCCGTCGGAGGAACAGTACGATCAGGCCGCTCGCACGGTGAAGGCGGTGTTCCCGCGCCACATGCCGGGACAGCCGTTTGCCCGGGATCTCATTCTGGAAATCTTTGCCGAGAACAGCCCCGGCGGCGGCGACGCGATCAGACAGACGCTGCTCGACTCCCTTGCCGCGGCCGCGGCACCGGCGGAGGAAAAGAAAACGGGCGACGACCTCAAACCGATCCTGCTCGAGTCCGCCCGGACGATCGCCGGCGCCAGCCGCAGCCTGGAGGAGGCGGTGCGAAAACTGAGCGACAACGCCATCGTTCTTGAGAGCCGCAAACTGTCACTGGGAGAGATGCTCCGCCAGATCTGGCAGCGCCTGCGCGGCCAGGACTCGGTGGACCGCGTCTTCACGATCGATTACGTCGACTCCACCACCAACGCCCGCAAATCCGAGGAGATCAACTTCGACCAGTTTGTGGCGTCCGTGGGCCGTCGCGCGCGGATCTACAACGGCCTCCTGTCAAAATCCGGCGCCGCCTGGGTCAAACTCCAGAACTCGGACGAGGACACGCTGCTGCAGTTTGTGACCAAGGACACGCAGGAGGTCTACGGGATCGTGCGGCGGCTGGAGGGACTCGATACGTTCTTTCGCGCCGAGGTCTCCCGCGAACAGCGGTCGCAGCTTCGGTCGATCAACACGGAGGTCACGGTGATCAACGACACCCTGGTCCGTGCCCGCAAAAAGACCCGGCAGTACGTCTCGAAAATCGAGGAACGGGAGCAGCTGCGCAAGCTCGGGATCACCGACGCCTGAGCGCGCCCCGTCCCCGCCCCCATTCTCAGGACCGGTCGAATCCGCGCGAACTCCGAAACGTACCGAGGAGCCGCAGGTCCCGTGATGCCGCTTCCAGGGCGGCGTAAGCCTGCCGGAACGCCGCCTCATCCCCGGGGAGTTCGACGTCCAGGTAAAACATGTAGCGCCACGGTTCGCCGAGGATCGGTCGCGATTCCAGCTTCTTCAGGTTGAGCTGACGTTCCGCCAGGACGCGCATGCACTCGTACAGCGCCCCGGGGGTATCGGGGGTCGAAAAGACCAGCGTCGCCATGTCCGGTTCGCGGGCAACGGCGTCCTCCTCCCGGGCAAGAATTGCAAATCGCGTGTAGTTGCGGGCGTTGGACTCGATACTCTCGCGCAGGACCTTCATGCCGTAGTACTCCGCGGTCCGGGCGTGGGCGATCGCCGCCAGGCTCCGGTCGCCGCTGTCACGGACATGGGCAACCGCCCCGGCGGTGTCGTAGAACGGCACGATCTCCCATTCAGGGTGTCTGTTGAGAAAATCGCGGCACTGTTCGATACCCGGCGCCTGCGAGATCACTTTGGTGATCGAATCGAGGGTGGCATCCTGGGTACCGATCAGGCTGTGCTGGATGCGGATATGCGTTTCGCCGACGATGCGGATGTCGGGATACTGCAGCAACAGGTCGTAGTTCTCATGGATAGAACCCATGAGCGAGTTCTCGAGGGGGACGATACCGAACGACACCTCGCCCTTGAGGACCGCCTCGAACACGTCCCGGAAGTGGCTCATGCTTACCGCCTCGACCTCCCGGTCCGCGGCGTCGAAGTAGCGTAGGGCGGCGATTTCGCTGTACGCACCACGGGCTCCCTGGAACGCGACGCGGAGCGAGACATCGCCCGCAGCGGACGCCCCGGCGTCGACCGATACCGACGGTGTTGCGGCGATGCGATGCCGCTGCGGCAGACGGGCGACCTCGCGGCCCACCACCGGCGACAACGCCTCGATATCCCGCATCAGTTTTTCAAACTGTTCCGGAAAGAGTGTCTGCGGACCGTCGGACAGCGCCTGGTCGGGATCCGGGTGCACTTCAACGATCAGACCGTCGGCGCCGGCCGCGATCGCCGCCAGCCCCACCGGCTGAACCTTCTCGCGGATACCAGTGGCGTGGCTCGGATCGACGAGAACCGGGAGGTGACTGAGCTTCTTCACGACAGGAATCGAGGAGATGTCCAGACTGTTGCGGGTGTAGGTTTCGAACGTCCGAATGCCACGCTCGCAGAGGATCACGTCCTCGGCACCGTGCGCCAGAAGGTACTCCGCAGCCATGAGCCATTCCTCGATCGTGGCAGCGAGTCCGCGCTTGAGCATGACCGCCCGTTTCTCGGCGCCCACCGTCTTCAGGAGCTCGAAGTTCTGCATATTCCGGGCGCCGATCTGAAAGACATCGACGTATTCGCGCATGCGGTCCACGTGGAGCGGCGAGACGATCTCCGAGACCACCGGCATCCCGAACGCCTCTCCCGCCTCCTTGAGGTAGCGCAGGCCCTCCTCGCCGAGCCCCTGAAACGAGTAGGGAGAGGTGCGGGGCTTGTACGCGCCGCCCCGGAGCATGACACCGCCGGAGGACGCCACGATCTCGGCGGTCTCGAGGATCTGCTCGCGGCTCTCAACCGCGCAGGGTCCGGCAATCACGACCAGGCGGTTTCCACCGACCTTCACCGGCCCCACGGGGAACACCGAGTCCTCGCGTTTGAACTCGCGGGAGGCGAGTTTGTACGGCTTGGAGATCGGCACGACCTTGGCGACGCCCGGCCGCATCTCGACCTCGCGGAGGTCGATCTGAGCGCTGCCCACCGCTCCGAAGATCGTTTCAGACTCGCCGATGACCTCACGGACCTTGAATCCACGCCCCTCGAGGAAGCTGCGAAGCGCGTTCTTGTCCTGTTCCCGAATTCCCTGTTCCAGTACGACGACCATAGGTCGCTACTCTACCATCACGTACTGTGGGAGGGGAACTCTCTGAGGATATAGGCACGGAAACGGCGTTCGAGCTGGGCCCGAAACTGACTGATACGGTCCACGTACACCAGAGTCGACGCCGGCGTCCGGCCGGCGCGAACGCGGGTGAGCCCGGCGTTGTAACACGCCACGGCCTGCATCTCGGAGCTGGTCTGCTCCATGCACCACCGCAGGTACTTCGTTCCGTGGTAGGAATTGATGTCGGGGTGAAAGAAATCCTCCTCCGACAGATTGCGGAACGTTCGGGAGTTCAGCTGGAACAGCCCCCGGTCCACGGAGGTGGCGTTCTGGTTCACCGCCACGGGAGAGTACCGGCTTTCCACCCAGGTCAGGGAGAACACCAGCGACAGCGACAGATCCTCCCGGTTTGCGTGATACAGAATCGGCAGGGCGATGTCGGAGGACCCGGTGAGATCGACAAAAAAGTCCACCACCGCCTGGTGGGTCACGTCTTCGCGGTACAGTGCCAGCATGGGATGTTCCGAGTCCAGGAGGTTGAGCACATTGGCGTAGTCCGCCGGCCCCAGCGCGGAGCGGACCTGCTGGTTCCAGTCGTAGTTGAACGTCATCGGTGCCGCAGCGTCACCCGCGGCGGGGTTGGTCTGCGTCGTGCTACACCCCAGGACCGCCACCAGGCCGGTCAGGAGGAGTATTCGGTTTATCATGATTCATGTCGCCTCTCGTGAGTTTTCACGACGACCGCATGCCCGTTGACGTTGCCCACAACGACGAGTCCGTCGCGGGATCGAATCTCATGAACCAGGCTGGTAACACCCTCGCATCCGAAAAAGCCGTAGTCGTCAAACACAATGATCCCCCCAGGGGGGACGCGGGGATAGACCCAGTCAAACACGCCTCGAGCCGATTCGTACACGTCCACGTCTATGTGACAGAGTGCGATCGGGTCGGAGGGCAGCAGGTGCGCCGTGTCGTCCGGAAACACGCCGGACAGAAGCCGGAAATTCGGCAAGGCGAGACTATGAAGAAACGTGCGGACTGTGTCAAGGCTGGTGTCTGCGTGCTCGCCGCCGCGATAGTACGGGTCCCGCGGCCCGGCCTTTGCGACGCCGGCGAACGTGTCCGCCACGTACAGCGGACGGGTATCGCCGAGCTGGTGCAGGCGAATCCCCATAAGGGCCGCGCTCCCGCCGCGCCACGTCCCGACCTCGAGTATCCCTCCGGATATCTTGGAGGTCTGTCCCACCAGTTCCCACAGCTCGTACAACCGGGCAGGATCCAGCATCGTATTGTCGCGGACGCGCTTCCACGCCTCCAGAAACGCCGAATCCGCTTCCCAGGGACGATAGTCCGCGTCAATCGGCGTGTGTCCGTACCCCGGCGGGTATACGCGTACCTCGGTTGCGGTGTGAGCCATACCTCGATGGTACTACGGAAGCCTCTGCCGCGACTATCTTTCGGTTGTCCCGCGGCGATTGGGTCGTTGGACCGCCTGTGGCGTGGTCGCCCGTTGAGGCGGGTGATCGCCTATCGGGGAGGCTGCCGCCGGACTTCGAGGTCTCGGAACTCGCCGCGGCCAAGCGCCCGCAGCGCAAGCTCCATGCTTGCTCCCCGCGGCACCTGCAGGCGGTACCGCAGGTACTCCACCCCGTTCACGGCGATCGTCAGCATGCTGGACGCCGGGTCCACCAGAACCTCGAGTGCGTGGTCCGATCCAAGCTCCGAATCCAGCGCCGCCTGGGCGACGCGGTTCATGTTCACGTCGTCGTAGGAGACGTAGACCTCCAGGAAGGTCGAGTCGACACCGTACTCGGCGGCGTCACGGGTGAGCCACACCAGCACACTGCGCCCGTGGCCATACCCGTCGGGCAGAGCAACGCCGGTGACCGAAAAATGGAGACCCAATCCTGCCCATCCCGGGTCCAGGGAGCGGGCGATGACCCGGTACAGCCGCGGACGACTGTCCTGTTCGTACGGCAGGCGGAGCTTGGCAAAGCGTGCATCGGGATCGGTCTGAACGACGGCGCCGTCGGAACCCGACTCCCACGTGCCCCGGTGCGGCTCGCCGCCGGACAGATCCGGACGGTCCACCACTGACATTTCCGCCCGCGCCCGAGCGAGGGACATCGTGGGTGCTGTGGAGTCAACGTCGGCCGGGGCGCCAGCACCGGTTGCGGCGCCCGCACCGGTCGCTGTCTCGGCGGCACCGGGCGCTGTCTCGGCGGCACCACGCGTCGCTCCGGCGGCGACAATTCTCGCCATCAGCTCGTTCACGGCGCGTTGGCTTTCCCGGTAGTTTCGTTCGACCCCGTCCGCAAGATCCGCAAGCCGCCGGTCGATGCGGTCGAACCGAGCGGCCCCGGCGGCGGCGTAGGCGTCCAGCACCGCGGCGACCTGCTCGACCACCTTCGCCGAGGTGGAGGCCGGGTTCTCAGCGTCGACCGCATCGAACAGCACGTGACAGGTCATCGCCATCAGGATGCCGGTGAGTTCGCGAAACGGCCGGAAATCACGTTCGGCAAGCAGCGCCAGCGGCTCTTTGACCACCGGCAGGCCGATATGGGAATCGGCAAGGCCGCGCCCGTGACCCGGCATGTGCTTGATCACCGGCAACACGCCGCCGGCCTTCTGCCCGTCGGCCATCGCCTGGGCCAGAACCCGCACCTGGTCCGGGTCCGAGCCGAAGGCGCGATTGGCGATGAAGCCGGTATCGGGTTCCGGCGGCATGTCGAGCACCGGGGCGCAGTCGACATCGACGCCAACCGACATCAGGTCCGCCGCGATCAGCCGCCCGCAGGCATAGGCCGCCTCCCTCGCCTCATCGGGAGCGGCGGCATAGCGCTTCCCGATCACCGAGGCGGCGGGATAGTCGCGCACCAGCGGCGGGCGCAGACGCCGGACGGTTCCGCCTTCCTGATCGATCAGCACGGGGACATTACGGCCGACCGCATCGCGCAGCTCCGCCGTCAGCGCCCTCACTTGCTCCTTGCTTTCGACATTGCGGCCGAACAGGATGAAGCCCCAGGGCTGTTCCGCGCGGAAGAATGCCTTCTCCTCGGCGCTGAGGCGGGCGCCGGCGCAACCGAGAATCATGGCTTTCGGGGCGTTTGTCATGGGCGAATCATATGAGATCGAGGCCAAAGCACGAATAAGCCCCGACATTCATGCACAATTTTGTGTGGTCCTGCACGGCAAAAACACCAATTCCGCGCCCGCGCCTCCGAAATCAGCGCGGAACGAAGCAGCTTCCGCCTTCCGCCTTGTACTGCTCGCACAGCGACAGCGCTTCGGAAAGGCTGGAGGCGCCGATGCGCACCCGATAGAACGTGCCCTTGCCCGCGATCGTCGCCGGCACGATCTCCACCGGTCGCCTGCCGAGCACAGCAGGGTGCTGGGCACTGAGCCGCCGATAGGCCTGCTGCGCCTCCTCCACCGAAGGCAGGGATGCAATCTGCATGGCATAGGCGGATGTCGACTGCGCGCTCGGCTGCGGCGCTGCCGCGGCGGGCGCGGTTGCCGTCGTCGCAGCGGCGGGCGCCGGGCTAGAGGCAGGAGCCGAGCTGGCGGCGGCAACGCGCGCGGGCGCGCCGCCCGGAGGCCGCGGCGTCGGCAGCGGCACATTGGCGATGCCGAAATCCTGCACGGGCTCTTCCGCAGCGGCCGGCTCTTCCGTCGCTTCGACTGCACCCTCGGCGGCAGCTTCTGCCACGGTGGACGGCTCGGTGGCGGCCGGCGTTTCCGCGCCCGTTTGGTCTGTTGCTCCAGCCGTCTGCGAGGCGGTCGTCGCCTGCGATGACGGGGGCGCCAGCGAAGACGCAGCGGTCTGATCGCTCGCACCGGCAGCCGCACTGTCCTGCGGCACGGAGGTGACAAGCTGACCGTTCTCATCGGGAAGCGCGGATTGGGTCTCGATCCTTCTGACCCCGGATGACGATGAAGGGCTGGACTCGGCCACATCGCGCTCGACCAGCGTGCCATCGGGCCTGACGATCATGGTTCTGACCTTGCGAGGCTCGAGACCGCCGGTATCGGCTGTGCCGCTCGCGGCGCTGCCGGCCAGCGGATTGGGCGCGACGCTTTCGACATCGGTCGGCTCCTGGTCGGAGGCGATCAGGCTGCCCTGACGCGGCGCTTCGGCCAGCGTTCCGGACACATCGTTGAAGACGGCATTATCCTGATTGGGAACGACCTCGCCGCCTGGATCCTCCGGCGCTTCCTTGACGCTTGAATTGTCGGCCGTGATGACCACCGGCTCGCCGCCACTGTCGCCGGCGAAATAGCGCATGCCTGCAAACACGAACAGCACGGCCAGCGCTATCGCGGCAATGCCGATCAGGGCGACGCGCCCTGCCCCCAGGAAGGTCGCAGGCAGCAGGCCCGGACGGCGCTCGCGATCGTCAAAGTCGTAATAATCATCATCGACCGCAGCTTCAAAGCCCTCGGCAGCATCGTTGTAGCCGGCCTGCGGCGGAACCGCCTGCCTGAGGGGTTCGTCATAGGCTTCGCTGTGAGCGGCGGCGTAATAATCGGCCTCCTCCGGCAGGTCCGGCTGGGCGGGCGTCTCCTGCAGCGGATCGACCAGAGCCGGCTGGCTCGCCAACACATCGGCAAGCTCTTCATCGAGATCGAATTCGTAAGGCTCGGCGGAGGCGCGGGCCGGCACGACCTCGTCATCGCCCATCGGCGGCAGGTCGAGCTCATCGACCGGCGCGGGCGGCTCTTCAGTCGAAATCAGCGCGGCCGGATCGAAGTCCCCGTCGCGATCGTCGTCGCCAGCCGCCACCTCGTCCAGCGGTCCCGGGCCATCATCGGCCAGTTCGAGCTCCGAAAGCTCAAGCGCGATTTCGTCGAGATCGAGATCGAGCTCCTGATCCTCATGCGCCGCCGGCTGCCGCGGCTCTGGCTCGTATGCGGGTTCCGGTTGGTATTCCGGTTCCGGTTGGTGCGGAGGCTCCGGCGCGTATTCCGGCTCCGGCGGGTATGACGGCGGGGGCGCAACGGGTTCCTCGACGGGCGGCATTACATCGGACTGACGGGGCTGTTGCGGCTCGTATCCGCCAAGCGAGCCGCGCAATTCGAAGCTGCCGAAATCATCCGGCTGCTCTTCCTCGGGCGCGGGCTCGGCCGGCATGCTGTCCCAGATCGAAGCGGGCTTCTCCTCGGGCTCGAAGGCCTGGGGTTCGTCGTAGCGTTCCTCCTCTTCCGGCGCGAAGGATGGCTCGACCTCATGACGCGACGGCGGCTCGGACCGTTCGGACGGAGCGGGAAAGCTGTCGAACTCGCGCAGAAGCTCGTCCGTCAGGTCATCCGCCGTTTCCGGCGGGTACGGACCTTCCTGTCGGCGCGGCGGCTCATTGTCGGACGTGCCGATCAGCCTCGCCAGTTCGGCAAAGGGATCGTCCTCGTCAAAGCCGCCATTATTGCCGTTACCCGGCTTGTTCTTGTCTGCCATTTTCAAACCACCGAGGCTGCCATCGGCCTAAAAGGCCGACGGGAGAGTGCAGGTGGACCTAACGCATTTCCTGCGGCGCGTCGGTTCCCGTGAGAGCCAGTCCGGAACGCAATACGGCAGCGACAGAAGATACGAGTCCGAGCTTCGCAATCGTTGATTGTCTGTCACTCTCATTAATAAAGCGTAACTCCTGCTTTTCCTTCCCTTTATTCCAGTGGGAATGGAATTGCGACGCTAGATCATAGAGATAAAACGCCAGCCGATGCGGCTCTCGCATTGTCGCCGCCGATTCGACTACCCGCGGATATTCCGCAAGCTTGGCCACAACTCTAAGTTCTTCCGGCTCATAAGTCGCCTGCTTTACCGCATCTTCCAGTGTTTTTTGTGAAATATCCAGTCCGGGCAAGTTCTCCTGGGCCTGCCTGAGGACGGACATGCAGCGCGCATGCGCATACTGGACATAGAACACCGGATTGTCTTTCGATTGCTCGGTAACCTTGGCGAAGTCGAAATCGAGCGGCTCGCTGCTCTTGCGGTAAAGCATCATGAACCGCACGGAATCGCGGCCAACCTCGTCGACCACTTCGCGCAGCGTCACGAAATTGCCCGACCGCTTGGACATCTTGAGCTCCTGGCCATCGCGCATGAGCTTGACCATCTGGCACAGCAGCACCGTCAGCTTGGTCTTGCCGCCGGACACCGCCTTGGCGAGCGCCTCCAGCCGCTTCACATAGCCGCCATGGTCGGCCCCGAGAATATAGACCATCTCGTCGAAGCCGCGCTCGTACTTGTCGCGGAAATAGGCGACGTCAGCGGCGAAATAGGTATAGCTGCCGTCCGATTTTATCAGCGGCCGGTCGATATCGTCGCCAACTTCAGTGGAGCGGAACAGCGTCTGCTCGCGGTCCTCCCAGTCTTCCGGCGTCTGCCCCTTCGGCGGCGGCAGCGTGCCCTTGTAGACATGGCCCTTGAAGGTGAGATCATTGATCGCGGAACGGATCGCTGCGGCATCGTCGGCATGAAGCTGACGCTCGGAGAAGAACACCTCATGGGTGACGTTGAGGGCGGCGAGATCGGCGCGGATCATCTCCATCATGGCGTCGATCGCCCGGTCCTTGACGATCGGCATCCACTGGTCTTCCGGCAGATTGTGCAGCGACGGACCGAATTCGGCCTTCAGCGCCTCGCCGACCGGCACGAGATAATCGCCTGGATAAAGCCCCTCGGGGATGTCGCCGATCGTCTCGCCGAGCGCCTCGCGATAGCGCAGGAAGGCGGAGCGGGCGAGCACGTCGACCTGCGCGCCGGCATCGTTGATGTAATATTCCTTGGTCACCGCAAAGCCGGCATAATCCAGGATATTGGCGAGCGTATCGCCCACCACCGCGCCGCGGCAATGGCCGACATGCATCGGCCCGGTCGGGTTGGCGGAGACATATTCGACGTTGATCTTGCGACCCTTGCCGATTGCGCTGCGGCCGAAATCCTCGCCTTCGCGGACCAGAGCAAGCAGAACGCGCTGCCAGTAGCGCGGCGAAAACCGGATATTGATGAAGCCCGGACCGGCGATCGAAAGCTCGGCGATATCCTCATCGGTCTCAAGCGCGGCGACGATCTTTTCGGCAAGGTCGCGCGGCTTCGTCTGCAGCGGCTTGGACAGCACCAGCGCGGCGTTGACGGCAATATCGCCATGGCTCGGGTCACGCGGCGGCTCAACCACGATGCGGGCGAAATCCAGCGTGTCGCGCTTTTCCGCGATTTCGGCAATCGTCAGCAGTTGTTCGTTCAGTCTCTGTTCGAAATCGGTAAAAAGGTTCATGTCAATTTCCATCCGCCGCCGCGCGACCGGCGCAAAAGGGCGCAGTTTGCCGGGCTCCTACCGTAAATCAGGGGTATGGTCAAACAACTGGCGGTGCGTGTTGTAGGCATAGGTGTCGGTCATGCCGGCAAGGTAGTCGGCCACATGCCGGGCAAGCTGGGCCGGTTCCAGCCGCTCGATGCCCTCGCTCCACGAATGCTCCCCCATCAGCTTCGGGTCGTCGATATAGGCGTCGAAGAGGTCGGTCACGATCTGGGCCGCGCCCTTGCGGATCACCATGATATTCGGATTGCGGTAGATGTGGTGGAACAGCAGCTTCTTGATCTGGCGATCGATCTCAGCCATCGCCGGCGAGAAGGTCGCGAGCGTCATGCCGGCGCGGCGAACCTCATCGGCCGATTGCGGCGCGACCGTGCGCAGGTTTTCCTGCGCAACGCCGATCACATCCTCGACCATCGCCGTGATCTGCCGGCGCATGATCTCGTTGGTGAACCGGCTCGATTCCAGCCCGGGATAGCGATCGCGAACCTCATACATCAGGCCGGCCAGAAACGGCACCTCCTCCAGCATGTCGTAGCTCAGATAGCCCGAGCGCAGCCCGTCATCGATATCATGGGTGTTGTAGGCGATATCATCGGCGATCGCGGCCACCTGCGCCTCCATGCTGGCATGGGTCGAAAGCCATAGATCATGGCGGGCGCAATAATCGAGGATCGGCTGCGGAACCGGCCCGCCAATGCCCTTCCCATCAGCATCCTGCAAGGGGCCGTTATGCTTGACCAGCCCCTCCAGCGCCTCCCATGTCAGATTGATTCCGTCGAACTCGGCGTAGCGGCGCTCCAGCTTGGTCACGATCCTAAGCGATTGCGCATTATGGTCAAAACCGCCATAGGCCGCCATCTTCTCGTGCAGCGCATCCTCGCCGGTGTGGCCAAAGGGGGTATGGCCGAAATCATGCACCAGCGCCACGCCCTCGGCGAGGTCCTCGTCCAGACGCAACGCGCGAGCGAGCGAGCGGGCGACTTGCGCGACCTCGATCGTGTGGGTCAGGCGTGTGCGGTAATGATCGCCGTCATTGGCGATGAACACCTGGGTCTTGTGCTTCAGCCGACGGAAGGCGGTGGTGTGGATGATGCGGTCGCGGTCGCGCTGAAACGGCGAACGCGTCAGGCTGTCGGGCTCGGGATAGAGCCGGCCGCGGCTTTTCCACGGATTGCAGGCATAGGGCGCAAGCGCCACATCGCCGAAACCCAATGCCGATTTGTCGATTGTCATGCTTATTCCTGTCGCGGGAAGCGTTCCTGCTTGCGTCCTGCCGGCCACCCGGTTGCAGATAGACCGTTGACGGCTGTCATCGCCGTTCTTAACTAAGATCAAAGGCCATTGGAAGGCGTGGATCATTCCGTGCGCCAAAACACCGATTTCAGCCCGCCTGCCGGGCTCAGGAGACTGACAATGGACACCAAGACTGTCACGCTTTCAGAGGCGGCGGCCAAGAGGATCGCCGCAATCATCGCAGCCGAAGACGGCAAGAAGGCCTTGCGCGTTGCCGTGGAAGGCGGCGGCTGCTCCGGTTTCTCCTACAAGTTCGATCTCGCCGAAGACGCGGAAGCCGATGACGTGGTGATTACCCGCGGCGACGCAAAAGTGCTGATCGACGAGATTTCGCTGGTCTACATGGCCGGCTCGGAAATCGACTTCGTCGACAACCTTCTCGGCCAGTCCTTCCAGATCCAGAACCCGAACGCGGTCGCAAGCTGCGGCTGCGGCACCAGTTTCTCGATCTGAGCAAGGATTTTCCGTAACCGCGCCGCGCGGCCCGCGAAACGGGACGTCTCGGTTCGCCCTAAACAGATCGACCGCTTCGGATGTCCGAAGCGGTCTTTTCTTTGCGATAAGCAGCGTGCGGCTCTCAGTTGACAGGCGCGGCGGCGGAAATTGCCGATCTGAACCCCTTCATCGACAAGGGCACGCTCAGTTCCTGACCGTTCGTCATATCGAATGTGACGCTCGCAGCCTGCGCCGTCTTGATCATCTCCATCTGCGCTTCCGACAGTTCCTTCTCGGCGATGCAGACCTGGTTGCAGGTCATGTATGTCAGCAGGATCTGCTCGCTGCCCTCGGTTTCAACGGTGCTGACGGCTCCGCCCTTGGTCGGCTGCGCGGCCGCTTCTCCCAGCCGCATCGTCACGCCAGAGCGAAGGGCCACGTTCACCGGCGTCTGAATCACGAGCCGATCCGTGTCGCTTTCCGGCAGCTTGCCGACGGCGACCGTCATCAGACGCTGCACTTCCCCGCCCTCCTGCTGGGCATTGAGCACCTGACGAACCTCGCAGACCCGCTGCGGGGCGCCAGGCTGGGGTTCACCTTCCTTCTGCATCTGAATCAGCATGCAGTTCTGTGTCCAGTCCCCATAAGCCACGGTTGTGGAACTCGGCATGACATCATCATCGGCGGCAAGAGCAGCCCCGGCCGATGCGAGAAATACAACCAAAAATTGTGCAGTTCGATTGCTGAGACGTCGTTTCATTGTCATTTGCTCCTTTGTTGGTGGTTATTCACCCGGTCACGCCGCCTTGGGGCTTGAAGTTTGTTCCTGTAGCTCCAACAGGTTTTGCCAGTTTTGGGCGGACGCGAGGTGGAGCACGACCGCGTCAAGGAATGCCTTCTTGTGCCACTCCTCGATCGTCTTGGCCGGGAGAGCCCGGAACCGCTCGGCATTGACCGTCAACAGGCCATCCAGGCGATAGCGGCTCTTGTCGGGGAAGGTCATGTCCACGTGCTTGTCTTCAAGCAGGTTTTCCGCCTCAAGCGCCTTGACGAACTCTTCTCCCTGCAGGCTCTGCTGATGATAGGCATTGCAGAACTCCATCATCGGACGGGCGCCATCGCCTGCCGTGCCGTCTTCAGCGAATAACGGCTGCGCATCCTTCAGTTTGCTCGCCGGCTGGATGCGCTTGCTATCGGCATCAAACCCGAGCACCGTCTGCGTCCTGTCTTCGGACTGGATGAGAATGAACGGATAGCGCCGCACATAAGCTGGAATATAGGTGTTGGCGCGCCATTGCCCGCTCTCATCCACGAACAGGTTCTGGTTCTGTTTCAGACCCGTCACCGCTACCGCGGATAGGCTGTCGCCACCCCGCACGAACACAATCGGATAATGCCTCACCGCCGGCAGAAACTCGCTCGGCGCAAGCGGTATCGCATTGGCTCCGACTGCGAAGGAAAAGTCCTGCTTCTTGTCCAGAGCAAGATCCTTGTGGTCCTCAAACCGCAGCACCTGCGGCGTCTTGTAAAAAAGCGGCTTCTGATTGTCGGCCATGGTGCCGTTCCCCCTAAAAAGAGCTTACTCGCCAACTCTCTACCTATGAGAGCATTTAATGCTTCTCTGGCAGAGAATAGATTACCTTCATTGTTGATTCTTGATGCTTTGCTTAAATCAAATGCTAGCTGCGCTTCTTGAACACCAGTAATTGCTGATAGACCTACTTC
>CAJWEZ010000029.1 GCA_913030605.1 uncultured Spirochaeta sp.
GACCTCGTCGTTGCGGGCCGAGCCGGTGGCGGGCGGCGCCGTTGGTGCCGCGGCGTTCCCCGCCGCGCCGCCGGGAGCGGGCAGCGGATAGGTGTGTCCACCGATGGTGGCGCGCCCGTCCGTGACGGTGACCTCGAACCGTTCACCGCCCACGGTGACGGTGTAGTGCGCCGGTTCGCCGGAGGGTGCGGTGGGAGAGGACGCGGCTGCGGGGACCGACGCCGCGCTCCGCTGGGCGGTGCCCCCCGCGGCGGACGCGGTGTTCGCCGCCGCCGCGGCGGCGTGGTCCACGGCCTCGCCGGCGCTCTGCTTGCGCACGTTCACCTGCCCCTCACCCCGGAGGAACGAGATCCCGCGTTCCCTGCACGTGGCGGCGATGAAGACATTCTCTTCGGTCATCGGGAGACCCGCGTCCTTGAGTGCTTCCTCCGCCGGGCCGCGCCCCTTGGACGGGTCACGATCGTTGAGCACGCGGGGACTCTCGGTGGTCGGTTCCAGGTCCAGCTGTGTCGCTGCGAGTTTGACCAGTTCCGGGTCCGGCTCGCTGGGCGTGCGGCCGAAATAGCCCAGCAGCATCCTGCCGTAGCCCTCGGCGATCTTCTTCCACGGTCCCAGAAGCACGTTGTTGAACGCCTGCTGGAAGTAGAACTGCGAGACGGGGGTCACGGAGGTGGCAAACCCGCCGCGCTCCACGACTTCGCGCATCGCGGCGATCACCTCCGGAAAGCGGTGGAGCACCTTATGGTCCCGCATCATCTGGGTGTTGGCGGTGAGTGCGCCCCCCGGCATCGGCGAGAACGGAATGAGGGGCTCCACCTTCTGCGCCTCCGGCGGGAAGAAGTAGTCCTTCATCGCGTCCTTGAACACCTCCTCAGCCTCCATCACTTTCGTGATGTCCACGTCCAGGTCGAACTCCGTGCCCCGAAGTGCGTGCCACATCGTGATGATGTCGGGCTGCGCGGTACCACCGGACACCGGCGCCATGGAGAGATCGATCCCGTCGGCGCCGGCCTCGATCGCCGCCTTGTAGGTGATCACACCGGTACCGGCGGTATCGTGGGTGTGAAAGCGAACCGGTACGTCCGCCGGGAGCTTGGCCTTCGCCATTTTCACGGTGTCGTACACCACCTTGGGCGTTGCCGTGCCCGAGGCGTCCTTCAGCACCAGGGAGTGCATCGGAATGTCCGCCTCCAGGATCCGACGGATTCGCTCCAGGTAGAACTCCGCGGTGTGGGCCCCCGACAGCCCCGGCGGCAGGCCCATCAGGGTGACGGCCACCTCGTGGTTGAGTCCGGCGTCGGCGATGCAGTGACCGGAGTAGTCGAGGTTGTCCACATCGTTGAGGGCATCGAAGTTGCGGATCGTGGTGATGCCGTGCTTTTTGAAGAGCTCGGCGTGCATCCTGATGATGTCGGAGGACTGGCTCTCCAGTCCCACGACGTTGATTCCGCGCGCCAGCGTCTGCAGGTTGGCGTCCGGCCCCGCCACCTCGCGGCAGGAGTCCATCATGGCGAAGGCGTCCTCGTTGCAGTAGAAGTAGAGGCTCTGGAAGCGCGCACCACCGCCGACCTCGAAGTGGGTGAGCCCTGCGTCCCGCGCCGCCTCGAGGGCCGGAAGAAAGTCGGGAGTCAGAACGCGGGCGCCGAACACCGACTGAAATCCGTCCCGGAACGCGGTGACCATGACATTGATCTTTTTCATTTCGCGGTTCTCCTGTGGTGGTGGGTTGCCACCGCCGCGAGGACCGCGGCGATGCGGGCGGACGGGGCGCCGGCGGCGGCGGTGGCCGCTGCTGCTGCGTTGCCCGTTCCGGCCGACGGATCCGATGCGTCCCCGCCGGAGCCCTCGATTCGTCGAACGAGTGCCGACGTGAGACTCATGAGCCCGACGAGCACAACCAGAAATACAAATACGACGCCCATGCCGAGAACCATGAGCTGCAGACCTGCGGCGACCATCCTGTTTCCGAATCCTCCGAGCTGTGGTGTGGTGGCGGGATTGTACCAGAAAGCGGAGGGCGCCACCACGAGGTGGCGCCGCCGCTCCCGCACTCCGTTCCTGCGTATCCTATGCGTTGTATGAACCGGCGGTCGTGTTTCCCCCCGTTCCGGTCCAGTTGAAATGGTGAAACTCACCGCGGGCCCCGTCGACACGCTCAAAGGTGTGGGCTCCGAAGTAGTCGCGCTGCGCCTGGATCATGTTCGCCGGCAGTCGCGGGCTGCGGTACCCGTCGAAAAACGCCAGGGCGGTGGAAAACGCCGGAACGGGGATTCCGGCGGTGACGGCGGCAGCCACGACGCGGCGCCACGCCGCCTGGGCGGTGTGAATCACCCCACTGAACCACTCGTCCAGCAGCAGATTCTCGAGGTCCGGATTGCGGCGATACGCCTCCTTGATGCGACCGAGAAACGCGCTGCGGATGATACAGCCCTCGCGCCACAGCATGGCGACGTTGCCGTAGTCGATGTCCCAGCCGTAGCTCTCGCTGGCCTCACGGATCAGCATGAAGCCCTGGGCGTAGGAGACGAGCTTGGAGGCGAGCAGCGCCTGCCGCAGGTCCTCGAGGAACGTGGTGCGGTCGGCGTTGATGGCGACCACCCCGCCGTTCTCACCGTTGGAGGCACCGCCGGGACCCTGCAGGATCGACCCCGCGGCGACCCGCTGATCCTTGAGCGCCGAAAGCGACCGCGCGAACACGGCCTCAACGATCAGCGTAACCGGAATTCCGGCGTCCAGGGCGTTGATCCCCGTCCACTTTCCCGTCCCCTTCTGGCCGGCGGCGTCGAGGATCGAATCCAGAACCGCCGTCCCATCCTCACGCTGCGCCGTGAGGATGTCGGCGGTGATTTCGATCAGGAAGCTGTCGAGTTCCGTCGCGTTCCAGGCGGCAAACGCCTCGTGCATCTCGTGGTTGGTCATACCGAGTCCGACCTTCATGACGTGGTACGCCTCGGCGATGAGCTGCATGTCCCCGTACTCGATGCCGTTGTGGACCATCTTCACGTAGTGACCGGCGCCCTCGGCGCCGACCCAGTCCGCGCACGCCTCTCCCTCCGGGGTCTTGGCGGCGATGTCCTGAAAGATCGGCCGAATGTGGGGCCAGGCGTCCGGGTTGCCTCCGGGCATGATGCTGGGGCCGTGGCGGGCGCCCTCCTCACCACCGGAAACACCGGTACCGACGAACAGGATGCCCTGTTCCGCGAGGTCGCGGGTTCGGCGGATCGAGTCCGGGTAGTGGGAGTTTCCGCCGTCGATAATGATGTCGCCCGCCTGCAGGTGCGGCAGGAGCGATTCGATGAATCTGTCCACAACCTCGCCGGCCTTGACCATGAGCATGATGCGCCGGGGACGCTTGAGGCTCGCCACGAACTCCTCGAGCTCGTACGCCGGGAGAATCGTGTCCCGCCCCGCCGCCGGGCCGTCCATAAACTCCTGCGTCCGCGATCCGGTGCGATTGTACACCGCTACGGTATATCCGTTGTCGTTCATGTTCAGAACCAGGTTCTGACCCATGACCGCGAGTCCGATCAGTCCAATATCTGCCTGCATGCTGAGCCTCCTCTGCGAATTCCCGGGTTGCCCGGGGGTCTACGTGCGCGTCGGCGCCGCTTTCCAGGGCGGCGTCTCCGGCAGGTGTCGATAGAAATCCTGTTCGAGCTGATCCTGGTAGTCACCGGTCCACGCGCCGTCGACAAACCGCGGCAACGCCTGCTCCCGGAACCGCCGCCAGCTTCCGGCCTCGTCGCCGGGCACGATCGGGAAGAACCACGCCCCAACCGACCGCGCGGCGGCGGCGTCGCCGGGAGCATCGCCCACCATGAGCATGTCGTTGGCGGCGTAGCCGCCCGCGACGGCGCAGCGCGTCAGGTGGTCGGTTTTCTTCCCGAGTTCCTGTCCGCCGATCGTTGCCACCAGCCCCTCCAGCCCCGCGTGCGCCCACTGTTCCTGCAGCACGGCGGTGGGGGCGCTGCTGACCACCGCCACGTCGGCGTGGGCGCCGGCGGCGGCCAGGGCGTCGCGAACGCCGGGGAACGGCTCCGCGTCCGTGAGCATGCCGGCGAACGCCTCGTCCACCGCCCGGGACCACTCCGCCACCGTCTGCAGCTCGTCGGCCGCTCCTCGGTCTCCCGCCCGCCTCGCCGTCGCGATCGCGTCGGTCAGGGCGCTGCCGCTGAGCGCGGGACTCCGTTCGATCCACGCGGAGAACGCCGGCAGGGCGGGAACGCCGGTGTCGACGGGGACGTCGGGATGATCCCCGAGAAGATGCAGGGTCGCCGCGAGGCCGGCGTAGCGATTGATCCCGCGGGTGGCGGAGTAGAGATTAACGAAGTTCCACACCGTCTGCGCCGTCGCCGAGATCGGTTCCAGATCGAACCAGCGGACAAACTGCGGGGCAAAACAGCGACGATGCTTGACCTCCATCGTGTCGAAGGCGCAGCCGTCGCTGTCGACGCCGAGAAACAGACGGTGGGACGGTGAGAACTCCTGTACAGCGTGGCCGTTCACGATGTGCCGAGTATAGGAGCGGGAATCGGCTCGGTCAACGAGGACGCGTCGCGGTCATCACCGCCTGCATATGGGAGCGGTGCCCGACGTGGATGTCAACGAAGCCGAGCGCCCCGAGACGCGTCGGCGTCTCCGACGCCAGCATGACGAAGCGTGGGGACTGGTCGTCGATGTTGTGGGTCACCCACTTGCGGAGCAGGTCGGTCTTGCCCCGCTCCAGAAAGGCGTCGAAGAAGCGGTTGACCTGAAACGCCAGCGCGTCAAACCGCTCCTGCCCGTCGGGGGCGTACTTGTCGGCGTTGGTGAACAGCCCGCCGGGTCGCAGAACGCGGAAGATCTCGGCTTCGACCCGGTCCCGGTACGGTGCCTCCATGTTGTGGAGGGTAAAGGCGGAGGCCACCACATCGACGGAGCGCTCCGGCATCTCCTGAAGGAAGGTGAGGGCATCGGCCTCCCGAATCTCCAGGTCGGGAAGCTGCTCCCGGGCCTGGGCAACCATCTCGGGATCGTTGTCGACGGTCACGATCTCGGCTCCCTCGATCCCCGCGAGAAGACGGGTCGTGAACCCGTTGCCGGTTCCGATCTCCAGAATCCGGCGACGGTCCTGCGGGGCGCGGGTGGCGATCGCCTCGATCATGTGCCGCTGAAACGCTTCGAAGTCGGGGTACGCCAGGGTGATCAGGTCGTACTCTTCCGCCAGGCTTCCGGAAAAACGGTGCGTTGCGTCGCTCATGGTTGAAAGGTATGGGAAATCGCGGGCGATCTCCACCGTCGCGGTAACAGTTGTCGGGAAACCCGGTGTTGAACGGAACGTAAGGAAGAAAACGCTATGAACGCTACTACACACACGAGGGACCGGGTCCCCGGGCGCAACGCCGCCGACCCGATTCGCTCACAGACTCACCGGACGGAGACGTCGCGCGTCATGACGGCGGCACTGGCGACTCTGCTCCTCGCAGGAACGATCGGACTGTCGGCGTGCAGCGCGCCGGCTGAGGCACAGGAAGCGGGCGCCACCGCCGCCGTCGAGCGTCCCGGAGATACCCGACGCCGGATTCCGGTGCGGGTGACCGTGACCGAACAGGGCGATTTCGTGGAATTCGGCGAGTACGTCGGCGAGGCCCGCGGGTTATCGGAGGTTCATCTGACCGCCGCCGCCCCCGGCCGCGTGGCGACGGTGGCGGTTGAGCAGGGAGACGCCGTAACCGCCGGGCAGTCCCTGGCGGCGATCGCGCCGGATCAGGCGCGCACGCGCTACCAGACCGCAGTCCTCAACGAACGCCTCGCCCGGGAGACGTGGGAGCGCGAACAGCGCTTCCTGGAGCAGGGCAACAGCTTTCAGCTCAAGGTGGACCAGGCGCACCTCGCATGGCTCCAGGCGCGGTCGGCGCTGCTGGACGCAGAGACGATGCGCGACAGCCAGCTCGCCATCGCCCCGATAGACGGCACCGTCGTGCGACGCCACATCCAGCCCCATGAGGACCTGGAACCGGGCGACCCGACGTTCGATATCGCCGATATGCGGCGTATGCTCGTAACCGTGGGCGTTCCGGAGGCGGACATCTCCGGCGTTCGGGATCTCGACCGCGCCGAAGTGGTGTTCAGCGCCTTTCCGGATCGCGTCTTCGAGGGCACGCCGACCAGTTTTGCCCGCATGCGCTCCGATCGGACGCTGACCTACGAGGTGGAAATCGAGATCGACAACGCCGACGGCGAGATTCTCTCCGGCCAGACCGCGCGGGTCCGGCTGGCGCTACGGCACTACCCGGAGGTAGTGGTCGTTCCGTCCAGTGCGGTGTTCATCCGCAACAACCAGAGCTACGTGATGGTCGTGGAAGGTGACACCGCCCGCGAGCTTCCCGTGCGCACCGGCGTCACCAACGCCACCGAGACGGTGATCCTCTCGGGGCTGGAGCCGGGAGCACAGCTCGTGACGGAAGGATTCAACCGGCTCGCGGACGGCGCTCCGGTCGAAATCGTCCAGTAACGCAGGAATACAGACAGATGGTACGTCTCTTTATCGAAAAGCACATGGCGGTGTTCTCGCTGGCGGCGCTGATCGTCGTCCTCGGGGTGATCGCCTACGCGACGCTCCCGCGGGAGTCGTCGCCGGAAATCAAGCAGCCCTACATTTTCATCACCACCACCTATGTGGGGGTCTCGGCTGCGGACATCGAAACGCTGGTGACCGACCCGATCGAGAACGAGCTCGAAGGTATGGACGGACTGTCGGAGCTCACCAGTGAGAGCCGGCAGAACGTCTCGTCGATCTTCGCGGAGTTCTCGTCGGAGGTGAGTGTGGAGGAGGCGCTGCGACGCACCAAGGACCGGGTGGATATCGCCGCGGCGCAGCTTCCGGACGACGCCGACGAGCCCTCCGTGCGGGAGTTCAGCGTCTCCGACTGGCCGATGTTCGTGGTCGTACTCTCGCACCCCGACGGCGTGCAGGTGATCGACGATGCCGCCGAGCGGGTTCGTGACGAACTGAAGGGGCTTCCTGGCGTCCTGGACGTGGACACGGCCGGAAACCCCCAGCGGGAGCTGGCGATCGAGCTCGACCCGTATCGCATGTCGTCCTACGGCCTGTCGATCAACGACGTGACAACGGCGATCGGACAGGAGCACGTCACGATTCCCGGCGGGGTGCTGCAGAATCGCGAAAAGAACTACTCCCTCGCCGTCACCGGCGAGATCACCGAGGCGTGGCGCTTCGGTGAGATCATGGTTGCCGGCGGAGGCGTCCAGGTTCCCCTGGACGAGATCGCCACCGTGGCGTTTCAGGACGCCGACGATACCTCTTTCTCGCGGCTGAACGGCACGCCGGCGATCACGCTGTCGGTCAAGAAGCGGCTGGGGGCCAACATTCTCGACCTGGCCGACGCCGCCCACGCCACCGTGGACGAGCTGACCCCCACGCTTCCGGCGGGGACCGAGGTCTTCGTCTCCTACGATGAGAGTCGATACATCCGGGACATGCTCGCGGATCTGGAGAACAACATGGTCACCGGGTTCATCCTGGTGCTGCTGGTGACGATCTTTTTCCTGGGGTTCCGCAACAGTCTCTTTGTCTCCATGGCGATCCCCCTGTCCATGCTGATGTCCTTCTTTATCCTGCAGCTCATGGGGATCACCCTGAACACGATCGTCCTGTTCAGCCTGATCCTGGCGCTGGGCATGCTGGTGGACAACGGGATCGTGATCGTCGAGAACATCTTTCGCCACCAGGCGATGGGCAAGAGCAGGGCGCAGGCGGCGATCGACGGCGCCGGCGAGGTGGCGGGTCCGATCGCGGCGAGCACTCTCACGACGCTCCTCGCGTTTTTTCCGATCATCTTTATGCCGGGGATCATGGGCGACTTCATGAGCTACCTGCCCAAGACGGTGATCGTCGTGCTGAGTTCCTCGCTCTTCGTTGCCATCGTGATCAACCCCACGTTCTGCGCGCGGTTTCTCAAGATCACGCCGGCGCAACAGCGCAAGATGGAGCACGGTGGCGGTGGTTTCGGTCGCGTGCAGGAGTGGTACACGCGCATGCTGCGCCGCGCAACGCGCCACGCCGGAAAAACGGTGCTGGCGGTGACGGCGGTGGTGATCGCCGGGTTTGTGACCTACGGCATGATCGCGGCGGATGTGATTTTCTTCCCGAATCTGGACCCGGAGCGTGCGCGGATCGAAATCGAAGCACCGCAGGGGACGCCGCTGGAACGCACCGACGGCGTGGTCCGGGAGGTTGAGGCGGCGATCCCGCTCGTGCCGATGTCGCTGGACAGTTTCCAGGCGACCTCCGGTCGCGGTGCGGAGAGCAACCGCGGGAGCATCGACATCACCTTTGCACCCTACGCGGAGCGCGAGATCCCCGGATCGACGGCGGTTCGAAGCCTGCAGGAGCAGATGCGTTCGGTCACCGGCGCGGTGGTCACGGTCCGGGAGGGCAACTCCGGCCCCCCGACCGGTGATGACGTATCGTACGAGATCCGTGGCGCCGACTATGCGGTCATGGGGGAGATCACCGATCGCCTGGTGGCGATTCTGGAACCCTACGCCGGCTCGTTCAAGACGATCGACAACGACTACGAGGCGAGTCAGCCGGAGATCGCCGTGAACATCGACCGGCGCCGGGCGGCGCACTACGGGCTCAGCACCGCACAGGTCGCCTCGACCGTCCGGACCGCGGTTACCGGCAGCACCGTCGGTGCCTTCCGTTCCAGCGAGGAGGAGTACGACATCAACGTGCGCTACCGCGACGACTCCCGTGACTCGCTCCAGACGCTGCGGAACGTGCAGGTGGTGGCCTACGACGGACGGCGGATTCCGCTGAGTTCGGTGGCGTCACTGGAACCGCAGTCCACCGTGAGCGTCATCAAACGCCGCAACCTCAACCGGGCGGTGAGCGTATCGGCCAATTTCAACCCCGACGTTGAGAACCGTGGGGAGATTCTTGCGGCGATCGGCGAGGAGGTGGAGGCGCTGAAGGCGGACCTTCCGTCGGGCTACGCGATCGGTACCGGCGCCGGGTTCGACGTGCGCGATGAATCGACGACGTTCCTGATACAGGCGTTCCTGGTGGCGGTGTTTCTGATCTTCATCGTCCTGGTGGCGCAGTTCAACTCGCTGGCGGACCCGTTCATCATCATGTACGCCGTGTTCCTGAGTCTCGGTGGCGTCATGTGGGGGTTTGCCCTGGGACAGCAGAACTTCGTCATTATCATGTCGGGGATCGGATCGATCGCCCTGGCGGGTGTGGCGGTGAACAACTGCATCGTCCTGGTGGACTACACCCACAAGCTGATCCGCGCCGGCGAGCCGTGGCGACAGGCGATCGTGGAGGCGGGACGTACGCGCCTGCGGCCGGTGATTCTCACGGCGCTCACAACTGTCCTGGCGCTGGTGCCGATGGCGTTCGGCGTGAGCTTCGACATTCACGAGTTCCGGATCATCATCGGGAGCGAGTCGGCGGAGTACTGGAAGGCGTTTGCCTGGACGATGCTCTACGGGCTTACCTTCGCCACCGTAACGACGCTGATCGTGGTGCCGTCGATGCTGAGTCTGAAGTATCGGCTACTGGAAAAACGAAAGGGCGTGGCGGCGGTCCGGTAGGACGTTCCGCCGGGACCGCGCGCCGGGGCGGGCCGACGCAGGGTGCGTCGGCCGTCGTCCCGGGGTGTCCTGCCGCTACCCGATCGTGAAGAACGCGGGTTCGTTCCCCGGCTTCCACTTGATGTTGCAGCCCATGCTGGGCTTCTGGTCGCTGAGGGCCGGCTGACCCTGGAGAACCGCGTCGACCGCGGCGCTCAGATCGGCCCCCGTCACCGGCGCGTCGTTTCCCGGGCGGGCGTCGTCAAACTGACCGCGGTACACGAGCGTGTGACCGGCATCAAAGAGGAAGAAATCGGGTGTACACGCCGCTTCGTACTCCTTGGCGACCTCCTGGGTCTCGTCGTACAGGTACGGGACCGAGATGCCGTATTCCTCCATGAACGCCGGCATGCGGTCCGGGGCGTCCTCCGGGTGCGACGCGATGTCGTTGGACCCGATCAGAACGACGCCGACGCCCTTGTCGGCGTAGCTTCGCGTGAGCTCACCCAGCTTGGTGCCGATGTGTTTTACAAACGGACAGTGGTTACAGATGAACGCAACGAGCAACGGGCGACCGGCGAAGTCGTCGCGGGAGACGGTGGCGCCGCTCGTGTCGGGAAGCGAAAAATCCGGAGCCGGCGTTCCCAGCTGTTTCATTGTAGATGGTGTTTCTGCCATATAACCTCCGCGTACCAAGATAGCGACGTTGCGGGTCCCGCGTCACGGGGTGGCGGGGCACCCGCGCCGTGCACCGACCCCGCCCTCGCCGTCTACTCACGCCGCGGCGAGCCAGTCGCGCTCGTAGCGGTAGCCGGCGGCGGCGAGGACGGCGGCGATCCGACCCCGGGCCCCGGTTGAACCCACCGCCGCCACGACATAGGTACGGTCCGGTGACGGCAGCTCCCGGTATCCGATCACCGCGACCCGGCGGCCGGCGAAGGGAACGCCATCCCGCGGCGCCAGGTCGATGAACGCGGAGACCGGTCGCACCGGCGCGTGGCCGCCGCCGAGGGAGGAATCAGCCAGCGCCGCGTCGAAGGGCTCCATACGCCGCCGCGTCCTGCGGCCGGCTCCCCAGATCAGTACGTCCCGGCCGGCGGCGGCGCGGACCACCTCAGCGGCGAGATAGCGCGCCTTGATCGTGAAGAACGCGTCCCGCGACTGCATCGCCGTGGGGGTTCGGGAGAAGCGCGAGGGCGGGTCGTTCCAGGTGAGCAATACGCGCGGTACCGAGGCGGCGTGGACGCCGGCGTGAAACCACCTCAGCCACAGCTCGTAGTCCTCCGGGAAGGGACCCTGGCGATACGCGCCGTACCGATCGGTCAGGTCGCGGCGGAACACCACGGTGGGATGGATCAGCGGCGATTCCACAAAGCGCGCCCGCCGGATCTGGCGCCAGTGGCTGAGTCCGTTGACCCAGTCCACGTAGCGACGGTACCCGGTGTTGTCGGCCCGCGGGGGCATGACCGCCGCGGATCCGACCACACCCAGGTCCGGCCGCACCGCGCACACCGCTTCCTGAATCTCGAGTCTGTGGGGCAGCGAAACGTCGTCGGCGTCCATGCGGGCGATGAGTTCACCGTCGGCGTGGGTGAGGCCGGTGTTGAGCGCCGGCACCAGCCCGCGGTGGTCGGTGGAGACGACGGTCATGCGGGCTCCCGGGCGTCGGGCGAGGCGTCGCAGGATCGCCGCGGTCCCGTCGGTGCTGCCGTCGTCAACGACAACGATCTGGTCCGGGCGCCGCGACTGGCGACTGAGGCTGTGGATGGCGGATTCGATGGTGACGCCGCCGTTGAATACGGGCAGCACCACGGAGATGCGCACGGTTCGTCCCCGGGGTTGCGGACTACTGCCCGCGGGAATCGTCCTCCAGTTCCAGGAACCGGTACACGACCCGGCCGTCGTCGCGGACCTCCATGCGGACACGGATCTCGTCGGCGATCGCCTGCAACGCCTCCTCCGCCTCGGCGGGTGTGACCCCCAGGTCGATCACGACGGTCGAGACGGTGAGAACGCCGCCGTGCCGGCTCGCGAGGCGATAGAGCGTTGCCGGAGTTGCCGAGCGAGTGTCGCCATGCCCGTCCGCCGACGTGGGGTGGCGGTCGCGGGGCAGGGCATCGTGGGAGCGGCGCCGGCTGAGCCGAATGCCGATGACGCCAACGGCGAGGAACAGGAGAAGCGGCGCGAAGGGGAACATAAAGAAGCCCCAGCCGGGGCCCATCATCATCATGCTGCTATTGTAGATCGGACCGGGGGTTCCGGGAAAGGGAGAACCCCACCGTCACGGTTCGGGCGCCGGTATCGGGGCGAAACCACGCGTCGCCGCCATGCACCCGCGCCACCGCCTGCACCAGGGCCAGGCCGAGTCCGTGACCGTCGGCGCCGGTGGACCGCGAGAAACGATCGAAGGGGTCGACCTCCTCCCCCGCGGTGAACATCCCGCGGTTGCGGACTTCCACGGCGATCGTCTCATCCGTGGCGGTGACCACCGTCTGGATCAGGCCTGCCTCGCCGTGCTTCACCGCGTTGTCCAGGAGGTTGGTGACGGCGCGGCGGATCAGGTCCGGATCGCCGGAGACCGACACCCCGTCGGCATCACCGGTGTCGACCGCCACCCGGCGCTCCCGAGTGCGCAACAGCGGATCCAGCTCGCCGATCACGTCGACGACCAGTGATGCGGGTTCCAGCGTGGTGGTGGCGACGCGGTACTCGGGTGCCTCAACCTTGGTGAGCAACAGAAATGATTCGGTGAGCGACTCGAGCCGACCGAGGTTGTCGTAGAGCGTTCGGAGGCGTCCCTCGCTGGTGTCCAGCACTCCGTCGATCATCCCCTCGAGCTGCGCCTTCAGTGCCGCAACCGGGGTGCGAAAATCGTGGGCGATATCCAGCGCCCACTGGATACGCATCTTCTGTTCCGCCTCGAGCTGGGCTCCCAGGTGGCGAATCCGGTCTCCGACCACGGCGAACTCCGATATCCGCGGCACCGACGGGGAGTCGACGCGGTCTCCGGGGTGGTGGCCGCCGGCGTGGCCATCGCCTCCGTCGGGGCTGATCGCCGCGATCTCCGCCATGACTCCCGAGAGCGCCCGCCCCACGGAGCGGGAGGCGCGCAGCATGATCAGGGATGCGGTGGCCGTGGTGGCCGCCGCCGCCGCCGCCAGCGCCCACAGAATCGCCCTGATCACCTGAGTCACGGGGCTGTCGGGGCCGTGGCCCCGGATTCCGGCGACGAAATAGCCCGCTGTCTCCTCGTTCTCGGGGCCTCGATGGACGGGATGGATCAGGCCGCGGTCGGACAGTTCGTTCCACAGCGTGGAATCCACGGGGCCGTCGTCGGGGATCGAAATCTGTACGCCGCTGATGCGGATACCGTCGAGCGCGCGGCGAAGTTCCTGGAGCTGCGGATCCCGTGCCGACGCCGGCAGTCCCGGTGGGAGAACGGTTCCCGACTCCTGTCCCGAGCGCCAGAACACCGGATTGCGGTCGGCGTCCCAGACCACGGCAACGTGATTCTCGTCGGCGTAGGGGGAGAGAATCTCCTCTACGTCGCGGCGGTCGAGCTCGCCGGTGAACGATGCCAGGCGTTCGAGCCGCGTCTCGTACGACCGACGGACCCCGGCCCCCACTTCCTGTTCCCACCCGCGGATTACCGGTCCCAGAGTCACCACCAGCACCGCGGAGAAGAACACCACCGACGAGGCGATCGTGGCGACGATCGCCCGCACCCAGATCCGCGAGAGCGGCGCGGTCATGAGGTTGCGGTTCCCCCGAAGCGGTACCCGAAGCCACGAACCGTTTCCACCCAGCGATGATCGCCCAGCTTGGCGCGGAGGTTCTTGATGTGCGCGTCGGCGCTGCGCGTTTCCACGGTGGCATCGTAGCCCAGGGCGTCCTCAATGAGCACATCCCGCGCCACAACCCCCGGTGCCCGGGCGGCGATGACCTCCAGTAGTCGCCACTCAGTCGCCGTGAGATGCACCGGCGTACCGTCCAGAGATACGGTGTGGCGCTCCGGGTCCACCGTCAGGACCGGTCCGTCCCCGGCGCCGCCGAGGGCGTAGCGCCGTGCGGAAGTCTCTGGTGTCTGTGTTCCGTCACCGCCGGCGCGACGCAGAATGGCGTTGACCCGCAGGACGAGCTCCCGCGGAGAAAACGGTTTGGTGACGTAGTCGTCGGCACCGAGTTCCAGCCCGGTGATGCGCGAAGTTTCGTCGTCCCGGGCGGTCAGAAACACGATGGGGACCTGAGAGCGGCTTCGAATCGCCTTGGCTACGGAGAACCCGCTGCGACCGGGGACGGCGACATCCAGAACGAACAGGTCCGGGCCCTGGGCGCCCAGGTGCTGCAGAACCTCATCGCCGCTGCCGCACTCGACCACCTCGTGATCGGCGAGTCGCAGGTACTCCGCCACCGCCTCGCGGATGGCGGTATCGTCTTCCAGAATGAGAATCCGTGGCATGGTCAGTCGTCCTGTTCGATTTCGATCACCGAGCCGTCACCGGCGTCCACGTACGCTTCGAGGTCGCCGGAGCGACCTTCGAACTCCAGTTTGACCATCGCGCGGCGAAACTCGATCGTGTACTTGGCCGAGGTGAAATCCTCCGGTCTGAGGTCAGGGTACCGCGGGTGAGCGTCCATGTAGCGCTGCAGGGAGCGGTAGGCGTCGGGCAGGGAGATGTATCGGCCGGAGCTGCGGATTTCGTCGGCGATCTGCACCCCGTCCCAGTCCACCCGTTCCTCCTCGATCCCGTGGATCGTGCCGTCGGCGACGTTCATGTAGTACTCCAGCCCGGCGTCGGTGTAGAGCGACGCGATCCCGCCGCCGTACTCGGCTTCGATGTCGACCTCTACGACGATCGCATCGGGGTCGTCGCGGGCGACGTCGTCCAGCAGGCGCTGGAGCTCGTCCGGGGACAGCGCCGTGGCCGACGCAAGCGTCCACGTGGCGAGAAGGGCGAGGATGAAGAGGCCGGAACGGAGGCTCATACCGAATATGATAGCGTATCGGTCGCGTCGCGGGAGGAGTGCTGCGTAAAGATTCTGTAAACGACCGTGAACTACCGGCGGTGGCGGAACCACCACCCCAGAATCCGTTTGGTCCGCGGCGTCAACCGACCGCGGAGGTACCCGGCGGCGGCGCGCCTCACCGCCTCGGACAGCGTGGGATAGGGGTGTATCACGCCCGCGAGCTTGTCGATTCCGAGGCCGTTCTGCATCGCCAGTACGATACCCGCGATCATCTCCCCGGCACGGGAGGCCACGATCGTTGCTCCCACGATCCGTGACGAACCGCGCCGCGTGAGGATCTTCACAAACCCCTCGGTGTCCCCGTCGATGCGGGCGCGGTCGACGGCGCTCATCGCGTGGCGGTAGACATCCACAGCCACCCCCTGATCGGCCGCGTCCCGTTCCGACAGGCCCACGTGGGCCACCTCGGGAGCGGTGTAGGTGGCCCACGGCACCGTCAGTCTGCTCACGCGCGCCGTGGGGAGGAAGAGCGCGTTCTGGACCACGATGGCGGCGGTGGCTTCGGCGATATGGGTGAACTGGTAGGGCGTGGCCGCATCGCCGGCGACGAACACGCGGCGGTTGGAGGTGCGCAGGTGGTCGTCGACGGGAATGCCTCGCGTGTGGGTGCGGATCCCGGCGGCGTCGAGGCCCAGGCCCTCCACGTTGGGTGACCGTCCGATCGCAACCAGAAGCCGCTCCCCGGTGACGGTGTGGCGGTCGCCGGCGGCGGCGGTGAAGTGGACCTCCACGCCGGATGAACCGCCGTCGGTGCTCCCATCGCCGGAGACGTGGTCCACCGTCGCCTGCAGGTGCAACCTCACACCGGCGGCGGTCAGCGCCTCCTGCACCACCGCGGCGCCGTCGGCATCCTCCCGGGGCAGCACCCGGGGAGCCATCTCCACCAGTTCCACGCGGGTGCCGAGGAGGGCAAAGCTCTGGGCGAGCTCGCACCCGATGGGACCGCCGCCGAGTACCACCAGGGAGTCCGGGCGCTCGGTGAGCGAGAACACCGACTCGTTGGTCAGGTGCGGCGTGGTCTCCAGTCCGGGAATCGGCGGCGCCGTGGACCGGGCGCCGGTCGCGATGACCGCCCGGCTGAAGTGCAGCGCCCGCGTGGAGCCGTCGTCGCCGGTGACGGTGATCGCCGTGGGAGCGCTGAACGTGCCGTGACCGAGGTACACGTCCACCCCGAACTCGTCGCGGTAGCGGGCGGCGGAATCGTGGGGCGCGATGCCGGCGCGGATGCGTCGCAGCCGCTCCATCACCGCGGGAAAGTGAACCCGCACCCCGCCCGCTGCGTCCGCCAGCCCCTCCGCCGCGAGCCAGTCCAGCTGCGCCTGTCCCCGGGCGCCGCGGATGAGCGCCTTCGACGGCACGCATCCCACGTTGAGGCAGTCTCCGCCCATGAGGCCCCGCTCCACGAGGGCGGTGCGGGCCCCCATCGACGCCGCCACCGCAGCGGTGATCAGGCCGGCGGTTCCGCCGCCCAGGATTACCAGGTTGTAGGTACCCCGGGGCTCAGGATTGGTCCAGTCCACCGGATGAACGCTGTCCAGGAGGCGCGTGTTGTGTTCGTCCGTCGGGAGCATCTCGTCTCGTGTCATGCCGGTTCCTCCGGGAGTTCCTGCTGCAGGGCGTTTCTCGCAAGGCGGGTGACAAACACCGTCACCGCCACCGTCGCCGCCAGCCCCAGACCGTAGAGCGTCCACTGCAGCGGGCCGCGTTCGGTGGTGCCCCCCAGGGTGGCGACGCTCGCCGCCAGCGACCCGATGTACACGTACATCACCGTTCCGGGAAGCATGCCGATCCACGAGGCCAGCACGAACGGAATCGGTCGCACGGCGGTGAGTCCGTAGGCGTAGTTGAGCAGGTTGAACGGAAACACCGGCGACAGGCGCGTCAGGAGCACGATCTTCCAGCCCTCGCGACCCACGGCGGCGTCTATCGCCCCAAAGCGGGGCATCGCGCTGGTGCGGGCGGCCACCCAGTCGCGGGCAACGTAGCGTCCCACCAGGAACGCCGCCGTCGCCCCGACCGTGGAGGCCACAGAAACCGCGGCGGTACCCCCGATGACACCGAACACAAACCCGGCGCCCAGGGTGAGAATGCTCCCGGGGACGAACAGCACCGTGGCGACCACGTAGGCGGCGGCGAACACCGCGACGCCGGCGATTCCCCTGGCGGCTACCCAGTCCAGCAGCGACCGGAGCAGCGCCGGAGCGTCGAAGACCGCGGCGAGCACCGCGGCTGTCGCGATGATCACCGCCAGAACGACCAGGCGGATCGCAGGACCCCGTTTCATGGTGCAGAAAGCTACCGCGGCCCCGGACCACCGTCAACGTTTAGTGCAGCTGCAATTGTTTTGTTACAATTCCGAGGACAGGCGGCGGAGTGAGCGGCGCACCTCGCGCCAGGTGCCACGACCGATCCGCCGCAGGGCGGTGTGCTGCGCCTTCTTCCAGCGGGGCACGCAGGACTGGATCGTGCTCTCGCCGTCGGCGGTGAGGGTGTAGGTGCGCACGCGACGGTCCGATCCGGGGCGCACCGAGAGCAGGCCGCGCTTGATCATCAGTTCGGTGTTGCGCGACACCGTACTGGGGTCCGAACCGAGGGTTTCCGACAGATCCGACGCCGTGGAGCCCGGAGCGATCTTCAGCGCCACGAGCAGCGCGAACTGCGGGGAGGACACGCCCATATCGCGAAACGCGTCCTCGAAGATGCGACCGACGATGCGGTTGGCCTTGCCGATGTTCGAGGCCACGCAGTTGTCCCGGATCTCTTCGAACTCCTCGGCCGAGTGGGTATGTCGTGGGCGCTTGTCGGGTCCGTGCAGCAGCAAGTGGTTCACCTCGCCGTCATGTCTACCGCGAACGCGGATCGTTGGGCAAGATGACCCCTGTCAGTCGTCGGAGTCGTTGAAGTTGAGGGCGAAGATCTGCTCCATCCGGTCCATCGCGGCGGCCTCGTCGCCGCCGTCGATGGTGACGCGGATGACCGCCCCGTACGCGGCCCCCAGGGAGAGGACGTCCATGATGACGGAGGCGTCCACCGTTTCGCCGCTGTAGGTGAAGTGGATATCGGAATCCAGTTGCTGCGCCGTCTGAACGATCATCGCGGAGGGCCGCGCATGAATGCCCTTCGGGTTGGTCACGGTGAGGTCTTTCTCCAGCATCACTGCCAAGTGTACACGCAGGGACCCGAAACGCCCACAGGGTGGGGACGGATCCTACCCGTCCACCCGCTCAAACATCTTCTCGTAGGCGCCGATCCGCAGAAAGTGCAGCTCCCGGGCAAGCCTGATCGTCGGCTTGAGGCCGAAGAACAGGCTGCCGATGACAAAGAGCCACGTGGCGGCGAAGGTGGTGTCCGCGGAGAAGAACAGGACGCTCCCGACAAGAAACAGCATCGCCGCCAGGAAATCGACCACCGTGTGCAGCAACTCGTAGAAGGCATGAATCTGCTGCCGGCGCTCGGACCCCGTGGCGTGCTCGCTGCGGAAGACGTTAATGCGGATCGCCATGGTGACGCCTTACCGCCGGCCGGGGTCTTGTGCCGCCTGGGGGTGTGCCGCGGGATCGGCGATCCAGCGAACCGCCCGGGCGTTGCCGCGTGCCTGTTCCTCGTTCTTGCACCCCGGGATCACGCTGGTTACGGCGGGATTGTTCAGGGGCCAGGCGAGGGCCCACTCCGCCATGGGCGCGCCGTCGGGCACCTCGCGGGTGCGCACCTCTTCCACCTCCGCCAGGATCGCCGCCCGCTTGTCGGGATCCATTCCGGACCGCCAGTCGTTCTCCGGGAACGTGGCATCGGGGCCGTACTTTCCGGTGAGAAATCCGCTGGCCAGCGGTACCCGCGCCAGGACGCCGATGTTCGCGTCGCGGGCAGCGTCAAACACCGCGCCCTCCGGTCCGCGGTCGACGCGGTTGTAGATGATCTGCAGCGTCTCACAGTGTGCCCGCGGCGCCGCCTCCACCTGCCGGAGGTTGGTGTTTTTGCTCACCGAGAGCCCGATGTGTCGCACGAGGCCCTCCGACCGGATCGACCCCAGTTCGTCCCAGAGTTCCTCGTTGAAAAACTCCTCGTCGCTGGGGCTGTGAAACTGCAGCAGGTCGAGGTAATCGGTGCGGAGCGCGCGCAGGGAATCCTGAAGCTGCGTTCGCACGTCGGAGGGTGTCCATTCCCGGGTTCGGTTTTGATAGCCGTGGTAGTGGTGTCCGAACTTGGATGCCACGATCCACGCGTCGCGTTCGTGCTGCAGGCGTTCGCCGATAAGGGACTCCGAGAGATGGTCACCGTAGCACTCCGCGGTATCGATGAGGTTCATGCCCTCGTCGCGGGCGGCGCCGAGGATGCGGTCAACCTCGGCGGCGGTGAAATCGACGCCCCATTCGCCGCCGAACTGCCACGTTCCGACGCCGACGACGCTTACCGTGAGTCCGGTACTTCCCAGTGTTCTATAGATCATGGACGAGAGTATAACAGACCCGGCGCTACCGTCGCAGGTGGCGGACCGCCCACCACACGCGCTGGAGCGTGCCGATGAACGTCGCCGCCGCCATAACCGCGAACAGCAGATTCGTCGCCGCCGGGAGGGCCAGAAACAGGGTGAAGAACAGAACGGTCTCGGTTCCCTCCACAAGGCCGCCGGGCATCTCCACGCTTGTTGCGGGATCGGGCGGGGCCGCGGGCGCGGCGGACGAGCGATGCCGCCGCTTCTCGATCAGGGCGGACAGGTACATCCACGAGGCCCCGTTCACGTAGAACGCCGCCAGCAGGAGCGCCAGCGGACCCGGCGAGGAGCCGCTGCCCCACCACACGCCGAGGGGGATCGTGGCGTACACCGCGAAATCCACCATGATGTCGAGGTAGCCGCCCAGATCCGACTGTCGGCCCCGACGGCGGGCGACGAGCCCATCCAGCCCGTCCAGGACGCGGTTGAACCCGAACGCCAGAAGCGCCCAGCCCCACATCCCCGCCGCGGCGAGTCCCGCAGCAGCAAGACCCGGCGGGAGCGACGCCACGGTAATCGCCGTGGGGGTCACCCACGGGGGAACGGCGTGCACCAGTGGGGCAAGCAGCGAGTCCTTCGCCTGTCGTCCGAATCGATCCAGCACCGTACCGCCTCCGTGGACAACCTACCCGAATATGATCATATTGACAGCGGAGTATGGGAGATTACGTGCATCTTCATGCAGTTTCCCGCCGCTTCGGGGAGGTGCATGCCCTGGACGGCGTCGAGGCCACGGTCCGACAGGGGGAGCTGCTCTCCTTCGTGGGGCCGTCCGGCGCCGGGAAGACCACGCTCCTCAGGTTGCTGGCGGGTCTCGATGATCCCTCCTCCGGGTGGATCGAGCGCAGTCGACCGGTCTCCCGGGAGCATCCCGCGATCCTGGTATTCCAGGACTACCTGCTTTTCCCCCATATGACTGTGTTTGACAACGTTGCCTTCGGGCTGCGTTCGCAGCGTCGCCGTGACCGGTCGTCGCGGGAAGATATCCGCGAACGGGTGATGAGGTATCTGGACCATCTCGGAATCGCCGACAAGGCCGGTTCGTGGCCGGCGCACCTCTCCGGCGGGCAGCGGCAGCGGGTGGCGCTGGCACGGGCGCTGGTCATGGAACCGGATCTGCTGCTTCTCGACGAGCCCTTTGCCAACCTGGACAAGACGCTGAAGCGGGAAACGGCACGCTTCATCCGTCGCCTGCAGGCGGACCTGGGCGTAACGACGATCGTCGTCTCCCACGACCTGGAGGAAGCGGCGGAGGTCTCCGATCGGATCGGGGTGATTATCGACGGTCGACTGCGGCAGCTGGACAGTTTCGAGCGAGTGTATTTCTCACCGACCGATCTCGCGGTCGCACGCCTCTTCGGTCCGGTGAACGTGATTCCCGGCCGCCTGCTGGCGACGTTCGCACCGGAACGCGAGGTCCCCGCCGGTGCCGTTGCATGCGCGCGGCCGGAATCGCTGGACGTCGTGGTCGACGCCGCCGGCGCCGGCACGGTCCGCGAAATCCGGCCCACCGGCGGAACGCCGTCCTATCTGGTGGAGATGCACGGCTGGAGCGCGACGGTGCGCGCCACGGGGGCGGCGCTGAGAGCCGGGACGCGCGTTTCGCTGCGGGCGCGGGAGGTGTTCGTGGTGCATTCGGAGGAGGACGCATGAACGGAACGATTCACACCGGGGCCCGCGGGGCCTCGGGTACCGCGGTCGCGGTTCTGTGGCTGGCGGCGTTTCTCGCGTGCCTGCCGGTGGCGCGGCTCGTCGCCGGCGGGAGCGGGGAGACCACCCGGCGAGACTGGAGTTCCGCCGATTTCGGAGAGATTGCCGCCGCCGCCCGGGGCACCGCGGTGCGGTTCTACATGTGGGGCGGGTCGGACTCCGTGAACGCCTGGGTCGACGGCTACGTGGCCACGGAAATGGCGGACCGCTTTGGCGTCGAGGTGGTTCGGGTGCCGATGGACGCGTCGGTGTTCGTAAATCGGTTGCTCACGGAGAAACAGGCGGGGCAGTCGCGGGGAACGATCGATCTGGTGTGGATCAACGGAGAGAATTTCCGCACGGCCCGACAGGCGGATCTGCTGTACGGACCCTTCACGCAGCTGCTTCCCAACTACCGGCGCTACGTCGATCCAGCCACCGCGGAGACCGACGCCGGATTCCCGGTGGAGGGCTACGAGGCGCCGTGGGGCCGTGCGCAGTTCAATTTCGACGTCGACACCGCCCGGGCACCGGACTACCCCACCAGTTTCGCCGCCCTCCGGGAGTGGGTCCGGGACCACCCCGGTCGATTTACCTACCCGCAGCCCCCGGATTTTACCGGCAGCGCCTTCATCCGCCAGGCGTTCTACGCCGTCACCGGCGGCCACGAGCAGTACCTCGGCGGGTTTGATGCGGATCTGTTCGCCCGGCGTGCGCCGGCGCTGTGGGAGTACCTCAACGCGATCGAGCCCTACCTCTGGCAGGGCGGCGAGAGCTATCCCCGCGATCTGGCGGCGCTGGACGCCCTCTTCGAGCGCGGGGCCGTCGACTTCACGATGTCCTTCACCCAGACCAGCGCCGCCAGCCGGATCGCCAACGGGCGGTACCCGCCATCGGTGGAATCGTTCGTAATGGCGGAGGGCTCACTGTTCAACACCCATTTTGTGGCGATCCCGTTCAACGCTCCGAACACCGCCGGCGCGCTGGTTCTGGCCGACTTTCTGCTCTCGCCGGAGGCGCAGCTTTCGAAGAATCGCCTCGAGAACTGGGGCGACTTCACCGTGCTGGCGATGGATCGCCTGCCACAGGATGTTCGGGAACGCTTTGCGGCGCTCGATCTGGGAGACGCCACCGTTTCCCTCAGTGAACTGGCGCGTACCGCCGTCCCGGAGATTCCGTCGGAGTACTGGGAGGCGCTGGAGCGCGGCTGGGACGAGCAGGTTCGGTTGCGGTAGCCGACAGTGTCGTATCCCCGACGTCCCCTTCCGACAGCCTTCGCAGACCGCCGCCGCGTTGCGTTCCGTCTGGCGCCGCTGCTGGTCTTCTTCGCGATGACCGTGGGAGTCGGGCTGGTCCACGCGGTGCTGCAGTCGCTGGCGCTCGCGGGGCCGCCGGCGCTGGACCCCGCCCGTGAGACCATGAGTCGGTGGTACGCGTACCACGAGCTGCTCACCCGCCCCGACCTGCTGCGGTCCCTGGGGCACACGGTGTACGTCGCCGCGGTGTCCGCCGTGGGGTGCGTGGCCCTGGGATCCGTGGGCGCGTATCTGCTGTGGCGGGCGCCTGATTGGGTTCGCCGGGCGGGGGCGGTGTACCGGCTGCCGATCATTCTGCCCCACATCGTGGTCGCCTTTATCACCGTGCTGTTCTGGTCGGAGACGGGTCTCGTGGCGTCGCTTCTCCGTGCGGCCGGTGTCGTCCGGGGCACCGCAGCGGTCCCGCGGGTGCTCTTCGCCGGACACGGCGTCGGACCCATTCTGGCCTACGTGTACAAAGGCTTTCCCTTTGTCATGCTCATGTCTCTCGGCGTGCTGGACCGGGTGCCCGAGCGGCTGGTCACGACAGCGACGATGCTGGGGGCGGGGCCGGTGCGCGTGTTCGGCGCGGTGGTTCTGCCGCTGCTCGCGCCGCTGCTGAATCAGTTGTTCATCATTCTGTTTTTGTACGCCCTCGGTGGTTTCGATATCCCGTGGATTCTGGGGGCCAGTCGCCCGCAGATGATCCCGATGACCGTGTACGCGCTCTATTTTCAGGGTTCGCTGGCGGATCGCTCGATCGCGATGGCGGCGCTGGTGCTGCTCGCGGCGACGGCGGGACTCTTTGTCGTGGTCTACGCGCGAATCGCCCGTCGCCTCTCGGCCCGGGAGCGGCCGGTATGAGTGTCCCGGCACCGGTACCGGGGACGGCGCCGTCGTCGCGACGGGCGTGGCGCTGGATCGCGCTCCTTGCGGCGTTCGCGGTGCTCTTCGTTTCGCCGGTGGTGGTGCTGGGCCTCCGTGCCGTCGCCGCACGGTGGTCGTATCCCCACCTCCTGCCGGAGGCGTACAGCCTCAGGGCGCTGGAACTCCTGGTGCGGGACGGCGGGCGTCTGGCGCGGTCCCTGGTGTCCTCCACGGTCTACTCGAGCGTGACCGTTCTCCTGGCCTTCGCCGTGAGTGTCCTTCCCGCGAGCGTGCTGGCTCGCTACGAGTTCCGGGGGCGTCTGGCGGTTGAGGCGCTGCTGCTGTCGCCGGTTCTGGTACCGGCGATCACCTACGGCATCGGGCTCCACTTCCTGATGATTCGCGTCGGACTTGCAAACACCACCGCCGGGGTCGTGCTCGTCCTGACCGCGGCGTCGTATCCCTACATGCTGCGGTCCCTGACCGCGGGGTTTCAGCAGATCCACCCGGATTTCGACCGCTGTGCCGCGAACCTGGGGGCGTCGCTGCATCGGAGAGTGCTGACGGTGCATCTGCCGCTGTTGGGACCCGCCGTCGTCGCCGGCGGATCGGTCGTGTTTCTGGTCGCGTTCTCCGAGTACTTTCTGGTGTTTCTCGTCGGGGGCGGGGTGGTGCCGTCGTACACCGGCTACCTGTTTCCGTACGTCTCCGGCGGCGACTGGACGATCGGTGCCGGACTGACCCTGGGGTTCGTTGTGGTTCCCCTGGTTCTGTTCGTGGCGATAGACCGGACCCTGGCGCTGTACTACCGGCGTCGCGGGATGACGGGGATCCAGTAGGGCGCGGACGGTGGTAGTGATGCCGGTCGGCGGCAGCGATGCTGGTCGGCACAGTGCCGCTGGTCGGCAGAGCGCCGCCGCGGTACCTTTGAACCATGATAGCGGCGCTCCTGATCACCGCCCTGATCCTCTCGGTGGGTTTCCGCCTCGGCATGCGCTACAACATCCGCATGGCCCGGACGGTTCTTGACGCCGTAGAGCGCCGCTTTCCGCCGGTGACGGCGGACTACGTTCCCATCGGCCACGGCGTCGGCTACGGGTTTGAGTACACGCTCACCGGGCCCCTTGAGCGTCTGCGCGGGGTGCTCACCACACTGCCGCGGTACCAGGTGCTGTATCTCCCGATCGCCCGTCTCCTGGGCCGCAACGACCTGCTGAAACTGACGTTCGATTGCCCCGATGCACTTCCCGCCGGGGTGGCAACGCTGGTGCACGAGACCGCCCGTCGGTCGCGGTGGCAGGCGGTGGAACGGGACCCTGACTGGCGGGAGGAGGAGGTTGTGGACGACGGGAACCGTTTTCGCCTCTTCTGTTTCAACCCCCTGGTGGGCGAGCGGATGCGGAGTCTGGTTCCGAAACTGCGGGGTCTGCCACACCTCAATCAGATCAGCCTCGATTCAAGAAACGGAACTATTACCGTTTTTTTGACACCGGATATCAAAAAGATCACAGATGAACTCAAGACGCTGGCGGAAGCGCTGTTTTTCTTGACCGCTCCTATGGGCCGGGTTAATGTGAATTGAACCACATCACAATCCCATAGGAGGTCACCATGTCCTCGATTATTGTAGTCGTCGGAATTGTCGTCTACATCGCCTTGTACTTTCTCTACGGCAAACGTCTGGAGACAAACGTCGTCAAGGCGAACAACGACATCGAAACTCCGGCGAGCCGTCTCTACGACGGCGTCGACTACGTGCCCGCCAAGACGCCGGTGCTCTTTGGACACCACTTTGCGTCGGTGGCCGGTGCCGCTCCGATCATCGGTCCCGTCATCGCCATGGCGTGGGGCTGGCTCCCGGCGCTCGCCTGGATCTGGTTCGGCAACATTTTTGTCGGCGCGGTCCACGACTACCTGGCGATCATGGCCTCGGTCCGCTACGACGGCAAGTCGATCCAGTTCGTCGCCTCGGACCTGATCACCAAGCGCACCGGTAAGCTCTTTTACTGGCTCGTCTTCCTGATCCTGGTGCTCATCGTCGGCGCATTCGGTGCCGTCCTCGGCAACATGTTTGTCGGCGACCCCAGCGTACCCTCCAGCTACCTGCTGATGCTCGTGGCCGGTCTGATCCTTGGTGTGCTGATCTACCGGGTGAAGATGAACTTTACGCTCGCCACCATCATCGGCGTGGTCATGCTCATCGCCGCGATCTTTGGTGGTATCGCGATGCCGATCACCGCTCCCAAGAGCGTGTGGTTCGCAATCATGTTCTTCTACATCATCATCGCCGCGGCGATACCGGTGAACGTGCTGCTGCAGCCCCGCGACTATCTCAACAGCTGGCTGCTGTACGTCGGTCTCGCGATTGGAGCGCTCGCCGCCCTGTCCAGTGGCGTGCAGTTCAGCGCTCCCGCGTTCACCAGTTTCGCCCCGATCGTGTCCGGCGGAAAGCCGAGCCCCTTCTGGCCCGTCATCCCGCTGATCGTCGCCTGCGGAAGCCTCAGCGGATTCCATTCGCTGGTCGGTTCAGGCACCACGAGCAAGCAGCTGGACAAGGAAAGCTCCGGCCTCACGATCGGCTACGGTGGGATGCTCTTTGAGGGCTTCCTCTCGACGATCGTCGTCGTCGCGGTTGCCGGCTACGGCCTGGGCCTGCTGGTTAACGCCGGTCAGGACATCTCCGCCGCCAACTGGGGTCAGCAGTACCTCGCCGCCTCCGGTGCCGCCGGTATCAGCGGTGCGGGGATGTTCACCGCCGCGTATGCGGAAATGGTCGCCTCCACCTGGCTGCGCTTCCTCCCGGGGGCCTTCGTGAAGACGATCGCCGGTATGTGGGTGGCCTCCTTTGCGATGACCACGCTGGATACCACCAACCGGCTGGCGCGCTACACGCTCGCTGAAATCGCCCTGCCGCTGAAGGACAAGTCGGAAGGTGCCTACAACTTCCTGACAAACCGCTGGATCGCCTCGGCGATTCCCGCCGCCCTCGGTATCTACCTGGCGTGGTCCGGTACGTTCAGCATCCTGTGGCCGAGCTTCGGTGCCGGAAACCAGCTGATCGCGTCGATCGCCCTGCTTACGGGTACCGCCTGGGTCGCCAAGCGGCTGAAGACCAAGGCGACCATGGCCCTGATTCCGGCGTACCTGCTGTGGATCACCGTGACCGCCGCCATTCTGTGGCACATGTTCGTCGTCGTTCTGCCGGCGATCCAGTCCAACGCCGTAACCAACACGGTTGTGTTCATCATCGAAGCCGTCATGTTCATCCTGAACGTGGTGTTCATCATCGATTTCGTGAAGACACGCAACGAACCGGCGCCGGAGGCCTCCGAGGCCTGACCCGACCGGTTTCGTATCGCGGGCTTCGCCGATCCGGCGGAGCCCGCTTCACGTTCCCCATCCGGAGCATCAACGATGTCAGAACACCAGCCCAATTTCCTGATCCGGCTTTGGCGTTCACTCCGCGCGTTTCTGCGCGGGATCGATCAGGCGCAACGCGAACGCGTCGTTGCCCTGACCGCCTACGAGGCGCGGGAGCTGGAGAACATGTTTGTGCTCATGCTCCTGGGCTCCTTTGCCGGAATGCCCTCGCCGCCGTCGTTTCTGGCGGTGGAGCTGCTGCCCCACCTGGAACACGAGATTCGCGTGCTCAACCGTCGCGCCGAGAGCTCCACGGACGCTCTGGCGGAGATCATGGGCACCATCGATGCCGACGCCTAGGCGTCCGCCAAGGATCAACAGATGAAGACGATCTTTTTCACCGGCAAGGGAGGCGTGGGCAAGTCAACGCTCTCCGCCGCCGCCGCCTGGCAGCTCGCCGAGTCCGGCAAACGGGTGCTTGCCATCTCCTTCGACCCCGCCCACAACCTGGGTGACATCTTCGGACGCACCCTGGGGCACAAGGTGACGCGTTTCAGCGCCAACCTGGATCTCCGCGAGACCGACCTGGACGAAGCCGCGGCGGAGTACATCCGTCGCAACACCAGCATTCTCACGGAGGTGTACAGCTACACCAAGGCGTTCAACCTGGACCGCTACTTCAAGGTCCTGCGCCACTCCCCGGGGGTAGAGGAGTACGCGGCGCTCACGGCGCTGGAGGATCTGCTGCGGACGTCCGACGACTACGATGTCGTGGTGATCGACACGCCGCCCACGGGACTCACCCTGCGTATCCTGGCGCTGCCGCGGATATCGATTACCTGGGTGGACCGGCTGCGGCGCATCCGCCGCGACATCCTGGACAAGCGCCACACCGTGCACTCCATCACCGGTACGTTCAGCGAGGAGGGGCAGAAGCTGGCGTACGAGGAAAAGGACGACCGCGTCATGCAGAAACTCACCGAGTTGTTCGACCGCTACGTGGCCGTGGCGCGGCACCTGGAGAGCGACGCCAACCGTGTCGCGGTGGTGTTCAACCCGGACTACCTGAGTCTGCGGGAGAGCCAGCGCATCCTGGACGGGCTCTCCGATCTGAACCTCGGCGTCAACGTGGCGTTCAACAACAAGTACACGCAGGGTCTGAGCGAGATCGCCGATTCGATGGAGCGTGAGCTCTTCGACGGTCGAGATGCTCCGCCACCGGTGCACCGCATCCCCTGGGAGCCGTACCGCCGTGAAAAATCCTACGAGATATCCTACGATCTGACGCAGCTGTTCGCGCTGTAACCGAGGAGTGTCCATGCTTGCCTACGAGAATATCGTCTATCAGCCTGCGTTCTACCTGCTCATCGCCGTCACGATCCTGCTGACCCTGGGCTACACCTGGGGGCGCCGGGGGAACCGTCGCATACTCATGGCGGCACTGGACCCGCTGCTGGAGGTGTTTCGCGCCCGGGATCAGCAGTTCACCAACATCGGTGGACAGACTGGGTTTCATGCCAACATAGTGCCGGGCAACTCGCGGACCGTGCGGCGACTCGACGTGACTGTGACCCTGCTGCCGCGCCAGAGCTGGCTGTATATGCCGGTTTCGCTCCTCATCCGCAAGTTCGACCGCTTCCAGGCGATCCTGTTCTTCAACAAGCGCGGCCGCGCGCTGCGGGAGGAGGCGCACCTGATCGACGCGCGCTTCGCCCGGATGGCGGGAAACCGTATCGAACACGCCGACCGCCTGTCGCGGGAGGAGATCGAGTGGGGCGGTCGCACCTTCCATCTGTACACCGCCGGCGACCGGTCCCGGGGGTGGATGGAGGACCTGCGGTCGCGACTCGGTGATCCGCTGACTCTGCAGCACGTGGCGATCGTGCCGGAGCAGCAGCGGGCGTTTGTTTCGATCATTCCGCGTGTGGGGACGGTGCCGCCGATCATGGCGACGGTGCGGGACTGGCTCGACGCGAGCGCCGCCGGTGGTGACCGCACCGGCGCCGACGACGCCAACGACGGCGATGGCGGTGACCGCAGCGGCGCTGAGTCGGTCGGTTAACCGATTACATTTTCACACAGCGGAACAATTTTCTTGTCGGCCCCCGGGAAGCGGTGTAGCTTGAGGGGGTCATGATCATCACTGCGATTGTCGTCGGCCTCGCCGGCGGGGTTACGGCGCTGGCGTTCGCCGCCCTCCGGGCGCGTTGGATCCTCAGGCAGGATGTGGAGAGTGATCGGCTCCGCGAGATCGGCGGATTTGTCCGCAGCGGGGCGATGACGTTCCTCACCAAGGAGTACAAGGCGCTGGCGCCCTTTGTGGTCGTTGTGGCAGCCTTTCTCTACATCGGCAACGACGGCTTCCTGCGGCTGCAGGCGGTCTCCTTCATGATCGGCGCCGGTGCCAGCGCCGCCGCCGGGTTCTTCGGCATGCGCATCGCCACTCAGAGCAACACACGCACCACCCACGCAGCCCTCTCGGGGATGGATCCCGCGCTTCGGCTCGCGTTCTCCGGAGGAGCGGTCATGGGCATGAGTGTCGTCGGCCTTGTCCTGGCGGGCATCTCGGTGGTCCTGTGGATTGCGGTCGATCGCATCGGCGCCGACGAACACGCCATGATCTCATACGTCCTGCCGGTCCTCAGCGGGTTCAGTCTCGGCGCCTCGTCGATCGCGCTCTTCGCCCGCGTCGGCGGCGGGATCTTCACCAAGGCCGCCGACGTCGGCGCCGATCTGGTGGGCAAGGTGGAGGCGGGTATCCCGGAGGATGACCCCCGAAACCCCGCCACGATCGCCGATAACGTCGGAGACAACGTCGGCGATGTCGCCGGCATGGGCGCCGACCTCTTTGAGTCCTTCGTAGGATCCCTGGTCGGGGCGATGATCCTCGCGTTCGCGGCCGACGGATCGCTGGAGCTCAAGTTTGCCCTCATGACATTCCCCATCGGACTCAGCGTGATCGGCATGCTCGCATCCATGATCGGGATCTTTCTGGTCCGTACCGGCGGAAAGCGAAGCCCGCAGGCGGCGCTCAACCTCGGGAGCTTTGGCGCCGCGGGACTGGCGGCGGTCGGGGCGATCCCGTTGCTGTACGGGCTCTTCGGGTCGGCGACGATGCCGGCTGGTATGAGCATGTGGGGGATCTACGGCTCTGTGCTCTTTGGTCTCGCGTCCGGCATCGGCATCGGCGCCCTGACCGAGCTGTTTACCGGGACCGGAAAGCGGCCGGTGAAGGCGATCGTCCGTTCGGCGATGACCGGACCGGCAACGACGATCATCACCGGAATGGGCATGGGAATGCTCTCGGCGCTCTTTCCGATCGCGATCATCGCCGTTGCGATCTTCGCGAGTCACTCGTTCGCCGGACTCTACGGCGTGGCGATGGCGGCGGTGGGCATGCTGGTCACACTCGGCGTGCAGCTGTCGGTTGACGCCTACGGCCCCATCGCCGACAACGCCGGCGGGTTGGCGGTCATGAGCGACTTTCCTTCCGAGGTGCGCGACATTACCGACGAACTGGACAGCGTCGGGAACACGACCGCCGCGGTGGGGAAGGGGTTTGCGATCGGATCGGCGGCGCTCACCGCGATCATCCTGCTGTCGAGCTTTCGGGAATCCGTCGGTGCACAGGTGATCGACCTGACCAACGTGGAGGTACTGATCGGCGTGCTGATCGGCGCGGTGATCCCGTACCTGTTCAGTGCCCTCGCCATGGGCGCGATCGGTACCGCCGCCTTTGAGATGATCGAGGAGGTGCGGCGGCAGTTCAAGGAGTCGCCCGGGATTCTCCACGGCGAGGACGTCCCGGACTACGACCGCTGCGTGGCGATCTCAACCGGATCGGCGCTGGAGCAGATGCGGCTCCCGGGGTTTATCGCCGTGGGCGCCCCGGTGCTGGTTGGCTTCATGGGGGGCGTGGACATGCTGGTCGGACTCCTCGTCGGGGTGACCGCCAGCGGTGTCGTCCTGGCGATCTTCATGGCCAATTCCGGCGGAGCGTGGGACAATGCCAAGAAGATGATCGAGGCGGGCGAGGCCGGCGGTCGCGGCAGCGAGGCGCACAAGGCTTCGGTCGTGGGTGACACCGTGGGTGACCCCTTCAAGGATACCGCCGGACCGGCGATCAATATCCTGGTGAAGCTGATGTCCGTGGTTGCCCTGGTGATCGCCCCGATCCTGAGGACGATGGGAGGTTGAAGATGTCCGTTTCCGACACCCGGTTGTACGCGATTCTGCACCCCAGCCCGGCGCTGATCGCTTCGCAGCTGGATCCGCAGCAGTTTGCCCGCCACTACCTCGCCGGATCGATCCGTCACTACTCCGGGAAAGTGATCTTTGCCGAACTGGACCCGGAGTTCCGCGACGCGTATTTCCACATCGACGAGTTCCTGGAGGACGTGCATCCCCACGAGGACGGCCGCCCCAAGGCGACGAAGTTCATCAGCGTCTACCGCGTCCTGGAGCATCTGGACTTCTCGCGCATCAGATCGCTGTACCTGAGCACGCCGGAGGCGGCGGTGCTCGAGCTGGAGCCGAGCGAGGAGGTTCAGACACGGGAACCGGGACTGCTGCGCATCTTCGCGGAGATCAACCCCGTGCGCATGCTCGTTCTGACTCGCATGAACTTTCTGGAGTTCGGCGATCTGGTGACCAACCCGTCGATCCTGCGAAACGTGCCGGCGCTGTTCTACACGCAGCTGGAGTTCGATGCCGACGCGTTCATCAACGACTTCGAGCTCAACCCGATGATCCCCCCACCGCTGCCGAAGGTACACCCCTCGAAGCTCCGCGACGCGATCAACGAGCTGGTCAACTCACCGCGCAAGCGGACCAAGGGGCTCCTTCTGGACTCGAGTTTCGACACGATCCCGTACCGCATGGTGCGCCACGGGTTCATGTTTGCGCGACACGGAGAGTACCGCTTCTTCCGCATGCCGGCGCACCAGGAGATCGAAAAGAACAACTACAAGTTCTGGAAGGCGATGTAGGCACCACGGGGGCGCGGCCGGGGCGGCCGCCCCGGGCATCGCGCGACTGCGCCGGGCTCCCTGCGACCGCTCTCCGGCCGACGCGTGACTGCGCCGGGCTCCACGCGGCCGCTTCGTGCTCCACGAGACTGCTCTGGCCTCCACGTGCACCCGTGTTTGTTGTTGACAAAGTTAGTCATGTTTAATACCTATTAGGCGAGACTAACATTCAAGGAGCCTTCATGCGCGCACGGTTCATCGCGTTTATCATTTCACTCTTCGTGGCGGTGGTTCCCGCTTTCGCCACAGGTCAGGCGGAGCAGACGCAGGACGTCGTTCACGTCTATTCCCATCGGCACTACGAGACCGACGACGCCCTCTACGCCCGATTCGAGGAGCTTACCGGTATCGAGGTACAGGTTGTCCAGGCCGGGGAGGACGAACTCATCCAACGCCTGAAGGCCGAGGGGCCCAACACGCCGGCGGACGTGCTGATCACGGTGGACGCCGGACGTCTCTACCGCGCCTCCCGGGAGGGTCTGCTGCAGCCGGTGGATTCGCCGACCATAGAGTCCCTGCTTCCGGCTCACCTGCGGGCGTCCAACAACGAGTGGTTCGGTCTCACGATCCGGTCGCGGATCATCGCCTACCACCGCGACCGCGCCGACCGCTCGATACTCACCACATACGAGGCGCTGGCGGGTGACGCGTTCGCCGACAACGTGGCGATCCGTTCTTCCAGCAGTATCTACAATGTGTCGCTGCTGGCTTCCATCATCGAGCACGACGGCGTCGACGCCGCCCGGGAATGGGCCGCCGGCATGACCGAGAGCTTCGCGCGACCGCCGCAGGGCAACGACCGTGACCAGCTCCGCGCCGTGGCAGCCGGCGAGGCGGACTACGCGGTGGTGAATACCTACTACCTTGGCCGCATGCTCACCTCGTCGGACCCCGCCGATGTGGAGGTCGCGGAACAGATCGGCGTGTTCTTCCCCAACCAGCCCGGCGTCTCCGGAAGCGATGGCCGCGGCGCGCACATCAATGTCAGCGGCGCCGGGGTGACGCGCTACTCCGACAATCCGGAGGGGGCGGTGCGCCTGATCGAATTTCTGCTGAGTGACGAGGCGCAGGCGGCGTTTGCCCAGGCGAACTACGAGTACCCGGTCCGCGACGGCATCGAGCTGGCGCCGGAGGTCGCAGCCTGGGGTGACTTCAAGGCCGACACACTGCCGCTGGAGGTGCTGGGTCAGAACGCGCGGCAGGCAACCATGATCTTCGACGAGGTCGGCTGGCGGTGACCGAACCGGCGTCCCGGACGAGTTCCGACCGGAGCCGTACCGGCGACAGACCATACGCTCTTCTCTCGCCCCGTGGCCGCTATCCGATCTGGACGGCGGCCGCGCTTCTTCTCGTCGCAGTGGTGGTGGCGCCCTACGTGCCCCTCGCCGTGAGTCTGGTCTCCGGTGGCGGAGAGAGCTGGGAGCATCTTCGGTCCACGGTGCTCACACGCTACGTCGTGAACACGGTGGTGCTGGTGGGGGCGTCGGCGGTGCTGGCCACGGTCCTCGGTGTGGCCGGGGCGTGGATTCTGGAACGCTATGACCTGCCCGGGACGCGGGTCCTGGAACTCCTGTTTGTTGCACCCCTGGCGGTACCGGTGTACATCGGGACGTTCACCTGGAACGGTATCCTCGCCTGGGGCGGGCCGGTGTACCGGCTGTTCGGCGGGACGCTCCCGTTCCGCGGCTGGTGGGCGGCGGTATTCGTCATGGTGGTGGGGCTGTACCCCTACGTCTACCTCACCACGCGGGCGGCGCTGATGTCCAACTCCCGCGTGCTCTTCGAGGTCGTGGCTTCCCTGAGCGGCGCCGGTACCGGTCGCCGCACCGCCTACTGGCGGCGACTGTGGAGTGGCGTAGTGCCGTCGCTGCGCCCGGCGATCGTGGGTGGTGCCAGCCTGGTCGCCATGGAGGTCATGAACGCCTACGCCACGCCGGTGTACCTGGGGGTGGATACCCTCTCCACGGGGGTGTTCCGGACGTGGTTTGGACTCGGAGACCTGGACACCGCCACTACCCTCGCCGCGATCATCCTGCTGGCGATGCTGGGCCTCATCGCCGTGGAGCAGTACGGCCGGGGCCGTCGGCGCTACACCGCTGCCGGCGGGGCCCCCGCGCGACCGGTGACCGTCACGGGTGTGGCGCGCGTGGCGCTGGTGGGGGCGCTGATTCTGCCGCCGGCGCTGGGGTTCGTCCTGCCCATGGTGCAGCTCGGCTGGTGGACCGTGCTCTCGCTGGAGGCGGGGCAGGCGACCGGAGTTCTGGCAACCACGCTGCGGACGGTCCTGCTCGCCGGTGGCGCCACCGGAACGATCCTCGCCGTAGCGATCCTGCTCAACCTGGCGGCGTACCTCCGACCCGGGCGGCTCATGTCCGGGGCGCTGCGGGTGGCGGGAATCGGCTACGCGGTGCCGGGCACCGTTGTGGCGATCGGCGTGCTGGCCGTGTTCCGGTCCCTGAGCGTGATCGATCAGCGTCTGTTTCTCTTCGGTACGGTGGCGGGCCTGCTCTTTGCCTACGCCGCCCGCTACCTGGCGGTGGCCGTGCAACCGATTCAGGCGGGGTTCGCGCGCCAGCACCGCAGTACCGTGGACGCAGCCCGTTCGCTGGGGAGCGGGCCGTGGCGCGTCCTCACCCGCGTGGTACTGCCGGTGTTTCGACCCACGTTGGCGGGTGCGGCGCTCCTGGTGGCGATCGACGTGATCAAGGATCTGCCGATGACGCTCCTCCTGCGACCGTTTGACTTCAGCACGCTGGCGGTGGATGTCTACCGCCTGGCGTCGGACGAACGCATGCCGGAGGCGGCACCACGGGCGCTCTTGCTGGCGGCGGTGGGAATCCTTACTATTTGGATCATTATGAAACCCGCCGTGCACCGATCGGAGGATGCCTGACGCATGCTGCGACTTCACCGACTGACACGCAGATTCTCCGGCATGGACCACCCCGCCGTCGACCACCTCGATCTGGATATCGCCGCCGGTGAGGTGGTGGCGCTCGCCGGGGCCAGCGGTTCGGGCAAGACGACCACGCTGCGACTGATCGCCGGATTCGACCGTCCTGATGGCGGCGAGGTGGTGGTGGAGGGACGGACCGTGGCCGGTGACGCCGCCTTTGTGCCCCCGGAACGGCGAAACGTGGGGGTCGTCTTTCAGGATTTTGCGCTCTTTCCGCACCTGACGGTGGAACGAAACGTGGCCTTCGGGATCTCCGATGCCCGCGGTCGCGAGCAGCGGCGCCGGGTGGCGGACCTGCTTGAGCTTGCCGGTATCCCCGAACTCGCCGGGCGCTACCCGCACGAGATTTCCGGCGGGCAGCAACAACGCGTTGCGCTTGCCCGAGCGCTTGCCCCGCGGCCGGACATCATCCTCCTGGATGAACCGTTCAGCAACCTCGACCACACGTGCACCCACCGCCTGCTCTCGGAGACGCGCCAGCTCCTCAAGGGCAGTGGCGCCACCGCCGTGGTGGTGACCCACGACCGCTACGAGGCGTTCACCCTCGCCGACCGAATCGCGGTGCTGGACTCGGGCCGGCTGGAGCAGATCGGGCCGGCGGAGGAGATCTACGCCTCCCCCGCCACGCGGCACGTGGCGGAGTTTGCGGGGAGTGCCTCATTCGTTCCCGTGTGGCGTGCGGCGGACGAGTGGACATCACCGTTGGGCCCGGTGCCGGACGACGTCGCCATCGTCCCGGCCCGCAGCGGTGGACACCTCGCGGTGGTACGGCCTCACCAGGTCGAGGTAACGTGCGGTCCGTGCCACGACGCTGAGCACAACGCCCGGATTCTGGATGTCAGTTTTCTGGGTGCCGTGTTGGCGGTACGGGCGGAGGTTGCCTGGGATACCGGCGCGGAGGACCTGCTCGTGCACGTCCACGGACCGATGGACGGACTCCACGCCCGGGCCCCGGCGCGGGTGGATTGGACGCAGCGGCGGACGGGGCGCGATGCGCCGGACGAGGCGCGCGTGGCCCCCTCCGGCGTCCTGCGCTAATCGTTCAGTGACCGCAGATACGCGTCCAGCGCGTCCCGTGCCTGCTGTTCCGCCTCCCGCGCATCCCTGAGATCATCGCCCAGCAGATCCAGCCGCGACTCCTGTTGGTCGAGGTCGTTTACGTAGCGCCGATAGAGGCTCGAGTTCCGGTCCAGGTTGGCCATGTTGCCGCGAATCCGCTCCTGGTCGCGGAAGATCTGCGCCTGTTCGGTTTCCAGCTCCTGCCGTCGCTGCTGGTGCTGCTGCACCTGGTCGCGAAGTTCGACCACGTTCTGCAGGATTCGGCGGGTGCGCGGGTCCAGCAGCCGGTTGCTGCCGAACTCGACCAGCGTGCCCCGGTCCATCGAGGTGAGCACGTAGCGCTGCTCGCGGATCTGTTCCTCCACCACAGTGGTCCGGCTTCCCCGGCTCTCGATCACCGCCACATCGGAGCGTTCCTCGAGAGGCTCGGGCGATACGAGGTCCCAGCCCTGCCGCCGCGGATGGCTGAACCGTACGGTTGGCAGCGTGGGCATGTCGCCGTCGACGATGAGCGTGTAGACCGTTGTGACCCGGGCGCGGCGCTCGGCGACCAGCGTGCCGTCGACGATTCGGATCGTCCTGAGCTCCTCGGTTCCGGCGCCGGTTGAACGATCCACCGTGAGCTGCAGATCCCGGGCGTACGGGATCACGCGGTCTGCTCCGGCCGGGGTGATCGTCAGTTGACTGTCGCCGACGTACCGGTCCCCGTCAAAGATCGTCAGCGGACCCGCCGGAAGCTGCGTGTCGGTGGCGTTGGTGAAGGCGAGTGAAATCCTGGGCCGATCACCGTCGCTGCGGGGATCGAAACTGCGAATCGTCTCGGCGGTGAAGGAGCGATCGACGATGGGAATCATCGCGGACTGACCGCGGGAGATCGAAACCGGCTCACTGACGGTGAGCGCAACCCCCGTGAGGCGCTGGTTGCCGGCCACGCGGGACGGGGCGGAACCGGAGATCGTGTCCATCTCCGCCATGGGGGCGGCGTCGAACGCCATGCTTCGCAGCGCCCGCGACGGCGCCTCCAGTCCCGACTCGGCGGCCGGGCCTACGACGCGCTGCTGTCGCGCGATGTGCTGTGGCGGGTAGAGGTCGAAGAAGTACGTATCCGGTGCCGACGACACGAGCCGCAGCTGGGTGCCGGTCCAGTCCAGATTGCTGGTGTTGTCCACGTGGGCCCACCCCTGGAGCGTAACGGATCCGTCGTGCATGACGGCGCGATAACTCGTCTTCCACACCGGCATCTCGCGAAGATAGCGGAGCGTCACGGTGCGCTCGCCGGAGCCACGGAGGTGGATCGTGACGGTGCGCGTGCCGCCATCGCCGGATCCCGACCGCAGTACGGCCAGGGCGCGGTCGACCTCTGCCGCCAGGGCGGCGTCCATGACGGTGAGCTCCTCAACGGAGGCGATGGGCAGGCGCAGGACTCCCTGCGGTCTGGTGATCACGAGTTCGCCGTCGCCGTCGCGGTCTGTGGTCCCGCCGGTTGTGCCGTTCACCGCAAGGATACGGCCGCGATAGGTCGTCCCGCCGGTGTCGCGTACCGACACGTCGACGCCGCGCAGTGCCGCGGCGAGATCGGCGAGTGATTTCACGGCGGTGAGGTCGATCCGAAACTGTCCGAGGCGCCGGTCGAGGGGCTCACCGGCGGGGTAGTCAATCTGAAAGGTGGTGCCGCCGTCGGCGTCCAGAACCGTGAGGGAGCGAATCACGTCGCTCATCTGGTCCGCGGGGACATCGAGGTGTAGATTCGCATCGTCGGTGACGGCGATCTGATGGACAAACTCGGCGACGCCGCTGGTAAATATGGTGACGCGCGCCACCGGAGGGGTGGCTGCGGCGGGCTGCTGCGCCACCGCCGGGATACCGGAGAGGGCCGGACAGAGCAGTGCCAGCCCCACAACGACGTTTCTGACGATATTCATGGTCGTGATTGTATCACCCTCCCTCACGGATGAACGATGGTCACCGGTGGCGCGTGGCCACCGATGACCCCCAGGGCTTACGCCCGCTGGACCATACGCTCGCCGGATTCGGTGAGCACGCGACCCAGGCGGAGCATGACCGTACCGAAGACCCGGCGCAGACTCCTGTTGGGGCGGGGTGACCGGTTCCGGCGGCGATAGCTCGTGGCGTGCGCACGGATGAGCTCCGCGCGACCTTCATTCAGGATCTGGTTCTCGTGGTGGTGGTAGTGCATGGCATCCTCCTCGTCAGATGCATTTGCTGCGATCCGCGGGGGCTGTTCATGCAGTGACCGGTGGTGCAGGAACAGTGCGCCCGCGGCACGGGCACAAAAAAAACCGCAGCCCCGGAAGGCAGCGGTCCTGTTCCTGAATCAGATGCACCGGTGTTGGTGCGACTAATGCAGTCTGGAGCATGCCTGTCCGGCGACAGATGCTGGTGATACGGCGACGCAACGATAAATCATCAACATGTAACGCATGCTCCTTTCAAAAGTGTTACCGGCAGTATGCAGCACTTCGGGAATTCTGGCAAGGTATTTCGAGAATATTCGAAAAAAAAGACGTGATTGGAGCGGAGGCGCGAACTGGCGATGTCGACCGTGCGATCGCGGCTGGTCCGCACCGCCGCCGGTCCGTGCGCGGCCCCGGCGCCCCTCAGCGCATTCGCCGCGAGACGGCCTCCACGAGTTCGTCTACCACCCGTCGCTGCTCCGCCTCCGAGCCGGTGCGCAGGTCGTCCACCACGCACGTTTCGATGTGGCGGCGCAGGATGTTTTCGCTCACTTTCGCAAGGGCGGCGCGGACCGCGGAGATCTGATCGACGATGTCCATGCAGTAGCGTTCTGACTCGATCATCTTCTGGATGCCCCGCACCTGCCCCTCGATACTCTTCATCCGCGTGAGGGCGGCCTGGTTGACGCCGTGGGGGCCGAGAAGCGGACGGGGCGAAGTGGACTCTGCCGCGTCGGAATGGTCGGCGGGCTGAACCTGGGGGTCCTGTGTCGCGTCTGACATGTCGATACCATACGCCATTCGATGGGTGATGGCAACACCCCACCCCCGGGGGGTGGTTGACCAAGCGGGCAATCCGATGCATCCTGTAGGTGTCGTGGGACAGAATCTTCAACTTCACATCGAAGGCATGACCTGCACCTCCTGCGCCGCCGCCGTGGAAAAGGCTCTCGGCAACGTGCCCCAGGTCTCGGTAGCCCAGGTCAACTTCGCCGGCCGAAAGGCCCTTCTTGAACTCGACGACGGTGTCGATGCCGGTACCGCCGATGAGTTGCAGCAAACACTGAAAAAGGCGGTGCACGACGCAGGATACGCCGTCGTGGACCCCGATGAACGGCGCGCCCAGGCGGAGGAGCATCTTCGGAGCGAACGGCGCCGGCTGATCTGGTCGTGGGTCGTCACATTGCCGCTCATGGTCCGTATGCTCCTCAGCATGGTGTGGGGTGTGCAGGTTCTCCCGGGACTTCCCGGTGAGCTCGTCACGCTCGCCCTTGCCGGTATCGTTATCCTCGGAATCGGGTGGCCGGTGATTCGCAGTACGTGGAATTCGTTCCGCAACCTCGCGTTTACCATGGACTCGCTCATCGGGATCGGGTCGCTGGCGGCGTATTCCACCGGGGTGTTGCGCGTCTTTGGCGTCGAGATCGGTGACTTCACCTCCGTCGGTGCCATGATTGTGGCGATCAACTTCATCGGCAACTACATCAAGGTGAAGGCCACCGGGCGCGCCAGTTCCGCCATTCAGCAGCTGCTGGAAATGGGAGCCAAGCAGGCGACCCGTCTGCGCGCCGACGGCAGCGAGGAACTGATCGACGTGGCGGAGCTCGCCGTAGGAGACACGGTCCGCGTGCGGCCCGGCGAGAAAATCCCCGCCGACGGGACGATCCTGCGTGGCACCACCAGCATCGACGAGTCGATCGTCAGCGGCGAATCGGTGCCGGTGGACAAGGAAGCCGGCAGTCCCGTGGTGGGCGCCACGATCAACCAGATGGGAACGGTCGAGGTACGCATCGAACGCACCGGCGCCGACACGTTCCTCTCTCAGATCGTTGATCTTGTGGAGGAGGCGCAGGCCTCCCGCGTTCCGGTTCAGGAACTCGCCGACCGGGTCACGGCGATCTTCGTCCCCGCGATCCTCATTTTGTCGCTGCTCACCTTCGCCGGGTGGCTGACCCTGACCGCGACCGGGGTCATCGGTACCGCCGGGATGGATGTATCTGCCGCGCTCTCCGCGGCGATCGCCACGCTGGTCATCGCCTGTCCCTGCGCACTGGGCCTCGCGACACCCACCGCCCTCATGGTCGGTATGGGCTACGGCGCCGAACACGGCGTCCTGGTCCGCAACGGGGAGGCGATCCAGACGGCGCGTGAGCTCCAGACGATCGTCTTTGACAAGACCGGAACGCTCACGGTGGGACGTCCCGAGGTTCGCATGGCGGAACACGACGGCCACGCGATCGCCGGAACAGACCCTCGGCTGCTGACGCTGGCGGTGGAGCAGCAAAGCGAGCATCCCCTGGCGCGGGCGATTCGCAGCCACATCGAGGATGAACTGGCCAAGGACGTCGCAGACGGAGGTTCCGGTGGGCACGCCGTTGCTCCGGAGGCCGGCGACGTGGAGGCGGTTCCGGGCCACGGCATCCGCGCCACGGTGGCCGGTCATCGTGTGCTGGTGGGCAGCATGCGCTGGCTGCGCGCCGAGGGCGTCGAGGTGTCCGAGGATATCGCCGGCCGCGCCGACGCGTGGAAGGCGGATGGCATGACCGTGGTCGGTACCGCCGCCGACGGTCGGCTGGTGGCCACCTACGGTCTCGCCGACGCGATCAAGGCCGACGCCACGGAGGCGATCGCGCGGCTCCACGAGCTCGGGCTCAGTGCCGCGATGCTGACCGGCGACAACGAGACCGCCGCCCGGGCGATCGCGCAGCGGGCGGGCATCGACGAGGTGTACGCCGAACTGCTGCCGGCGCAGAAGATCGACGCCGTGCGGCGACTGCAGGACGAGGGTCGCGTGGTGGCCATGGTCGGAGACGGGATCAACGATGCCCCGGCGCTCAAACAGGCGCAGGTCGGCATCGCGATCGGGACCGGCACCGACATCGCGATCGAGTCGGCGGACATCACGCTCATGAGTTCGAGTCTGGCGATGATTCCGCGGGCGGTGGAGATCTCGAGGAGCACCTTCGGGAAGATCCGCACCAACCTCTTCTGGGCGTTCTTCTACAACCTGGTCGCCATCCCGCTGGCGGTCACCGGGTTGTTGCACCCGGTGGTGGCTGAGATCGCCATGGCGTTCAGCTCGATCACGGTTGTGAGCAACTCACTGCATCTGAAGCGAATCCTCCGGAGGGAGGAACGAAATGAAACACGCGAAAGGAGTACCGATATGGGACTGTTCAGCAAGAACAACACGGTGGAGTACACCGTACCCGACATGAACTGTGGCCACTGCGAGGCCAAGGTGACCGCCGCGCTTGAGGGCGTCGCCGGCGTGAAGAAGGTCAAGGCCACCGCCAAAGACAAGCGGCTGGTGATTGAATACAGCGGCGATACCGCCCCGGACCTCAACACTGTGAACACGGTGCTGGAGCCGGCGGGATATCCGGCGCAGCAGGCGTAAACGGGCGTACGCGCCTCGCGCGGGTCCGGCGCTTTCCAGCGCCGGATCGTATCAGACGCCGTCGGTGGCGGGTTCGGTGACGGACCGTTCGTCCGGGATCGCCCGCCCCGTTCCGGCGCTCTTCAGAAACACTGTCGACCGTACCCCGGTCGCCAGGTTTTCCATCGTCATCCGGGAGTCGATGACCTCGAGCGCCCGGATGACGTTGATCATTCCCAGACCCGTGCCGTCCTTCCGCGCGGACCGTCCACGACGAAAGAACTGACTGCTGCGGACGTCGATCGGGGTGCCGACCGCTTCCTTCCACGGAAGGTGGCGACCGCGGTGTTCGATCGTGATCACGGCACCCTCCCGCGACGGCACCGCCCGCACCGTGATTGTGCGATCGGCGAACCCTTCGGTGGCCTCGATCGAGTTCGTGATCACGTTCTCCAGAATCGACAGCAGCGCGTTGCGGCGCGTCTCCACCACGACCTCTTCCGGCACGTACAGGTCCAGATGGACCGCGTGTTTCAGGTCCCTGTTCACCTCGACGAAGTAGTACACGACGCGCCGAAGCACCTCGCCCAGAGAGATCGGCTCCAGCTCGTGGTGGTCGCCGGCGGTTGCCACGTAGAGGATAGACTCGATGCGATCGTCCAGGCGTTCCGCGTAGCGCTGCAGTGTGGCGGCGGTGTCATGATTGTCGGAGAGCCGCTCGACCGAGGCAAGTGCGGAAAGGCCGGCGATATCGTTTTTCATGTCGTGAACCAGGCCGGCCACATTGGTCCCGAGTTCCGCAAACGGCTGGATCGACTCGGCCCGCCGCGTGAGGATGTCCCGCTGACGGCGCAGCGAGAGCGTCTCCTCCTCGAAGATGAAGAACAGCAGCCCGAGATAGACGAGCACGAAGTTGATGACGTTGATGCGCTGCCACACCGAGAATCCGTGGCTGACCCCGGCGGCGTACGCAAACACCAAGGTGAGCCCGACGGTGATCCCGAGAATCGTCAGCGTTTTCCTGCCGAACAGCGCCATCTTGTACGCCGCCGCCAGGGAAACGGACAGCAAAATGAACGCCGAGAGCTGAGACGGATCGTCGTTGGTCAGGACAAGGAAGAACGAGAGCAGCAGGAGCAGCAGAAACTGCATGAAGCGAATCGCCACGTTGTCGAACTGCGCCAGGACGACGAATACCACGACCGCAAGGGCCCCGGTGAGCTGAAACACGTCGGTGAAGCCGCCGTAGTCAAAGATGTCCTGGAAGATGCCCACGAAGAAGAAGAAGGCAAAGGCGTAGTTGATCTTCTGAGACAGCTGCAGTGAGAAGAACCTGTCGATCAGTCCCGGTTTAGTTCCAGTTCCCACGAAGCGCACGCTCGAGATCAAGGATTGCGTCCATCTCGGCGCACGGCGTTGCACGAATCCGTTTCACCAACGGTCTTCGGATCTCGTCGGCGTTCCACGCGCCGGACACAAGGGGATTGTACACCGACTGGGCCCGGTCTGTCTCCCGATCGCGATCGTGATCGGCGATCATGACCAGTGCCAGGAGGCTCATGCCGCGCTGGATCAGGCGCCTGTCACCGCCGGGGAAATGCGAAATCCGCTCCAGGCGGGTAAACACGTCGCGGTCGTCCTCGCGGCGGTGATCGAAGATATTTTCGGCGGATTCAGCGAGGAGATAGGTCGCAAGGTGCTGCGTCGCGACCCGGTCAGGGTTTTCGCACGCGGCGATAAACGGCATTGCCGCGATGAGTTTGGCGACCGGATTGCGCCGAAGACGATCCAGTTCTCCAATGCTCAACCGGAGCCGTTCGGCGACGATCTGTGTCACGGTATCCCAGACGCGTTCATCAAACATACGATTTCACAAATAATTAAAATGATTCTCTTCAAAATTTTCAAGCGATCGGAGGGCAGACATACGGTTGTAGATCCCTCCCGGCGCCGCTATTCTGAATCCCATGGACCCCGTGCTTCAGACCGCCATCCTCGCCACCGCCGTCGCGCTGGTTGCGGTTGTCTTTACCGTTCTGGTGATGCGCCTGCGGGATTCGACCCGCCGGGCAGCTGCTGCTGCGGAGGTCTCCGGACTGCGCGAGCGCCTCGCGGAGCGCACCTCGGAGCGCGACGAGGCCCGCACCCGGGCGGACCGGGCACAGGCCGAGGCGGTGGAACTGCGGAGCAGGGCCGCAGCCGATGCCGAGCGGCTGGCGTGGCTGCAGCAGGCGGAACACACACTGCGGGAAACGTTTGAGTCGCTGGCGTCACGGACGCTGCAGCAGAGCACCCGCACCCTCACCGAGCAGAGCAAGACGCAGCTCGACCAGTTTTCCCGGGCGATGAAGGCGGACTGGAACTCCCAGAAGCTCGAGATTTCCGGCCTGGTGAATCCGGTGAGCGAGGAGCTGCGGAAGCTCGATGCCCACGTCCGGACGCTCGAGGAGAAGCGGCAGGGGGCGTACCAGGGAATTACGGAGCAGATCCAGATGATCTCGCAGCAGTACCGCGCCCTGCAGCAGGCGACCAGTTCCCTGGATCAGGCGCTCCGGGCGCCCAACGTGCGGGGCAAGTGGGGTGAGGTTCAGTTGCGGCGTCTGGTGGAACTGGCGGGGATGAGCGAGCACGTGGATTTCGACGAGCAGGCCGGCGGCGGCGACGGTCGCGGTCGACCGGACCTGATCGTGCATCTGCCCTCGCGGGCGATCATGCCGGTGGACGCCAAAGCCCCCATGAACGCGTACCTCGAGGCGCAGGAGGCAGCGTCGCCGGAGCTGGGCCGACAGGCGCTGAAGCGCCACGCCGGGGCGCTGCGCGGTCACATCCAGGCGCTGGCGACCAAGGCGTACTGGAAGCAGTTTGAGCGGGCACCGGAGTTCGTGGTGCTCCTTGTCCCCTATGAGAGCGGACTGTCCGCCGCCTTTACCGCCGACCCGGATCTGCTGGAGTACGCTCTGGCGAACAAGGTCGTGGTGGCGGCGCCGGCGAGCTTTCTGGCACTGCTGCGCGTGGTGGCCTACGGCTGGATGCAGGTGCAGCTCTCGGAGAACGCGGAGGCGATCTCCCGGGCGGGGCGTGAACTCCTCGAGCGCCTCGGACCCTTTGCGGAGCACCTGAACAAGGTCGGCGCGAGCATCAACCAGGCCGCCGACCGCTTCAACGACGCCGCCGGTTCCTTTGAGCGGCGCATTCTGCCCACCGCCCGACGACTCCACGAACTCGGCGCCGCGAGTGAACCGCCGACGGAGATCGGCCAGGTGGAATCCCACGGCAGGAGGATTCAGCATGAGGAATGATCAGATCGCACTGATGGACGCAATCAGGACCGCGACTCGGGTTGTGGTGTTCTCAGGTGCCGGTGTCTCCACCGATTCCGGAATCCCGGATTACCGCGGAAGCGGCGGACAGTACGAACGCTACCAGCCGGTGTACTACGATGAGTTTCTTGCGGACGGTGAAAAACGGGTGGAGTACTGGACCCACAAGGCGTCCGTGTGGCCCGCCATGCGGGAGGCGCGTCCCGGTCCCGCCCACGAGCTGGCGCGGGCGCTGGCGGACCGCGGACGGCTCCAGGGCGTGATCACCCAGAACATCGACGGACTTCACGAAAAGAGCGGCCTCTCGCCGGAGTTCATCGTGAACCTCCACGGCACCAACCTTGAGGTGGAGTGCATCGGGTGCGGCGCGCGGCACCCGGCCGGCGATATCCTCGATCCCCTCGCGGCGATCCTGTCCGGTGGTGCCGAGGGGAGCGGCGCCGGCAGACCGCTGGCCGAGAGCGACGTGCCCCGATGCGACGCCTGCGGCGGATACCTCAAACCGGCGACCGTCATGTTCGGCCAGAGCCTGAAAGCCGGCGAGATCGCCCGGGCCGAAGCGATGCTCTCCGGCTGCGACCTGCTGCTGGCGATGGGCTCCACGCTCACGGTGCAGCCTGCGGCGACGATTCCGGTGGTGGCGCGCAACAACGGCGCCCGCCTGGCGATCGTCACCCGGGGCGAGACACCGCTGGATGAAATCGCCGACTACCGCATCGACGGTGGCGTGGGGGAGTTCGCCGCCGCGGCGATCGCCGCGATCCGGTAAGCGATCGCCGCGATCCGGTAAGCGGTCGCCGCCGGAGGGGCGCGGCGCCGCGATCGATCACTCGTCGCGGAGGTACCACACCAGGTTGGAGTAGTCGTTGGTGACGCCGTGCTCGTCGAGGACCTGGGCTATCTGGCCGCGGTGATGGGTCTGGTGGTTGAACATATGCAGCAGGCACTGCCACCGGGGCTGCGTGTAGCGGGTGCCGGCGGAGTTGGCGTAGGACACCTCCTCGGCGAGGTTCTCCGCCGTGAGGCCCCCGCAGTAGGCCGCGATGCGTGAGTCCAGCGCCTCCCGTACCGTCGACCACCGTTCCGGGGATCCGTCGCCGCGATCCGGCGCGGTCGGCGCCGGATCCACGCCCAGCCAGAGCCGACGCAGCCACACCACATCGGAATCGACGATGTGAAACAGAAGTTCCGTGGCCGACCCGAAGTGGGTGGTCCCGGCGCGCGCGAACACCTCGCCGTATTTCGAAGCCAGCTCCGCGATCGCCTGGTTCACCTGTCGGTTGTACCACGCGAGGGTGTGGAACATCCCCGGTATCAGTTCTGAGTGCGACATGTGTTTCCTCCCGGTACAGTATAGGGGACTGGCCCGGACGAGCTCCACGACCGTCCGGGCTTCAGGTTTTCACGGAGGCACGGATCGGGACATCGGTGCCGAAGGGCGCGAGCCCCGGCTACGGAATGACTCCGAACTTGTCGTTATCGATGGTGATGTACGTCTTTTCGTTGTTGGAAATCGTGAAGCTGATAACCTGAGCTGTGCCGTTTACGTAGGGGTAGTAGTAGTCTCCTGAACTCAGGACCCCGTCCCGGTCGACGTCGATAGCGGCCCACAGGATGTAGTCATCCTCGCTGAACGCCCAGTCGTCGCCGGACGACCGCGAGTGTACAGTGTTGCTGAACGACCGTCCTTCGTTTGTGTAGGAGAGCGCCACATAGCTGGAGTTCGGAATCCGAACAACCCTCCCCAGATCGGGCACATTTCCCGTGTAGTCGACCGTTGTATACAACGGGATCAGCGTGTCGGAATCGAACGCGGGGAGATCCGGCATCGTCCCTTCGACGACGACGTAGGTGTCCGCAACCCATAGCTCTTCCTGGGCGCAGGAGGCCAAACCCGGAAAGACACCGACAATTGTGAGCAGTGCCACTTTTCGGACCAGAGAACGATAATTGAATTTCTTTTTCATGATGAGCTGATAATCTACACTATTTAATCATATTAATGCAATGGTATTCGACAATTATTCCATTGTCGTTGATCGTTGTTGCCCGTGTGGGTGAATGTCCAGCGGGAACGGGCGGGCCCCGACGGCGTCGCAGGCGTCCAGCGCCGGCGACAGGAGGCTCCACGTCGCTCGATTCAGATATCTCCTGATTCACGGCGTTCGCGGACGGCGTTTGCTGGTCCCTGCGACCAACTCTTTCATCCGTCGGGCAAAACGGTCGTCCCACCAGCCGTTGAATATGCGTTCCGATGATCCGGCGTCCACTGCCGCTGAAGCCGGCGTGTGTTCGGCACGGTCCTCGGCGTCGGCGAAGCTGTTGCCAAGGGCGATCCGTTCGTACAGCGTCCGGGTGTCCACATCGTTCGTTCTGGTTTCCATACGTCCTCCTGTCGGGTCGTGTTCCAACATAGGAGGATTCCCGGGGTCGGACGAGGACATATGTCCGACCCATACACCGGCGTTGGCGGTACTATGGGGACATATGGACCACGGTACGGACGACAGCACGATTGCGACCTACGTGTCCCGGTTTGGACTGGACCGCTCATTCCCCGAGCCAATACTGCGAAATCTCCGGCTGCGACGGTTCGACGCGTTCGAAACGATCCTGCGGGAGGATGGGACGGTTTCCGACCTCTATCTCCTGGTGGAGGGACGGCTCCAGTGCACGCACTTTCACATGAACGGGAAGGCGGCGGTACTCGCGGTGGTGGACCCGTTCTCTGCGATCGGCGATCTGGAGGTGCTCAACGATCACCCGATCCGGAGCAATGTGTTCGCGATCAAACCGACCACGACGCTCGCGGTGTCCAAGCAGATCGTGCAGCGCCACGGGGCCGACGATCCGCGGTTTCTGCGGTTTCTCCTGGACGAGGTACGCCGCAAGCTGATCGATTCCAACGCGGTTCAGATGACCGGCGTGCTCCCGGTGGCGAGCCGGTGTGCGCTTATGGTGATGTCGAAAATGGACGCTGACGGCGTCGCGGAACTGCCGTCCAAGGAGATTCTGGCGTCGTTGCTTGGCACCACGCAGCGACACCTCAATCGGGTCATGAACGAGTTTGTGCACCGCGGGGTCATCGACAGCGACTATCCCCGGGTGCGGGTGCTGGACCGCGACGCCCTGGAAGCGATCGTGGAGGAGTAGCGCGCCAGGCGGCGACTCCTCCCATATGACTACGCGTCGGAACCGAACAGGCCCAGGCCGACGAGAAAATGAAACAGAAAGTGATTGCCGTCAAACGTCCGGCCGGACGAGACAACCGTGCCGGTGTCGGCGATGTAATCGATCTGCATGGCGCCGTAGAAGATCCCACCGGTACCGCCGAAACGACCGGACACGTACCACCCGGTTCCGGGGTCGATGTCCGACGTGGTGAAGCCCAGTACGTCCTCGAACTCGCCGGCGATCGCAGGTGAGGAACGCCGGAGCCCCCCGCTCAGGGTTGCGAGTCCGAACCCTCCCTCGATGGGCCACGAGCCGCGCAGCGCCACGCCACCGGCGACGGCGGTGTATTCGTACAGACTCAGCGCTTCCGACACCTGGTCGCTGTTGGCGCTGGTACGACCGATCGCCGTGTAGTACGCCTCGACACCCAGCCACGGAACCACCGGATACGCCGCGGCACCGATTCTGAACTCGAATGGATTGACGGTGTCCGGGGTCGGATCGAGTGCATCTTCCGCGAGGTCCTTCTGGAACCCGCTCAGTACACGTCCGTAGCCCACCGACCCGTAGAGCTCCAACGCCGGCGGCGTCTGGCTCGCAACGCTCGCGACACCCACGACCGTGAGCATCACGAACAAAATAGAGGATTTAATGATGTGTATCATGAAAAATATCATGCACGAATATTGAGTTTTTATCAATATGTTTTTCGAACATACTGTGAATGTGTGATGACATCCCCTGCGGCGCGCGGTACTCTCTATTCGATATGACGACCTACCTGGCACTGCTTCGCGGGATCAACGTCGGTGGGAACAACGTGATTCGCATGGCGGATTTGCGGGCGTTTCTCGCCGAGCGCGGCTTCGACGGTGTTCGCACCTACATTCAGAGCGGCAACGTCATCTGGAACGATGCCGCGGCGACGGAGGACGAGGCGCGCTCCCGGATCGGGAACGCGCTGTCGGACCTTCTGGCGAACGAGGTGACCTCGGTGGTGCTCTCCGCCGAACGCCTGGCGGCGATCGTTGCCGGCGCTCCGACCGGGTTCGGCGGGGACCCCGACGCGTTTCGCTACGACGTGATGTTTCTGATGCCGGAGCTCGACGCCCAGGCGGTGGCGGCGGACCTCCCCGTGCGGGAGGGTGTGGACACGGCGGTCGCCGGCGACGGTGCGGTGTTCTTCACCCGCCGGATCGACGCCGCGTCGCGGAGCTACATGCCGAAGATCGTCGGCACGCCGATCTACCGGCAGATGACGATCCGCAACTGGAACACCACGACGCGACTTCTCGGGATGGTCGACGGGAGGAACTCATGATCGGGAGACGACACGTTCGCATCCTCACGCTCGGTTCGTTGTTCGCGCTGCTTGCCGCGTGCGGCCAAACGGGCTCATCGGGCGATAGGTCGGCGGCGGCCGCCACGGACGCGTCGGTGGTCGGAGTTCAAGCGACCCTGGTGAACGACACCACCAAAAACGCCGCCCGCGAGCTGGTAGCGGTGGTCGAACGCCCCCTGCGGGAACGGACCGGCGCGGTGGCCGGCGAGATCGACCTCTCCCGGGGAACGATTGACTACTACGCCGCCGACACCTCGGCGGTGGAAGCCTCGCCCGTGCTCGATCTCGGCGACGCGGAACTCGAAATCGTGGACTGGGGTCCGCAGGGGCTCCTGCCGGCCGAAAACGCGCGGCCGCGGGTGTACGTGATGTTCAGTCAACCGATGGTTCCGGTGGCGCGCCTGGGAGCGGAGATCGATGCCGGCCCGATCATGACCGTTGAGCCGGCCGTGGACGGAACCTACCGCTGGTACGGAACGCGGACGCTCAGTTTTGAGCCCGCGGCGTCGCTGTTTGACCACCCTGCGTACACCGTGACCGTTCACGGCGGTGTCACCAGCCTCGGGGACAACGCGCTCCCCGCGGACTTCACATTCGAGATGTTCAGTCAGCGGCTGGAGGTGGTGAACTCGTATGCCGGCACGCCGGAAGAACCGTTTCCCGGCCGCTACGATGTTCCGCCGTCGGTGGCCCGGACGCTCGTTCTGGAGTTCAACCAGCCGGTGGACCTGTCGTCGATCGAGCAGGGTCTGTCCGTCTCCTGGAACGACACGCCGCAGGTGTTCTCGCTCGGCCGACCCACTTACCCGCCGGAGCTCGCCTCCCGCACCGACCGAGCCGCCCTTGTCGTCCTGGACCAGCCGCCGCCGGAGCGAACCCGCGTTGTCGTGACGCTGAAACGGGGCGTTCGGCCTGCTGAAGGGTATCCGCAGACCGCGTCGGAACAGACGCTGAGTGTCGATACCCTCGCCGCGTTCGGTGCCGAGCGCCTCACGTCGTACCGCGGCTCGTTTCCCATGGACAACCGGCCGTTCTCCTATCCGGTGTTCCTCGATTTCTCTCACCCCCTGGCCGAGGACGCCGCCGAGGCGGCGTACGTGGTGCGGCTCGACGGCGAGAAGGTGGAACCGGAGGGTGTGGACCGGTCGTACGCCGACATCCGGTTCTTCGTTCCCGGCGCCCGTCCGGGGCAGACGGTGACTGTCGACGTTCCCGCCGGGGTGACCGACGCCTACGGACGAACGCTGGGGGCGCCCACCACGCTCACCTACACGATTCCCCGGCCGGACCCGCGGATCGATTTCCCCTCCCAACGCTCAGGCTTGCGGCACCTGGAAGCGGAGTTCGACCCGGCGATCGTGTTTACCACGCGAAATCTGGTCGGGTTCAGTCTGGGTTTGCGCGGTGGTGACACGTTCTTCGGGGTGAATCGCACGGTGGCGAAATCCCCCTACGAGCTCGCGGGGGACCAACCGGATTACGTGTATTTCAACCGCGTCGACCTGGGTGAGTACCTGAACGAGTCCGGTCACGGCACGGTGTTTCTCGACTGGAGCGCGCAGAAGGATCCCTCGCTGGTGCGCCGCGGTCGGGACACGGTGGAATCGGACCAGGTCGCCGTGCAGGTGACCGATCTGGGAATCACGACGCGCTACGCGTTCAACCGCGCCCTGGTGTGGGTCAACCGACTCTCCGACGGGTCGTCGGTGGCGGGTGCCTCGGTTGAGGTCTTTAACCTCCGCGGCGCCCGGTACACCGCCACGACCGACGACACCGGGCTGGCGGCCGTTCGCATCCCCGACGGCGCGTACGCCGCGAACTTCGATACCGATTGGCGCTCAGACGCCGACGACGTGCACGTCCGGGTGCGGTACGAGGGGGACATCGCCGAGATGCTGGTGAACTCCACCCAGAACCCGTACCGGTTCGGGGTTCGTTCGACCGAGCGGCCCAACCGCGTTCTGCAGCCGCAGGACCGCGTTCACCTGTTCACCGACCGCGGTATGTACCAGCCCGGCGAGGAGCTGGCGTTCCGCGGCATTCACTGGCTGCAGACCGCGCGTGGGTTTTCGCCGGCGGAATCGCCGTACTCGGTCGTCATTACCGATGCCACCGACGGACAAGAGGTGTGGCGGTCGGCGGGTCAGCTGTCCGCGTCCGGCGGGTTTTTCGGTCGTCTCGAGCTGCCGGAGGGGCTGGATTCGGGCGACTATTCCCTGGAATATCGCAGCACGCGCACCTCCTCGTCGCGGGAGACCGTTCGCTTCCACGTGGGCAGTCTTCGTCGCGTCGCCTTCGAGGTGACCTCGATTCCGTCGGATCGCGTTTCCATCGTCGGGGAGCCGGTGTCGGTGAGTATCGCCGCCAGCTACCTCGCCGGAGGGACGCTCAGCGGGGCCTCGTACCAGTATCACTGGACGCGCACGCCGGTGCGCTATGTGCCGCCGGGGCCGCAGTGGGAGGACTGGACGGTCGGTACCAGCGAATGGGGCCGTACCGCAACGGTGGCCCGGGGCGACGGCTCCCTGAGCGCCGCGGGAACCGCCGGTCTCGAGGTGGGTACCAGCGGCCAGGAACTCCCCGGCAAGCCCTACCGCTACACCGTGGAGGCGCGCGTGGAGGATGTTGACCGCCAGGTGGTGGCCCACACCACCTCCCGTGTGGTCCATCCCGCGGACCACTACGTCGCCGCGCGGTTTGTCCAGGGATCCAGCAGCGGGTGGTGGTCACGGTTTGTCCCCACCGACAGCGAGATCGTTGCCCGCGCCCGGCTGGTCTCGATCGATGGCGACGCCATCACCACCGACGCCATCACCACCGACGGCACGATCCACTACGGGCTCGCGAAAGGCGAGTGGCGCGAGGCGCCGCAGCAGGGCATCTACGGCGGGCTAAACACGCGCTGGGAGTACGTGGAGGAAACGCTGTACGAGGAGGACGCCCCCCTCACCGACGGGACGTTCGATTACCGGTTCTCCGTGTCCGACCCGGGACGCTACACGCTGTTCTTCGTTTCCACGGATGCGGCGGGGCGCGCGACGCGCACCGAGATTCCGTTCTACGCCACCGGGAGCGGATGGGTCGCCACGGCAAGCCAGACCCCGGAGGACATCGATCTGGTGGTGGACAAGTCGGTCTACGAACCGGGAGAGACGGCGCGGATCCTCGTGCAGAGCCCGATCCCCGAGGGGCGGTATCTGCTCACGGTTGAACGCGAGGGCCTCATGGACCAGCGCGTCGTGGAACTGTCCGGCAGTACCGAGATTATCGAGGTGCCGGTGCGCGTCGACTACGTGCCGGTGTTCTACGTCGCACTCTCGAGCTTCACGTCCCGGACGGAGACCGAGGACGATTACTACGAACCGGACCTGGGAAAACCGCGGGGACTGTTCGGCATCACCTCGGTGAACGTGGCAACCACGGCGGTGGAACTGGACGTGCAGGTTACCCCTTCGCGGGAGGCGTACGGCCCCGGGGACGACGCCGACGTGCTGGTGGAGGTCACGCACAACGGGGAGCCGGTGGCGGACGCGGAGGTGACGATTCTGGCGGTCGATCGCGGAGTCCTCGACCTGAACGACTATCACGTTCCGAACCCGCTGGAGTTCTTCTACAACCCGCGCAACTTTCCCCTCGGCGTTCGCGGTGACGACAGCCGACGGCTGCTACTGCGGCCGCTCACCTACGATATTTCAACGCTCCAGGGCGGTGACGCGGCAAAACTGGAGGAACGGGAGGACTTCAACCCCCTGGCGCTGTTTGAGCCGGCGGTGCGGACCGACGCGGATGGACGCGCCCGGGTGCAGTTCTCGCTTCCCGACAGTCTGACCACCTATCGGATGACCGCCGTCGCGCTCCACGGGTACCGACTGGGCCTTGAGGAACGCGAGTTCATGGTTCAGAACCCGATCAACGTCCGTACCGCGCTCCCGCGTCGCTTTCGTGTGCGCGACACCGCCGCAGCGGGCGTGATTCTCACGAATACGACCGACACGGATCAGGTGGTCGAGGTGTCGGCGGAATCCGACATTCTCACCGTCGCCGACGAGGCCACCAAGGAGATTGTGGTCCCGGCGGGTGGGGCGTTCGAACTGCCGTTTGTTCTCGAGGCGCACCGCGCCGGTCGCGGCGCGATCCGGTTCACCTCCCGGGGAGACGAGATCGCCGAGGTCCTGGAGTCGCGGGTCATCGTGGATGCACCGATCGTGTCGGAGGCGTTTACCTCCACCGGCACGATCGCCGCGGACGGAGACGGTGTGACGTCCGACAACGAGGCGCCCTCCGGGGAGCGTCCGTCGGGGGCCGGCGGTGCCACGACCGTCGAGGGTGTCGAGATTCCATCGGCGGTCGCCCCCGCCAACGGCTCCCTGAGCGTCTCTCTGGCCACGTCGCTCCGACCGCTGATCGATCCGGCGGTGGATGCGCTCACGATCGGAGAGGATGCGCCGTACTCGGACATCCGTCGGCTGTACGATCTTTCGGTTCGCGTTCAGGGATACGCTCCGTTGGACGCGGCCTCCGGGCTTCTGGCCGCGATCGCGCAGAACCAGTTCGACGGCATCGGGGAATTCTACCGGACCGGCGGTGAGGACAGCGAATTCCTCGCCCATATCCAGACCCCCAACGGCACCTATGTCCTGAACCTCGATCCGGACGGCATAAGGCGCGGCTCCTTCGCCCGCTTCCTTCCGGCAACCGACAATGCGGGCCGGCGTTTCGCGGTGCGCGAGCCGGGCAACGGCCTTCTCGGCAATGCCGGCTATGACGCCGCGGAAGAAGCGGCGCTCTACACCGCCAACGCCCGCGCCGATGCCTTCGGCTATTCGGTGCTGCAGGCATTGCCGGCGGATGACCGGGCCGTCGTCCGCGCGGCGGAGATCTACCTGCAGTTCCGCATTCCCGGGGCCGCACCCTGGCGGTTCGGCCAGGTCGTCGAGTTCGTGGCACACCGTGCCGGCGACCTGCTGCGCCAGGGCGGCCTCAGCCCCGGCCAGCTGATCGCGCTGGAAGCGGGCGCGCTGGGCCAATGGATCAAGATCCGCCCCAATGGCGACAAGAAAGCCGTGCTGCGCGCACAGGTGCTCCGCCTCGTCGTAGCTGCCCTCGAAGGGCTCGGGCAGAGTGAAGTCGGCGCTCCA